>NZ_JBWXPX010000002.1:0-275029 GCF_056680255.1 Arthrobacter sp. BC5
CATGACATCGAGTAGCTTGTCGCTGGACAGTGCTAGGTGAAGGGTGCGGCCGAAGGTCTTGAGCCGCTCATAGAATTCGTGCCGCAGCGGTTCATCAAACAGATGCTGCTCCAACGCCTCCATGTCATTTTTCCTGGCGATGGCGTTAAACAGATCCCATACATGGCTCCACCGTCCCGGGAGCAAGCGAATCTGTTCGCGGATGTCCACTACAGCCCCTGCGATCTCCTTGGGATCAAAGTCGCCGAGTGCGCTGTAGGCCGTCAGCGCTTGATCCAGCTCGCCGAGGAGACCCTCGTAATCCAACACGTAGCCGAACTGTTTCTCGGCCTTCTCGTCGGAGAAAAGCCTGTTAACGCGGGCCACGGCTTGGAGCAAGGTATGTTCCCGCAGTGGTTTGCAGAGATATAGAACCGTATTGCGAGGGGCATCGAATCCGGTGAGTAACTTGGACACCACGATGATGATCTCGGGTCCGCCTGAGCCCTTGAACTGTTTGATGAGTTGCTCGTTGTAGTTGGCCTCGCTGCCGTACCGAGCCATCTGCGACTCCCAAAAGCGTTGCACAATTCCCCTGGATTCCGCATCCACTTCTTCGCGGTCTTCCGCCTCATCGGGCGGGGAGATAATCACCTCGCTGGTGACGTGGCCGATCTCATCGAGTTCGTGCTTGAAGCGGATGGCTGCGGCCTTGTTCGGCGCCACTAGCTGTGCCTTAAATCCACTGCCCTGCCAGCTTTGCCGGTAATGCTCGGAAATGTCGAAGGCCTTGGCCCGGACTGCCTGAGCTGTCTTTCCAAGGACGTCGGCGCGGCTGAACTTTCGCTTGAGGTCGCGTTTTTGCTCGTCCGTCAGCCCGGCGCTAATTTTCTCGAACCAGGCGTCAATCACACCGGCGGTAATTTGCTGCTCTACCAAGCGGCCCTCGTACAGGATGGGCACCACGGAGCGGTCCCGTACTGCCTCGTCAATGGTGTAGCTGTGGATGATCCCGCCAAAGGTGTTCGCGGTGTTTCGCTCCCGTTTCAGCAACGGTGTTCCGGTGAACCCCAGATAGCAGGCGTTGGGCAGAACACGGCGCATGGCCACGTGGAACTGCCCGTAGCCGCCGTAGCGGCCGGTCTGGCTGCGGTGGCTCTCGTCCACAAGAACAAAGATGTCGCGGGACTCATCCCGGCCTTCGCGGCTGGCCGCGCCGTCGAATTTATTGATGAGTGTGGTAATCAGGGGCGCATGGTCGCGTATGAGTTCGCCGAGGTGTTTGCCGCTCTTGGCGCGGACGGGTTCTAACTCGCAGGCGAGAAAGGTATCGCGGATCTGTTTGTCCAGATCGTCGCGATCCGTGACGATGATCATCTGCGGGTTGGTGACGCGGGGGTCCAGAGCCAGGGCTTTGCCGAGCATCACCATCGTGAGTGATTTCCCCGAGCCTTGGGTGTGCCAGATGACGCCACCGTTGCGGCGTTCCTCATGGCCAGCCGTCAGTACGCGTTCCACGGTCTTGCGCACGGCAAAGTACTGCTGGTGCCTGGCAATCTTGCGGACCCCGGCGTCGAATACGGTGAAGCGGCGCACAAGATCCAGTAGCCGTTCGGGTCGGCACAGTGCGTACAGTAGGCGGTCTTGTTGACTGACAGTCCGCCCCGCTATGAGCGGCTGAATGACCGCGTCGGTATCCTCGGCGTCATGCCAGCTGGCCCAGAACTTCCGCTTTGTTCCAACGGTCGCATATAAAGCCTCCTGCCGATTGGCCGATATAAGCAGTTGGGCATAGTGAAAAAGGTGCGGAATGCCGTCGCTGTTTTGGTACCCGATCAGCTGGCTACCGGCCTTTTTAAGTTCCTCCGTGGGCCGCTTGTTTTCGATGATGATGAACGGAATGCCGTTAACATAGCCGACGACGTCGAGCCGCTGGGTTGCACTGCTTCCGGTGCGTTCCACGCGCATCTCAGTTGTGACGTGGAAGACGTTGTTGCCGGGGGTATGCCAGTCTATGTAGCGGAGTGAGTAGCTCTTACTGTCGCCGCCCACGGTCTTAGTTATGGTGGTGCCGAGGATGAGCCGGTCGTAGACCTCCAGGTTGGCCGCCTGAAGTCCTTTGGCCTGTTCCAGCTCTGGCCCGAGACGACGCACGGCCTCTTCCGCGTCGGCGACGTCAAAGGGGTACTGGCGTTTTTTGTGGGTGAACTGGTTGATTTTGAGAAGCTGCGCGGTGAGGATTCCGGTGAACAGCACATTGCTCTGCTTGCCGCCGCGCTCTTTCAGAGCCTCGGTGGGCGTGAGCTGGGTGAAGCCAAGGGCTTCCAGCAGTTGCACAGCCGGGCCTTGAGACTGGCTTAGCTCTGAGGCGTCGAAAGTCTCGTTAGTCATCTTCGTGTCCCCTTGGATAGGTCTCGGTAGCAACGTTTACAGACACCTGCCCAGCGAGTAGTTTCTGCATGAGCCCGCGCTTCTGGGTGCGCAGGAGCTCTGTTTTGCGCTGCGCTGCAGCTATTTCTTCCCGAGATGCAGTCAGGAGTGCGGCCAGGTCACTCTGCTCTGCCGGGTTACCCGGCAGGTTGAGGTGTCCGCTGAGAAATCCCTGGTTGGTAATGGAGATCGTGTTTTTTGCGCCCTTCTGCACCAGCGGGCTGAGATAATTTTGCACTGTCCTTGGGGATTCGAAATATGCATCCAGAATCACGCCGAGCTCATAGTTTTGAGGCGTAAACACGCCGTATAGCGGCGACACGATAACGGGACCCGGGGCTGAACTGCGTTTAATAATGCCGAGTGGGAAATCACCTGTCGGACTTTTCGTGTAAACGATATCGCCCGCGTTGACGAGGTTGTAGTGATCAGTATTTGCTGCGGCAAAGGATCGGCCGAGGTGCTCCATCTGATTCACGAGTCCCTTGTGGACAGAAACCGAGAACACCTCCTCCGAACCAGTCGAGCGCTTCTTATGCTCCCGAAGAACTTCGCTCAATCGTGTCCTAGACCACGACCCAGCATGCCCACCGATGCGCACTCGACCAGTCAGGAGCTCCATACGAAGCCAGCTACGACGCGTCTGAAGCCGGGAGACGTATGCCTCTATCAGCTCGATCGCCTTATCCCAGGTGCGGAGGATTTCAGCAATCTTCCGTTGTTCGGAAATAGGAGGCAAGGGAATAGTCAAAGATTCCAAATCTTCACGATTAATTTTTGGGATTCCTGTTCGGAATGATCGTCTAGTCGCGTTATCGACAAATGCCTCAGATGCGAGTACATGGTAAACAAAATCCCGATCAGCTCTAGCTGGCTCTCGGACCCACATAGGGTACATGTCCGCGCTACATATCCCACTGAAATCCGGCAGCCCGACTTTGTTGAGTGCCGGTCGAATCTTCGAATACAAGATAGACGTTTCATTAAAGGCATACTTTCCTGAGACAAGCTTCAGATCCTTCGCACTCCGGATGCTCGACTTAATAATTCCGCCGCCCTGACGAATGTTCTCCGGCCCAATATGTGGCATTTCTGAATATTTTGAATGGAGCGGAGAAACCTGACCACTTGCGATGCGGAGAATCTCGCCAATCTCGATTTGCGGCCAGTGGTGAGAGTATGTCATTTGCCCCACCTTTCACGTTTCCCAAGTTGACGCGACTCTACAGAGCCTGCCTTGCCTCCGGCCGCCACTTCGGCCGTCCTGCGTGTTGCTTCAATTTCCCTGTGCCCCATAATTTCGGTAGACCGCTCCGGCCACTCAACCATTGATGCCCAGCTCCTTCAGGTAAGCGGCCATGCGGGTACGGACTTTCACCAGTTCGGCTTCAATCTGCTCTATTTCACGCTGTACGGCGGCTACATCAATTTCCGTCCCGGCTTCGAAGGTATCGATGTAGCGAGGGATGTTGAGGTTGAAATCGTTCTCCCGGATCTCCTCGCGAAGTACCAGGCGCGAGTACCGCTCAGTCTCGGTCCGGTCACGGTACGTCTCGATGATCCGCTCAATATGTTGCTCGTCTAGCAGGTTCTGCGCCTTGGCCGGAGTGAAGTCCCGGCTGGCATCAATGAACAGGACGTCATCGCGATCCTCGTTAGCTCCGCCCTTTTCACGCGAACGGTCGAAGATCAGTATGGCCACGGGTATGCCGGTCGTGGTGAACAGATTCGCTGGCAGTCCGACTACCGTGTCCAGAAGATTCTCTTCGATCAGCGACTCCCTGATGCGACCTTCGGAACCGGCCCGGAACAACACGCCGTGCGGAACGATCACCGCAACCCGGCCCGTCTGTCGTCGTGCTGATTCGATCATGTGCGAAATAAAGGCGTAATCGCCCTTGCTCTTGGGCGGGACTCCGCGCCAGAACCGGCCCCACCGGTCCGACGCCGCAACCTCGGCTCCCCACTTGTCCAGGGAGAATGGGGGATTGGCCACCACCACATCGAACTGTCTGAGCTGATCGCCTTCCAAGAGCTTAGGGTCGTTGAGGGTATCGCCCCACTCGATGTGCGCACTGTCATTGGCGTGCATGAACATATTCATGCGGGCCAGCGCCCACGTGGAGCCGTTGACCTCCTGGCCAAAGAGCTCGTAGTTGTTGCTGCCCACCTGGGCAGCCGTCTGGATGAGCAGCGAGCCCGATCCACATGCTGGATCGTAGATGCTGCTTTCCTCGCGGGGCGCAGCAAGACGGGCCAACAGCTCAGACACGGAGCGCGGCGTGTAGAACTCCCCCGCCTTCTTGCCAGCGTCCGAGGCGAACCGCGAAATGAGGTAGATGTAGGTTTCACCGATGATGTCATCGCTCACCCGCGACGGGCGAAGGTCCAGTTCTGGCTTGGCGAAGTCCTCCAACAGGTTCTTCAGGCGCCGGTTGCGGTCCTTGGGCTGTCCCAGGTTTGCCTCGGAGTTGAAGTCAATGTTTCGGAAAACGCCCGCCAGCTTTGCCCTGTTGTCCTCCTCGATGGCTTCCAGCGCTACATTGATCAGCTCGCCGATATTGTCCGCGTTCCGGTTGGCGTACAGGTGGTTGAACGTTGACGTTTTATGCAGCGGGAACCGCTCGCGCTTCAGCAGTGACTCCACCCGCTCAGGGTTGCCCTCAAACTGCTTCTGGTATTTCTCCTCGTGTTCGGTCCAAACATCGGAGATGTATTTCACGAAGAGCATTACCAGGATGTAGTCCTTGTACTGCGTGGCATCAACCACGCCACGGAACGTGTCGCAGGCTGCCCAAGCGGCATTGTTGATTTGGTCTTGGGTGACTTGGTCCTTCACCCCGCTCGAGAGGCGGGTGCTTTGCTGCTCGGTCATTTGCGGTCTGCTTTCGTGTGGGGCTGCCCCGAAAGGGCAGCAGCGGTCAACTGGGTTTGCCGAAGCGTGTGCTGACACTCCGTCAAGCGGTGCATCAGCTTTGCTTCGCGTGTGGCGAGTTGTGCAGCGTCGGCGATGAGGCGCTGTTGCGCAAGCGACGGCAGCTGCAGGGGAACCGATTCGAGCGTCGCCTTGGCCACCATCTGGATGGACTGCCCCTGGGCGGCACGCCGCAGGTGCGTCTGTGAATCCGGCTGATTCAGCCACCATGCGAGGAAATCCGGATTGTAAATGTCAGTGGTCGGCCGGATGATGAAGAGCGGCAGAACAGCTACGGCTGGTTCCGCCAAATCGTCCGGGACGGCCCAAGCGATAGTCGCTTGGCCGCGTGAGCGAAGGAGGACGTCGCCACGGGAGACCCGATAGCGGGGATGTGGAGATGGAATCCGGGCCATGCCGCGCACCTCCAAGTTGCTGTCGATAGAGAGGTCCGCCATTTGAATTGCCAGTACACCACCGGTACTCGTGCTGAGGCGTTCTCGGGTTGTCAGTCCCGATGTAATTCTTGCTACATCTGCCAGCTCCATCGTTTTCTCCTCAGTAGTATGACTACTGAAGGCTATCACTATTTTCTGTAGTCGCACTACTGATGACTGCGCAGTGTGCTCCTACTGTCTACCGGCGCATGAAACAAGCAGCCAAGGCTCTAACTCAGCCCCTTGGGGTCGCCCGCAACATCGTGTAGGCGCGCCTGCGTCACCTTACTGAGGGCGAGGTATTGGCCCCTACAGTCGCCGAGTAGACCCTTGCGCTTTGGGCTATGACCTCACCGCGTTAGTCGAATTGTCCATCCGTCAAGACAGCGGCGATGAGGCGCGAGGCGCACTCCAGAGATTCCGGGAATCATCGAAATCCACTCCCCCACCGGTGACGCCAACCTCCGCCTGCGGATCGTGGCCCGAGACACGACGGACCTGCACCGCATCACCAACCTCCTACTCGAGACGCCAGGGGTCCTGCGGACCAGCACCGCGATCTCCCTGGTCGAAGAAATGCTTCTACGACTCACCGACCTACTACACCGGAGGGTGGAGCATCTGCAACCAACCAGGAAGGCCGGCATCTACTCCCCAGCCCAGGAACGGACCAAGGACACACCGCCAACCACTGCGACAAAGCCCACCATCCTGACTAGAACTCACACACACAATCCAGGTTCTACAACTGTGAGGATGGGACCACTGTGGGCGTTTGGGTGTACCCAAACGCAACGCCTTTTAGTGAGTGGCAGCACCCGACCCAAGAGGAGCTTCACGCGTCCGGCGTCAAAGTTGTTTCGTCGGCGACGTACGACATGATTGGGAACTGTGTAGTGGCAGGGTCAAGCCCTTGGAGCCGCTACCAAAACCACGCATTGGTTAGTACAGGCCAGTCGACCGAAATGGGGCGGAAATGACGCAGAGCGCAGAAGCATGGCTGAACACGACCACAGACACCTGGGTGCCATCACCCGCCCAGTTCACGGGCGCACGGACTCACCGAACAGAAATTGAAAACAAGCTCAACGCATCGCTCGGGATCTTCCGAATGTTTGAGATCGGATCCCTTCGCCATGGCACCGGCATCTGGAAGCACAGCGACGCCGATTACCTGGTCTCCCTGAAGGGGTCTCGACCCGAGTCCCAGTTGACGACCCTCAACAAGGTGAAGGCGGCACTGCAGGCCCGATACCCCAACACACTGGTCGTCACGCGGCAGCCCGCCGTCGTGTGCCGGTTCAGTGATGGCGACGTAGAGGTCGTTCCCGGCTTCTACTCAGACAGCGGCTATCTGATCCCGGACCCGACTGGCGGATGGATGAAGACCTTCCCCGAGGAGCACAACAAATACGTCGGCGAAGTGAACAAGAAGCACAACGGTGCCGCGAAGAAGCTGGCTCGGCAGATTAAGATCTGGAAATACCGGCGCAACGTCCCGGTTTCCTCCTGCTACCTCGAAATGCGCGCAGCGAAGCACCTCGATGGCGAGTCGACCTACCTGCCGGTAATGGACCTGCATCTCGCCCTCAAAAAGATTTTCGATGCGAACCTCGCGGCGATGAACGATCCCACGGGACTCGGATCACGCTTCACCGCGACATCATCAACGGGCAGCCAGGTAGACGCCTTGTCGAAGCTCGAGACCGCCGTAGCCCGCGCGGGCAAGGCCCGGGAATACGAGCGGGCAGACAATCAGGAAAAAGCCATCGAGCAACTGAAGCTGCTGTTCAATCTCTGACCCGCGATGAGTTCACACGATTACCAGCCCCCGTCCAGTGCAACGATCGCTCATCGACAGAATGACGAACGTGCCCTGCAACTCCTTCTAGCGCAGCGCAGGTTTTACAACCGGGCGAAGCGTTGGCAGAGCCTTCGATGGATCGGGATCCTCGTCATCGGTCTCGGCGGACCGTTCTTCTCACTCCTCGCTCCTACAGTTGCTGTCTCCGTCGCTGCCGTCACCGGCGTCTGGCTCTTCGCCGGCCGCACCGTCCTTGCTCTGCTTGAGAACCACACCATGCTCAAGGCCGCGTGCGTGCAGGAGGAGCTGGATCAGTATCTCTTCGACATGCCAGATACCATCGATCGCTCAGGTCGGCCAACGCCCGAAGACATTGCGCTCATCGCCGCCGATAAGAAGCCACTTCAGGACGTGGCGAAAAAGGAGAAACTCGTCGACTGGTACACCGTCGACACCGACAGTCCTGGAACCACGACCATAGCCATCGCCCAACGCAGCAATGCCGCCTACACAGACAGGCTTATCCGCACAACGGTCACTGTGTGGGCTGCCGCTGCGATCCTCTGGCTCGCCGGTCTCATTACCTGGGCGAGCATCAGCGAAATTACCCTCGCCACTTTCCTCCTGGGAGCTCTCTTCCCCGTTTTGCCGGCGTTCCTCGATGTATCCGAGTACGTCATGAACACGTGGAAAGCCGCCCGCGACCGAGCCGACCTCGCGGCAACAATCGGGAGGCGCTTTTCCCGGCGAGACCAGTCCATCGAGCCGCAGGATCTTCTCGTCTGGCAGGAACGTCTTTTTGACCTCCGTCGCACCACCCCTCAAGTGCCGAACTGGCTATACAAGATCACCCGTGCACGCAATGAACGTGCGATGAAACAGACCGCGAGTCACTTGCGACACCAGAGCGCCGACTGATGCCATGAACTAGTGACGGGTGCGCGGCGGGGAGGAGCGGCTAGCACTAACACCCCGAGGCGGGCGCAACTCAAACGCTTCGAGTTAGCGCGGACGCTCTTTCCGGCTCGTGGGAGGGATCCCTTTGATGATTAGGTGTGCGGGAAGACCTGTGTCTGAAGTGGCGGTTTTAGGATGAACCATGGCCCAGACAAGTGAAGCCAGTGCGGACTGTTCATGTTGTGGTCGGCATCTGGCCCTGAAAAAACTACATGCACTAGCGAACGGCGCGGCTTACATCTGCCGACCGTGCGGACTGTGGGTTGCTGTCCGTCTCCGTTGAAATCGCCCCGCTCGATGGTGATTATCCCGAACCCGGCTTTTGACCTTCCCCTCTAGTTGTACTGACCGGACACGTTGATCGATAGACAAGTCGCCACCGTGATGCCTCACGGTCAAGTCCCCGGGAAGTGATCCCCCGTGCCTCATGTAAAAGTCCCCGCGAAACAGGTCCGGGTCAGCCGTAGAGTTTGATCCAATCGGCCTCGGGCATTGCCCGAGCGGCTTGGTCCTCGAGCTCCCGCTCCAGGCGCCGAGTCGGGATCGCGGCCAAGGCGATCAGCCGTTGCTGGATCGTGTCGATCTCAGCGGCGATCTCAACGACGTTCAGCGAGGCCTTGTAGGTGGCCAGCTCCTGCTGTTGGGCTGGGTTGAGGACTCCGGCATCGAATAGCCGCTGGTAGGGGGTGCGGGGTTTGTCGTAGACCCGGCGACGACGCCCGATGGCATCGGCGGTGTAGCCGGTGGGCTTGGTGGTGGGGGTGAAGTAGTTCAGCCGGTCACAGACCAGGTCCCAGAGTCTGTTAAGTAGTTCGCGTTGGATCGCGGTGTCGTAGCGGTAGTAGAACCCGTAGCGGCGGACCAGGTGGTTGTTCTTCGACTCGATGGTGGCCTGATCGTTCTTCTGATACGGCCGGGACCGGGTGTAGAAGATCTTCCGCTCAGCAGACCAACCCAACACCTGGTGGTTGATGAACTCGCTGCCGTTGTCGGAGTCGATGCCGGTGACCATAAACGGCACCGTGGTGATGAACTCCTCAAAGGCGGCGACGATGTTGACCATCGCGTTATTGCGGATCGCGCGGGTGAAGACCCACCCGGTATGCATATCGGTGAAGTTCACCGTCCGGGCGAACTCACCCTTCAAAGTCGGCCCGCAGTGGGCCACGGTGTCGACTTCGAAGAACCCTGGTTCGGCTTCGATTTCATCGCCTGCTTTGCGCACACTGATGGAGTTGCGCAGCAGTTTGCCCGGTTTGGTGGCGGACTTCCCTCGGATAGGGTCCCTGGCCTTCGCTGGTGCCAGGTACCGATCGATGGTGGCTGCGCTCATGGCCAGCAGTTCAGTCCGGACCTGCTGGCTATAGCGGTCTTGGCCAGGAACCAGGGCCCTGGCGGCTTCCATCGCCTGGATCCAGTCAGCCATTGAGGCGGCGAGGTATTTGCCGCAGATACCCCCGGCGGTGGCCCACACGTGCTGTAAGACTTTGATCGCGTCGTAGGAGTACTTCCGGCCCCGGCTCTTGCGCCGATCGATCACTGCCACAGTGGCGGTAGCGCGTCCTCTGGGCTGGGTCAGCCGGCGTCGTAGCTGCTGGCGGGCATGATCCCGGTTCCAGCCGGTGACCTCGACCAGTTGGTCCAGAATCTTCGACTTGTCCTTCTTCGAAGCGGCCTCGTAGGCGGCAGCGTATTTCTTGGTGATCTCGACCCTGGTGGCCAACGAGACATCCTTATCCGGCATACCCCATCGTCGCCGAACCCCACCCCGTCCTTTGCCGGGGACTTTTCTATGAGGCACGACCCCTGGCTACGCGGGGACTTTCTCTGAGTCTCGTCGGCCACTTGTGACAGAAGGCCACGCTTGTCTATAGTGTGGGTATGACAGTTTCACTGGATGTTGCCCTGCCGCGCACGGACCTGTCGGCGCGGGATCACGCGCGGATGCTTGCTCCGTTGTTGAAGCCTTTGTCAGACGAGAACAGACTGATGATCGTGCTGACGCTTGCGGCGGGGGCGTGCTCGAACAAGAAGTTGCAGGAGGCCACCGGGTTGAGCCAGGCGCTGGTGAGTCACCATGTGGCAGCCTTGCGGCAAGCGCAGCTGATCAGTGTGCGGGCCGAGGGCCGGTCCAACATCTACGCGCTGTGTTGTGAGCAGTTGGCGGCGCCGGTGCAGTGGCTCGCTCACTTGGCGACTCTCACTCCAGAGGGACAGAAGGCGTGCTGCACTGCCCCAGCAGGGGAGGGTCAGGCATCGACTGAGGGTGCTGCGCGGTGATTCATGCGGTACAGACCTTCGGGTTGATCCTGGTCGAGTTGCTCGTCCTGTTCTCGCTGATCTCGGTGCTCGTTGCGCTGGTGAACCGGCGGTTCGGGCCGGATCGGATCCAGAGCTGGATGGCCGATGGGCGCCTTCCCGGCCCGCTCAAGGGGCTACTGCTGGGGGCGATCACGCCGTTCTGTTCCTGTTCGACGCTGCCGGTGCTGGCTGGGATGTTGAAGTCGGGGGTGGCGTTCCGGACGTCGATGACCTTCCTGATCTCGTCACCGCTGCTGGATCCCATCATCGTGGCCGGGGTGGTGCTGCTGTTCGACTGGCGTATCGCGTTGGTCTACACGGTGGTCACCGCCGCATGGTCCCTGCTCGCCCCCCTAGTATGGGAACGACTCGGCATGGCCAGCCAGCTCAAGCGAGTCAAGGTCGTCGGCGACGACAGCACCCCCCACCCCTGGGCAGGCCTGCGCAACGAGATCCGGCCCGCACTCGGCGAGGCCTGGGCCGATCTGAGACCGCTGCTCGTCCCGATGGTGCTGGGTGTCTCGGTCGGTGCATTTATCTACGGTTTCGTGCCTCAGGACCAACTCGCCGCGGTCGCTGGCGACGACAAACCGTGGGCCGTGCCGTTGGCCGCCGTGCTTGGCGTTCCGTTTTACGTGCGTATCGAGACGATGCTGCCCATCGGCT
Source organism: Arthrobacter sp. BC5 (assembly GCF_056680255.1). Classification (NCBI taxonomy): domain Bacteria; kingdom Bacillati; phylum Actinomycetota; class Actinomycetes; order Micrococcales; family Micrococcaceae; genus Arthrobacter; species Arthrobacter sp. BC5. Next base: position 11,489 of record NZ_JBWXPX010000002.1, read on the forward strand.
TGGCCCTCAGCTCGACCGGCATGGGGCTAGGTGCAGTGTTCGCGCTGATGATCGGCGGCGCCGGAGCCTCGATCCCCGAGATCTCGATGCTCACCGCCTTGTTCAAGCCCCGACTGGTCGTCACTTTCGTGGTCACTGTCATCGGCACGGCCATCGCCGCCGGCTACCTCATCCCACTGATCGCCTGACCCAACCACCACATTCCCAACCACACGAGGAGAACAAGCAACCATGGGACTCAAGGACCTCTTCACCGCACGCAAGCAGGACAGCAGTTGCTGCGGGGCCCAGATCGTGCCCGACGATGACGACCAGCCCCAGAGCGAGCAGGGAACACCCACCGAGACGGCTGCCTCTTCAGCGCCGAACAGCGAGGACACGGACGGCAACTGACATACCGAATCGATGGGGCTGCACCACAGGGTGCAGCCCCATCACTGTCTCCACCCGCTCGTCACCAGGAAGACCACCATGTCCCACGCCAATGCCGCCCTCACTCCGCGTCACCGCCTCAAGGTTGCCCAGCTGGTTGTTGACCACGGATGGCCGATCAGCGAGGTCGCTGCCCGGTTCCAGGTCTCCTGGCCCACCGTGAAGCGCTGGGCTGACCGCTACCGGGCCGGTCAGTCCATGCAGGACCGCAGCTCACGGCCTCACCGCTCCCCGAACAAGACCAGCCCCACGACTGCGAAGCGCTGTATCCAGCTCCGGCTGCGTCTGCGGGAAGGTCCGGTTCAGTTGGCATACCGGATTGGCGTTGCTCCGTCGACAGTCCACCGGATCTTGGTCGACGTCCACTTGAACCGCCTGTCGCACGTCGACCGTGCCACTGGAGAGCCTGTTCGTCGCTACGAGCACGACCACCCCGGGGCGATGCTGCACGTCGACGTGAAGAAGCTCGGCAACATCCCAGACGGCGGAGGCTGGCGCTACGTCGGCCGACGACAAGGCGAGAAGAACCGCGCAGCCACACCCGACAAGCCCAAGAACAAGCACTACGACCCGTTGATGGGCAAGGCCTACGTCCACACCGTCATCGACGACCACTCCCGCGTCGCCTACGCCGAGATCCACGACGACGAAACAGCCCACACCGCCACAGCGGTCCTGGCCAGGGCCGTCAAGTGGTTCAACGCCCGCGGGGTGACCGTCGAGCGGGTCCTGTCGGACAACGGTGGCGCCTATCGCTCACACCTGTGGCGCGACACCTGCGCCGAGCTGGGAATCAGGCACAAACGGACCAGGCCGTATCGCCCGCAGACCAACGGCAAGATCGAGCGCTTCCACCGCACCCTGGCCGACGGCTGGGCCTACGCCCGCTGCTACACCTCCGAGACGGAGCGTCGCGGCGAACTCGACGGCTGGCTGCACTACTACAACCATCACCGGCCCCACACAGCCTGCAGCAACCAGCCGCCCTTCTCACGATTGACCAACGTGTCCGGTCAGTACATCTAGTGGAGGGTCGACACTGGAAGAGTGGGACCCCGCGGACAGCGTATGCGGCCGTTGTGGTCGAAAGCAGCGGGGATATTGGAAGGAATGGCCATGCAGACGACCCAGAAGGATCAGGGCAATCGGACGAAGCTGGTTGTCGGAGGTTTCGTGCTACTCCATGTCATGTGCTGCGGTCTGCCGTTATTGATTGCCGCCGGAGCACTCGGTGCGACCGGATCACTGGTGGGGAATCCGTGGCTAATTACCGCCGCGATTGCACTGGTCGCAGGGGTGCTGGTCTGGGCCTTCCGCCGCCGCTCCTCCCATGGCTCCGTGAGCGGGGACGACTGCTGCGCCCCGGGTATTCAGCCCCAGGGCCCGGCCCGAGACCAGACGGAGCGCTCGAGAAGCGTCAGGTGACTTCGCCCCGGCCCAGCCGAGCAGGAATAGCCCGAGCCTAAGCGGGCCGCTTTAGAGGTAGCTGCAGATATGTTCGGCCTTACATTGGTCGGGATCACCTTCCGCGGCGTTTTTGTGGAACCCTGCGACGGTCTCCCGGAGCGCGGTGAGCTCGGCGATTTGCTGGTCCAGGTGGGTCAGGTGCTCAGACAGCTGGTCCCGCACATGGGCGCAGGGTGCCTGGCCAGCGTCCCGGACGCGGAGAATGTCCCGGATTTCAGCCAGGGACAAACCTGCCACCTGGCTGCGCCGGATGAATTGAATCCTGCTGACGGTTTCCTCGGGATAGTCCCGATAACCGTTGGTGGCGCGATCCGCGTAGGGCACCAGCCCACGCTCCTCATAAAACCTCAGTGCCTTGGTCGTCACTCCGGATGCCACTGCAACTTCGCCGATACGCATGATCCACCTCGCTTTGGAATCAATCCCTCAACCTTCCATGTTACTGGAACGTTGAGGGGTGATCTAGTTTCGCTTTAACGTGCTGCCGGTGTCCTCAGCGGCTCAATCGATGAGCGCACCGCCCAAGGTCTCACATCATCCAAGTTTTGTTCCGCCGCGTTGGGCGGCCACTTTCTGCCATGTTTTGCGTGCAGCAATCAGCACCGGGTCCCACAGCGGGGAAAACGGGGGCGCATAGGACAGGTCTACATTGAGCAGCTCCTCGACGGTCGTTTCGTGCCAGAGTGCGACTGCGAGGACGTCGATGCGTTTGGCTGCTCCTTCCTCACCAACAATCTGTCCGCCGAGCAGTCGGCCCGTGCCACGTTCGGCGATGAGCTTGGTGCGGATGGGTTTCGCCCCGGGGTAGTACCCGGCCCGGGTGGTTGAGTCCACAACCTCGGTGATGGGATCGAAACCTGCTTGGCGTGCCTCGTTCTCTCCGAGCCCGGTCCGGGCGGCTTCAACATCACAGATCTTGGTGACGGCGGTACCGATCACTCCAGGGAAAGTCGCATAACCACCCCCGATGTTGATTCCGGCGGTGCGGCCTTCCTTGTTGGCGTGGGTACCTAAAGCCATTTTTACGTGGTGCCGCGCGACACGGTGAAACTTCTCCACGCAGTCACCGGCCGCCATACGCCGTCGATTCCGGTGCGCATCCTCTGGTTTACCGCTATCGCTCCTGTCTCGCCCAGGGGTATCCCCGCCTGTGCGGCCAGTGCCGTGTTGGGACGTACTCCAAGACCCAGAATCACGACGTCGGCGGAAAGGGTGGCCTGATCAGTCACGACGGCGGACACCTGTCCGTCCCTGGTCTCAAAGCCGGTCACGGTCTCATTGAGCCGGACACTCATCCCGTAGCCCCGCATGGCATCACCGATCAGGGCTCCCATGTCGGGATCCAGCCCCGGCAGCGGGGCCTGTCCACGTCCGACGACTGTTATGCCCACACCCCATGCAGAGAGCGCTTCGGCCAGCTCGAGTCCGATATATCCGGCGCCGACAATCACCGCCCGCCGAGGCCGCTCCCGCTCCAGTGCGGCCCGGAGCGCAAGTCCCTCATCGAGCGTCTGCACACCGTAAATTCCCTTTGCGTCGATTCCGGGCAGCAGAGGGCGGACGGGAACGGCTCCGGTTGCGACCATGAGCTGGTCATAGCCTTCCCAGACTTCGGCACCCTTGGAGAGGTCACGGACCAGCACAGCCTGACGATTCAGATCGACCTCAAGCACTTCATGCCTGATCCGCGCGTCAATGTCGTGGTTTCGTAAAAACTCCTCGGGAGTGCGAGCAATCAGGGACCCGACATCAGCCACATCCTTCCCGATGAAGTACGGGATACCACACGCAGAGTAAGAGGTGTAGTTGCCGCGGTCGAAGGCAATAATCTCCAGCTCGTTCGTCGGCACCTGCCGGCGGGCCGCAGACGCCGCACTCATCCCTGCTGCGTCACCACCAATGACGATCAGACGTTCAACCACGCGATTCCCTTTCCTTATAAACCTGTCGAAACGGCGTTCTCCTCTGAAGGGTTAGTACGGCTCTCACCCCTGAAAGGGCTGCTGGCCAAGACCGGATCGCTAGTGGAGGTCGAGTTGTTCGAGGGCTGTCTGGTAAGCCTCGTGGTAGGTGGGAAACTGGGCGACCTGGTCCAGGAGTGTGTCAATCGGCAACTGGGTGCGGATGGCCATGGAAGCGTAGTGAATCCACTCCCCCGCCATAGGCCCGACAGCCCAGGCTCCGATGAGGACTTTTTGGTCCGCGTCGGCGAGGAGACCGAGATGTCCCCGGGGGTCCTGTTCGTACGTCCAGGGTCGGGCGATAGCGTTGGCCAGGTCGAGCTCAGCCGAAGCAGTGCGGATGCCTTGCTGTGCTGCCTGCTCATGAGTCAGGCCGGCGGCGGCGATTTCTGGATCGGCGAACACCACGCGCGGTATGCCCTCATAGGTAGCCGCGTGGGGTCGACCGAGGATCGCATCGGCTGCGATCCGGCCCTGGTATTTCGCCACGTGGGTGAAGGGCATGATGCCCGTGACGTCGCCTATAGCCCACGTGTTCTCGCCGGCCCGGCAGCGATCATCCACCTGGACCTGCCCTCGATCCCCGAGTGTCACCCCGGCGTTCTCAAATCCGAGTCCCTCGGTACGCGGTGTGCGGCCGGTACCGAAGATCACGACATCCGCTGCGACCTCGCCTGCTGGTTGACCGTCGCGTGTCTCGAGGGTGATGATGCTGTCCGCGCCGTCGCGTCGTGCCCGGGCGGCGGAGGTGCCCAGCCGGATATCAATGCCCTCGTCCTGCAGGTACTGGTGTGCGAGTTTCCCCACCTGGGGGTCTTCCCTGTCCAGCAACCGTTCGCCGCGGTGGATCAGGGTGACGGTGACTCCGAAGCGGGCCAGGAACGTCGCTGTTTCCACGCCGACCGCGCTGCCGCCGATGATGACCGCCCGGTCTGGGAGGGTGCTGGTCGTGTAGGTTTCACGGTTTGTCCAGGCCGTGATCTGGTCAATGCCTTCCAACGGGGGGATGACGGCGTCGGAGCCGGTGGCGATGATGATGTGCTCGGCCGTAATCTCACGGTCCCCGGCCTGAATGACGCCCGGTGCGCTGATCCGGGCTTCGTCCTTGATCACGACGGCACCTTCTTTGGTGTACCCCTCGACCTGGGCCTGGTCATCGAGGTTGCGGATCATGTAGTCCCGGTACTTCGCGGTTTCCGCCCAGTCCAGCTCAGCGCCTGCGACACCGGCGGCTCGTTGAACTTCTGTGCGCACTTCCGGCGGCCGTAATACCGTCTTGGAGGGGATGCATGCCCAGTAGCCGCACTCCCCACCAATAAGTTCACGCTCGAACACCACGACTTTCTTCCCGGCTTTCAGGAGGCGGTCCGCGGCGACCTCCCCGCCTGGTCCCATGCCGAGGACGGCGACGTCGAAGTGTTCGCTCATGATGGTTCTCCTTCAGATTTGGTGGATCTTTCGGGTTAGTCAAACAACTCGCGTACCGCCCATTCCCCGCACCCACACACCGGCCCCGGTACAGGGGCCGGAGTGTCAGTAGGGCGCACAGGCATCAGGTTCAGCAGCTGCAGCTTTGCGCCCCGTTTCCCGGCTGGCCGGTGCTGTGCGCTGGTGCCTGGGTGAGCATTTTCTCGGCCATGGAGGAGCCGAGCTCGTAGGCCTCCTGGACGGGCATGATGGTGCCGCCGGGGTGGGTTTTGAGCCAAGGCGCGGCGTCTTCGGGTGAAGCAAAGAAGTGGACCTGGTTGCAGAAGGATGAGCGGACGGAGCTGATGTCTTCCGGGTTCACGAGCGACACCACGGCGGTGGCCGGTTCGACGCTGGTGACACCGGTTGCTGTGACGGCCACCCGTACCGGGGTGCCGGTGGCCTTGTAGGCGGATTCGATGCGCGCGGATGCGCCCAGCAAGGTGGGGAAGATCAGGGTGTCCAGTGCGCACCAGGTGTAGAGCTGTTCGCCGTCCACCTCGAAGCGGTGCTGGGTGGGGCGCTGCGTCAGGCCCTGCCCGATGATCCGCCCGGACCCGTCGTACTCGGTGTCGCCCATCGCCTCGAGCGCTGTCCGGGCCTCTTCCAGGGGCCGGCCGGTCGCCGCGGCGAGGTCCCTCACATCGACCGGGTCGCCCAGGGCGAGGAGTTTGAGCAGAGGCATCCACAGCCAGGGCTCCATCCCTGTCTCGTTGGACGCGAGCCGGTCAGTGACCTCATTGAGGCTGTTCATCGCGGTTGTTTCCTTTCGATGCGTGGTGCGCCAGTGCTTGTGATGAGCAGATTCTCCGGTGCTCAGGCCGCGCAGCAGGAGAGTTTGGAGACATCGGTTCGGAAGGATTGGGCTGCGATCTTGATGCCCTCAGCCATGGTCAGGTACGGGCTCCACAGGTTCGCGACCTGATCGACGGTCATCCCGGCCTGCAGGATGTAGACGCCTGTGGCGGCGAGGTCACCGGCTTCCTTCGCGACGGCGGTGATACCAACGATCCGGCCGGTGTCGGCGTCTGCGACCATTTTGATGAATCCACGGGTATCCCGGTTCACCAGGGCGCGGGGTACGTATTCCAGCGGCACGACCCGGCATTCGCACTTGATTCCGGCGTCCCTTGCCTGCTTGTCGGTCATGCCGACCGCCGCGAGGTTGGGGCTGGTGAACGTGACCCGGGGCAGGTGGCTGTAGTCCACGGCCCGGCCGGCGTCGCTGAAGGCGTTGTCAACTATCAGGGTGCCGTGGGCTGCGGCCACGTACACGTATTCGGGGTGCCCGGTCACGTCACCGGCGGCCCAGACCCGCGGATTGGAGCTTACGAGGGTGTCCTCGACCACGACCTCACCCTTGTTCCCGGTTTTCACTCCCACCCCGGCCAAGTTCAGCCCATCGGTGACCGGGCGCCGTCCGGTTGCAACCAGGACCTTGGAGGCCCGGATGCTCTCGCGTCCGCCGGCGATGTCCGCCTCGGCGATGATGTCCCCGTCCTCTGACGTGGTGATGGAGGCGACGGTGGCGCGGCGGATGACCCGGATGCCCTCATCGGCGAAAACACTCATCAATGCCCGGGACGCTTCGGGTTCCTCACCGGATGCCAGGCGGGAGCGCACCAGCATGGTGACTTTCGAGCCGAGACGGGCGAACAGCTGGGCCTGTTCCAGGGCGACGTACCCGCCGCCGATGACCAGCAGCGACTCGGGCACCTCATCGAGTTCCATGGCCGTGGTTGACGTCAGGTAATCGACCGTGTCCAGGCCATCGATCGGTGCAGCCCACGGCGTGGATCCGGTCGCCACGAGGTAGTGGGCGGCCGTGATCGTTTCCCGGGTCCCGTCATTGGCGGTGACTTCCAGTGCAGGGTCCGCGGCGGTGCCGGTGAACACGGCATTGCCCTGGCGCAACTCCCACCCGTAGTCCGCGACAAGGTCCACGTACTTATCGGAGCGGACAACTTCCACCAGGGCACGCTTGCCCGCAATCAGCGCTTCCATGTCAACAGGGTCCGCGGTGGCCGTGATGCCCGCGAACCTGCCGGCGTCCTGGGCAGTGTGGCGTGCCTCAGCCGCTGCGAGCAGGGCCTTTGAGGGGATGCACCCGGTGTTCACGCACGTTCCGCCTACGGTCCCGCGCTCGATCATGACGACCCGCTTGCCCAGATTCGTCGCCCTGATCGCGGCAGCGAACGCACCACCACCGGAACCGATAATGGCCAAGTCGAAATCCGGCACTGCCTCGTTCATGAGAATCTCCCTACATCACCACCAGGTGCCGGGTTGTTAGGCGCCGACGGAGCTGATGGCTGGTTTTTTTCAATGATTTACTTCAGTTTGCACCTTCCCCTACGGGGGAAGGTCAAGGAGTTTTCGCACCGCCGACGGGGTAGCTGACTGCCGGTGACTACCCAGCACAAGAGACCCCGGTGCCGCCGTCGTGCCGCCGCGTGGGGTCTCTCGGCTGGTGGCCCTGTGGTCAGGGCAGTGTCTTGTCGAGAAAGGCCCGCAGGGCTTCGGTTTCCATCGGTTGCGCGTCAGCGCGGGCCAGTACTTCACCGTCCGGAGCGACGACCACGGTCGAGTCCAGGGAAATGATTTCGTACTTCTTGGACAGCTGGCCGGTTTCATCGACCACGTAGGGGTGCCCGGGGAACCCTGCCAGTTCACGGAAACCATCGACCTCGGCTTTCGTGTTCTCAGGTGTCACGTCGACGGCAACGAACTGGGCCTGGTCGGCGTACTCGGCTTCGAGTTCCTTCATGGCTTCTGCCTGGGGGACACAAGTGAAGCACCAGCTCGCCATGAAATACAGGACCGTGGGACGCTCCCCGGGTATGGCGACCGGTTCTCCCTCCGTGGAGGTCATGTCGATCCTCTGCACGCCGTTTCCACCGGTTCCGCCTGCACTCGTGCCGGCTTCTGCGCCCCGGTTCAGCGCCGTGAGGGCAAGGACCACCACGATGACCGCGGCCGCGATGAGAGCCGTGAGGGTGAGGGTGCGCCGGCGGTTGGTGGTGACTGTCATGGGGTTCCTTGCTGTGGGTTGCGGTCGATGACCGGTTCCGAAATGTCAGGGGCGCAGCACGAATCCGTGCCAATACTGGTGGTGGTCATCCCGCGTCCGGTTTCCGGCCCGACGCCGGAACCCGTGCCGGTTCCGGAATCGGTGGAGGTGTCGGCGCTTGGGGGTTTTATGGTGCTGCGGTGCCGCAGGGACACGGCGGCCACGGCGAGGATGGCGAGCACAGCCGCGATCGTGATGACCGGCCAGGTGTCCGTGATGAAACCGGACAGTTTGACGCTGGCCGCGGTGACTGCCGGGCTCATGATCCCGCCGGCTTTCCCGCCGCTCAGGGCCGGAACCCAGTAGAGCAGCAGATAGATCCCGGCCAGGACCAGCGCGGCACCACCGAGGCGGTTGATGTAGGGCAGCAGCCGGCGGACGTGGCGGGCCACGGCATCGCGGGCCACTGCTGCGCCGAGGGAGAGAAGGATCAGCACCACAGACGACCCGGCGGCGTAGGCGGCGAAGACGGCCAGGAGCCCGAGCAGGCTTCCCGTAGACACGGCCTGCGCCACGACAGCGAGCAACAGGGCCAGACTGCAGGAAAGGGCGGCGACTGCGTAGGCCACACCGTAGCCGAATACTCCTTTAAGTCCCGAGCCTGTCCCATCCGTCCTGAGGAACCGGTGGAGGTTCACCCGTGTACCGGGCAGTTTCCAGCCGAACAGCATGCCGAGCCCGGCAATGACGATCACGGCACCGATGAGAACCGCTGCCCACGGCAGCGCGGAAGCAATGGACCGCAGTCCCACCGCGACGAGCAGACCGGCGGTCACGAAAACCACGGCGAACCCGCCGCTCAGCGCAACGCCTGCCCGGAGTCCCGCCAGCAGCGGCCGCCTACGCCCGGCGCCAGTACCCTCAGTGCCGGAGCTGATGAAGTACGCCAGGTAGGTCGGCAGCATCGCGAACCCACACGGATTCACGGTCGCGAGCATCCCGGTGACAAAAGCCAGACCCAGCGCCCCGGTCATCTACCTGCCCCCTTGTCAGAGGCAGCCGGTGGCGTAAGTGCCGGGGAAGCATCCGAGCACGAGGGCGGACCTTGATCAATTCCGGGGGCACAGCAGTCACTGGCCGTCCTTGTCCTGCCGGTACTGCGCCGCAGCATCCACAGCAGAAGGCCAGCTGCGACGATTCCTGCGGTGGCGAGCATCCAGGAGCTGCCGATCACTGCACCTGTTGCCCCGAAGACACCGGTCGCGATGAGCAAGACCGGCACTCCGCAGCACAGCAGTGCCACGAGAACAAGACCAGCCATGGACAGCAAAAAACCCGCCGTCAGCGTCAGGCCGGAGCGTTCGTTTAGCTTCGCATCTGTGGACATGATTAATCCTTTCGAGCTTTCGTGCCGCCCGACCCCGACTGGCCGTCAGGCGCAACCGGGACCACACAACTCCGTTCAGCCCCATGATCGACATTCCTCTCTGGGGGAAGGTCAAGCCGGTGCACCCTGATCCCGAGAAATACGTGGTGCAGGTGAGCACCTGAAGGCGGGCCACGCGCTGAGAGTTGGGGCAGCCGCCGGGGGCGGGATTCGCCCAGTATTGACCTTGCCCCCTAGGGGAAGGTCAACACTGGTTGGCGTAACACCATCAGAGGTGTTCGCCCGGTGAACAAATTTGCTCAATCCTGCCGCTGTCCCCGGGCCCGTCTGCAGTGAACATCAGGCAGGAGCGGGGGAACCACCGGTGGGCTTCACTGAAGCCCTTGGGGCTAAGCCGCTGATCAATCCGTTGAGGGATTTCAGCGTCCGGATGATCCCATCCGAGTCCGACAGCTAACTCCGTAGGCAGTGGGAAAGGCTACTTCTTGTCCAAGAACCATCATTCGGCGCGCCACCGCGCAATTCCTGTCCGCAGCCGCCCGGTGCGGGCAGTGTCGGACGCGGTGAGCTCGCACGCGGGAAATATAGGCCGCTCAACGGCCATCGTTGCCGCCGCATCCGGTCTACTGCTCAGTGCCGGCCTTCCAGCCAACGCCACCACCGACACCCATCAGGGCGAGAGCGGCGCAACTACCCATACGGTCGTTCCCGGTGACACCCTGGGAAACATCGCCGGACAGTACGGCGTGGAGCTGGACACCGTGTTCTCCCTCAACGGGATGAACCAGAACACCATCATCTACCCGGGCAATACCATCAGCGTGAAGGGTGAGGTGAACGCCCCGACGCCGACTACTCACACAGTCGTGTCCGGTGACACCCTGGGAAACATCGCCGGACAGTACGGCGTAGAGCTGGACACCGTGTTCACCCTCAACGGGATGAACCAGAACACCATCATCTACCCCGGCGACATCATCGCTCTGACGGGTGAGGTTGCCATCGGAGGCCCTGCCCCCGTTGCACCCGCCGTGCCGGCTAGCGCTGTCCCGACGTTACCGGCACCTGCAACGGCGGCGCCAGTAGCACCTGTAGCAGTGCCGGCGACACTTGCCGTGCCGGCTATAAGTGTTCAGGCGGTATCGGCACCCGTGCCAGCACCTGCAACGGCGCCAGTGAGCCGGCTGAGCCTGCCTCTGGCGAACGCGTCGGTGAACTCCCCCTATGGTTACCGCGGTGCCGGGGAGTTCCATACCGGCACTGATTTCGCAGCCGGATGCGGCACCCAGGTCCTCAGTTCCGCCGCAGGGACAGTCATTGAAGCGGGGTTCAGCGCCTACGGTGGCGGCAACCGGATTGTCGTCGATCATGGAAACGGTCTTCAGACCACCTACAACCACCTGGAAACCATCGGGGTGCAGCTGAACCAGTCCGTCGGAACCGGGAATCCCATCGGAGTCGCCGGATCCACCGGGAACTCCACCGGCTGCCACCTGCACTTCGAGGTAGTCGTCAGCGGCCAAACAGTGGATCCCGCTTCCTGGCTTTAACACCGAGGTGAGCGGCGCACCTTGCGCCGCACACCACGGTCCCATTCTGCCTTCCGGCAGCTGACGCTCACCTAAGCAAGTGGTGAGATGAGATCTGGCCCGTTGTTGCGGACGGATCCGACTTCCTTGCCGACGATCCGCGGAACAAGGTTGGGTTCGGGGATGGTGTCGATGAAGTGCTGCACCTGGTCCCGCTCGGTCATGGTCGGGTCCAGCCACTGATCCTGCAGGTCCTTCGGGATGATGACCGGCGTCCGATCATGAATGTGCCCGAGCGCGTCATGCGCGGCCCGGGTGAGGATCGTCGCTGTGACCAGCCACCTGTCCTCGGCATCCTCGGCCTTCGTCGGGTCGGGCCAGAACTCGTACAGGCCGGCGAAGCCCAGCAGCTGCTCCTCGTCCTCGCCGTGCAGGTAGTGCGGGGTTTTCGTCCCGTCCTCGTTCTTCTGCCACTCGTAGTACCCGTTCGCGGGTATCAGGGCTCGCCGCTTCGCGGCCGCGGCGCGAAACGACGGCTTCTCCGTCACCGTCTCGCTGCGGGCGTTGATCATCCGTGTTGACTGCACTACTTACCCCTGCTGCCATTCAACCCAATAGGGGGTTGGTTTAAGACCCGGCGCGAAGAGCGGATGAGGTTTCCGGGACTACCACCTAGGCTCGCGACCACTTGACGTGCCGCTTCCGCCAATTCCTCCGTCTGCAGGTCCATCACAAACGAGGCTGGTCGAAGGAGTGCCCGTAAAGGTGTTGGTGGGTCTGCGGGTCTTCGAGTACAAGCCAATCAACTACCTCCCATAAGGCCGGAAGCAAGTCATGGCTAAGGGCTTGTTCTCGAGTCAGCCGCAGACCCCAGACGGGAGTGCTGGGTGAGGTGTGGTTCGAGTCGATGAGGCTGGAAGCCAACTCGCCGTCCTCGGTGAAAAGACCTACCCTGCAACCGAAAGTCACGTGGTCCTCGTACTCATCGTCGTTGAAAGAGCCGAAGACGATGTTGATCCACGCCTCCGGATTACCGCCGTGTTGGTGCAGCTCGGTCTCTCCAATGGCAAACGCGTTGTGGTCTTTCAGGATGAAGTGATGGATAACAACGCTCGTCGCACCGCACATGGAGCAGGTTTTTTGGGTCGATTCGGGAGATCCGTCCAAGGTGAAAGTCATGCGGAGAACCCTAACGGACCCTAGTGGCGAACCCATGTAAAGGAAGCGCTCCCACTTGGTCGACGCCTCCTGGAACGAATTGCCGCGCAGGTGATGGTTCCAATCCTTACTGCACACATGGGAGAGTGAGCCCGTGATTTCTGATCGACGCAGCGTAGCGGACGGCGAGTTGGATCCACCTCGAGTCGGCATCGTAGTAGCCGCGACAGCTCGGCAAGGAGTGAGAGTCCTGGATGCCGAAGGCCGTGAAGTCGCTCCTATCGAACAATACCTACGGCATCTCATGCTTTGTGACATGAGTGTGCTGACCTGCCGAAGCTATGCCTTCGATCTGCTTCGCTGGTTCAGGTTGATGTGGTGTCTTGAAACGCCGTGGAATGCGTCAACGCCGGCGGAGGCCGAGGTGTTCGTGAGCTGGATGCGCAACGCCTCCAACTACCAGCGTGGCCGCAACGCTTCGGAAACGAGCCGACCAGGGAGCGTGAACCCGAAGACGGGAAAGCCTTCGCTCTCCCTCGGGTTCGCACCCCGGACCATCAATCACGCACTCAGCGTGGTGCATCAGTTCTACGAGTTCCATTCCAGCCTCGGAGACGGTCCCGTCGTGAATCCGGTACCCGGCACGACAGCGAACTGGTGGGACACCAACGGTTCAGAGTCTTTCCGTTCCAACTGGCAATATCCTCACCGCGGACGATTACGCCAGAAGGTCCCCCGAACCCTGCCCAGGGCCATACCGGACAACCTCTGGGACGAGCTGTTCCTGTCTATGAACTGCACCCGTGATCGCGCCCTCTTGTCCCTCTACGTTTCCAGCGGAGCGCGGGCGAGTGAGCTGCTGACCCTTCGGCTGGCGGATGTCGACTGGTCCCGCCAGGTCCTGTACGTCATCGGCAAGGGCAGTAGAGAGAAGCAGTCAGTTCCCGTGTCACCGGAAGGGCTGCGTTATCTGGCGCTTTACCTTGCCGAGGATGGGACTCCGGCACCAGACGAGCCGCTGTGGCGTACTCGACGAGGTGCACCACGGACACTGACGTACTCCGCCGCCCGGCGGGTCCTTCAGCGAGCAAACGAGAAGATCGCCACGAACTGGACGCTCCACGATCTTCGCCATACGGCGGCGACACGGCTCGCCAACGATCCTTCTTTTGCCCTTACCGACGTGCAGGCAATTCTGCGCCACGCGGACATCAGCACCACTGCCATCTACACCGCGGTTCGCGTCGATGACCTCTTCGATCGGCTGCAAGCCCATTACGACCGGCCACAACGTCTGAGAACCTATGCGCCGGGCTATGACGAGCAGGACGCGTCGGTGGTCTTCGGTGCTTAGAATTTCAGCTGCCCGTGCCCTCGCTGAGTCAGCTGAACACCCGAAAATCCTTCCAGAGGCCGCTCCCAGACCGGAATCACCTCCCGGTCGTTTCGGCGATCTCGAGAGCACGCCACTTGAGTCGATCATCGAGTTGGTCGACGAAGCCTGGCCTGGTTCTCGCGAAGCGCAGAAACAGAGACGCCACTTTCTCAGGGTCTTCTTGCGACACCTGGCCCGCTTCGAAGGAGAGACCTGGACCGAACGGTGGGTCGCCAGCGGGCTCGATAGCCCGCAGGCAACCGTCGCGGCGACGGGCGGACCGCGAGAGGGGCGCGCTGCTGCCCGGGAAGCTATGGCAGCAGGCTTCCGCACAGCGATAAGTCTCCGAGTCTTCCGCCCCTCACTCGCCTCCATCCGCGCAAACAGGATCATGGACCTACCAGCAGCTCTACTGACGGCCGAACAGGATCCTGCTTTCGAGCGATTCGTCATTGCGGCCAAGACGAGCGGCACAGGTGCAGCAGCCCACCGGCGAGCAACCGCGGACGTCGCCGGTTTCCTTATCAGCCAAGGAATTGCCATGCAGCACCTGACACCGGCGGTGTTCCTCCATTGCGTGTTGGAACTACGACAAGCGAGAAATCGAGGCGATCTACCCGCTCAGGATCGATGGGACGGCTCCCACGCCTGGGAGATCCTCCATCGGATAGGCCACTTCCCGGCATCGACACCGCCGACCCTGATCGCCTGTCTCAGTGGTCACCGGCAGCTCACGATCGAGGAACTGGTCGACCGCCACCACGTCAGTAACAAATCAGTCCGTCAGGTGCTCATCGATTACCTACAGCGCCGGCGGGACGGCATCGACTACACCACCCTGTTCTCGCTCTCCCACAGGATCGTCGGCCTGTTCTGGAAACAAATCGAGGTCATCAACCCTGACCAAGCGGACTTCCGCCTAACGCCCGACACCTTTGCCAGCTGGCATGGCGGGTTGGAGGAACGCCTGTCCGGTGGGCACAGGAAATCTCGGGGATACATCCTGGGGCCTGTCCGGGTGTTCTACCTTGAACTGCACGAGATGGCACTCGAGAACCCTGCACGCTGGGGCATTTGGGATGCACCAAATCCGGTCACAGCGTCGGAGGTCCGGAAGGCCCGCGAACGACGGCATAGAGTCGCGGAGAGGATGGCCGATAGAACCCGGATACGACAACCCCTCCTGCCCGCACTACTTGAGCACCTCAACACTCACCTCGAGGAGATTCAGGCCCTACTGCCGGCCGGCGAGGACACCTCCCCCGGTTCTACCCTCACCCATGGCGGGAAGACGTGGCGGAGGACGGACACCGTCCACGACCGCCAAAACCGCAGCTCAGGAGTCCACGCCGTACGCCTTCAACACGCTGACACAGGACAGATACGCAACATCACCCTTGAGGAGGACGACACCTTCTGGGAGTGGGCCTGCATCGAGACGATGCGGCACACGGGGGTGCGAGTCGAGGAGCTCGTTGAACTCACGCAACTGAGTATCCGCCAGTACCAACGACCGAACGGTGAAGTCATAGGTCTGCTCGTGATCGCACCATCCAAGAGCGACAGAGAACGCGTCATACCCATGTCCGCAGCCCTCCTGCATGTCCTGGCGATGATCATCCGTCGAAATCAGGGCACGGGACGGTCAGTGCCGGTCGTGCGCCGGTACGACCCCCAGGAAAGACTCTGGTCAGAACCTCTGCCGTATCTCTTCCAACGCCCGGCTCTGGGCCGAGGAGTGCTGAGCGCAACAAACGTCAGACAGATGCTGATCAGGCGTTGCAAGCAACTATCCGCCACCAGCGAAGCCTTCGACGGCATGCACTTCACACCGCACGACTTCCGCCGGATCTTCGCCACCGAACTGGTCAACTCCGGACTACCCATTCACATCGGGGCACGCCTACTCGGACACGTGAACCTCCAAACCACCCAGGGATACGTCGCAGTCTTCGAGGAAGACACAGTCCGTCACTACCAAGACTTTCTAGCCCGACGCCGTGCACAACGACCAACCGACGAATACACCGGCGTCACCGAGCAGGAATGGGCGGACTTCGAAGAACACTTCGACAAACGCAAAGTGGAACTGGGATCCTGCGCCAGACCCTACGGAACCCCGTGCCAACACGAACACGCCTGCATCCGATGCCCCGTCCTGCAAGTCGACCCGAAATTACTACCTCGGCTGCAGGACATCGAGGAAGATCTTCACCAACGACGCGCCCGTGCAAAAGCCGAAGGCTGGGAAGGCGAGATTGAAGGCATCGATCTGACGATGCGACTGCTGCAAGAAAAGATCGCCGAAGCATCAAAGACTCCACGGGCCACCCTGCTCGGCATGCCAAAGGTACGGAGCTGACGATCGCGGCTAAGAGCGAAGAACTGGAGGCGCCAATTTGCGCCCGCCCGATACCGACAGCTTCGAAATAGGTAGCGCGTTCAGTTGCCGGCGCTAGTGCAGAGAATCCTCGCCCCGCCCTTGGGGTCCTTGGACCAGACAGGGACGAGTCCCCATCTGGCTATCTCGAGGCGGCGCACCAGCTCGCCCTCGCGCAGCTGCTCGGACACGAACGGGATCCCCTGCATCGGCGCCACGTTCCATGACGGCTTCACCTCGTCCCGGAATGTCTCGTCGATGCTGAACGCGTCCCGGATGGCGGCCTTGTAGTCGGTGAAAGGTACGTGTTCGCTGGTGCATTGTTCCAATAGTTCCCTATCTGAGATGAGGGTAGTGCCGCCATGTCGCTCCGGATTCCTGGGCCCATTTGCTGGCGGTGTTGAGTGAGATGCCGATAGTGTCGACAACGATACGGGCGGGCATTGCCGAGCTCAGCTGGCGTGCCGCTGCTTCCTTCGCCGGGCGTGGTGCGATGCCGACGTCCTTCAGCATTCTGGCCAGGTTCGATTCGGTGATGTGGGTGTTCGGCATGAGTCCGTCAAAGAGCCACATGTCGGCTGCTGGACGATAGATGGCGCGAACCGCCGGCTGTTCAAGGTGGCGCCGCAGTATCTGGGCGATGCTCGGTGGGAGCTTGATGGGTGCGGCCGCGAACCTGATGGTCGTAGCACTAGGCGTGAGTGTCACGTCAGCGAGTCTCAGCCGTGCGCAGCTCGTGAGAGGTTGCGCGAAAACGAGGATGAAGAGTCCTGCCAGCCGCACTGTTGTGTCGAGTGTCGTGTCCCCGAGCAGCCGATCGATGTGAGCCCATCGTTGCGCTTCGCTCATTGCTGCTCGCGGTCGCGATGGGCCCTTCCTAGGCGTAGCAAGGGCCGGAGCAATCCCTACTCTGCGGGCCCATGAAACGAAACCACCGAGCCTGTTACCGGTTGTTGATGCTTGTCCTAGATAGCGGTCGAGGTCGATTTGGGTGATGTCCTGGAGGTTCGTCCCGCACTCATGAAGGTGCGTCAGGAAGTCCTGAATGACGACGATCTCCTGGCGTCGGCGGTAGGACTCGCTGGGACGCAACGGGCGCTGTGCTGCTTGTCGGTGTAGGGCCCTAAGTATTTCCCAGCGGTAGTACTGCTCGATGACGAGTGCCTGCGCGGGTGGGAGGGTGCTGAGTGCTCTCTCGACGTGCACGGTGAAGTCGTGGAGTTCGATGTCGATGACGGGCAATGTCCCCGCGTTCATGAGGATCCGGCGGAAGTACCGGATCCGGGGTGATGGGGTGAGCGTGTCCAGCGTGTCGTGACTGATGTCCTGCAGATCGTGAGCCATGGCCTGCAACGTGCCGAAGATTTCGGGATGTCGTAGCCACCGGGTAGCAGTGCGTTTGTCAGGCACGGTCAGCAGGTGTGTCAGGAAGCTTTCAAGTCCTGGGTGAATCGTATGATCCGGGCGGGATAGGAGCGTCCGGGCGCGTTCAGTGAGCCGGCATGTGCCGCAGTGGGAGCCGGTGAGTTGTTCCTCCGTCCCGCACCTTTTGCAGGCGAAGCGTGCAGGGACTCCTGCGCACGAGGCGCAGACAATGACCCCCTTGCTGTCGTGGAAGGCCAGCACCTTTACCTTCCCGCAGGTAGGACATGGTTGTGGACACCGGCGGAGGGTGGAGTAGCAACGGTTGCAGATCCGCCCACCCAGAAGGGTGTAACCCGCGGTGATGGTCCGCTGGCATAGGTGACAGTTGCGGGGAAGCATTCGGTGTTGTCGTCAGTGTGGTCGTCTGTACGTGGTGGCTTACTCGCTGGGTGGTCGCCGGAGACGCGCCGGGATAGGGCGGAGCTCCCCGACGGATGCTCCGCTATTCGACGTGCCGGTCCGGCGGGTTTCTCGGACACCTCGTCGAGCGGCACGCACATGAATGAGGTCGTTTGGTGTGCAGCGGAGGATTTGGCACAGAGCTGCGAGGACTTCCATGTTCAGCCGGGCCGGCGGACTGGTCACGAGGCGGTAAACCTGCTCGCGGGATAGGTGAACACCGGCTTCGCGGAGCGGTTCCACCAAATCGGTGGTCTTGAACATCCCCGCTGCTGCCATGTGTTCCCTGAGGTGCCAGGTGAAAGGTTGCTGAGGTTCATGAAGTGGCATTGGTGCTTCCGTAGATGCGTAAGAGGGCCTGGGCGATGACGCGGTTCTTATAGTCGTCCCCCACGGAGGTGTAGATGGCGGTGGTGGAAGCATAGAGATGCCCCACCTGGTCCTGAACGAACTTCTCCGAGTATCCCCATTCGATGAGATTGGTGACGTAGGTGTGGCGGAGACAGTGCAAGCTCAGTTCAGGTGGGAGCCCTGCTTCATCGCGGATCTCGGCGAACCGCTGCGCGAGGTAGCGGTCAGAGACGCGCGTGCCCCGCTCTGTCGGCCATAAAGCCCGGCCATCTGAGCTCGGCTTGGTGGACGCGAAGCGGCTGCGTCCCTGCTCAACCCACTGCTGGAGGCCCTCGATGGCCCAATCGAATTCCGGCACGGTCAACACCGTGCGCCTTTTCGGGCCGGACCCTCGGGATCCTTTCCCCCACCGCACTTGGACGGCACCGAAATATCCAAACCGGGGCGCCGCCGGATTTGGACGAAGGTCAGCCGTATCAAGTCCCAACACTTCTGCCCTGCGTAGGCCGAAAGCGTAGACCGTCTTGAAAATCTGAGCATCCCGAAGGGCGGCCAGCCCTCCCTTTTTCCCGGTAGCGACGATCGAGTCGACCCGCTGGTCCGCGCAGGAGAAGAACGCTTCGAGTTCCTCGAAGGTCAAAGCGCGCCGCTGGGCCCGACCCTCGTACTCGAGTAGGTGAGCGGTGGTGTTCCAGTCATGGCATATCTGCTGCGGAGCACTCCCGAATCTCGTCTCGCACTCCCTCATCCACTCATACCGACCATCGGTCAGGTATGCGCAGAACGCACGAACCACTCCGTGGTAACTCCTTACAGTGGACCGGGCCAAAGGCTTTCCGCGGCTCGTGAGATGGACGGTGAAATCCTCCAGGTCCGTCGGGGTCCACTCCCAGGGACTTCTCTCACAAAACAGCGTGAACCGTCGAATCAAACCAATCCGAGTGTCAATCCCTTGCCGGTTCAGGCCGCGACTTAACTGCTGGTTACGCCATCCCTGCAGCATCGCGTCGAACACGAACGCTTCTTGGTGAAGAGGCACGACGTTCGATAGCAACCGGATCGAGGAGTTTGACCCATTCGAATCGTCCACTCGAATAGTGTTGCATCTGATGCATCAATGATGCAACCAACTTGTGTGCCTCTCCTCCTCGCGGTTACAGGGTGTTCCGCATCTTTCACTAGCGTTGCCCTGCACACCGTCCTTACCGTGTGAGGTCATGAGATCGCCGCGGATCACAGCTAATCAATCCGACGGTGCCACTCAGACAGGCCGGTTGATGTCATCGGCGTCCCAGGTGAGGTCGGTTGATTCACCAACTCGCACTGCTTCGATAGCGGGGTGACTGACGAGTTCATTGATGAAGTCAAAGGTGCCCCCGACAAGAGTTGAATCGAAGTCGATTTCAGAGGCGGTGGCCCAAGCATGATCAGCGGGCCAGATTAGTTGCGGCATCGGCCCGGACATTCCGTGTCCCCAACCCATGCCAGCCTCAAGCGGCCACGCTGGACGCTCCAACTCTTGAACGCTGGCTACCAAAAGGACGTACCGGCGTCCGGGAAGCTCAAGAAACGGGCCCTTTACCAGCATCTCCGATAAGTCAGGGTCGATCATGCGAGTTGGAGGCTGCGGCATCTGTTCATCGGAGTCTTGCGCTTCATCATCTGGGATGAAGGTCGCGAACCATGTTGTCCCCGAATTGATCGCCCATCCTTCCCAGAGCGCGGCGGTGATATCGTCCGGGGTCGTCGTGTGCTGACGAGCGATGGTCATGATGTGCGCTAAAATTTGCGGATTTAGATGGCCTAGCGGAGGTGGATCAGCACTCTTGCCGCCCGGCAGCGGTATCGAATCGTATTGGTGGCCTGCAACCCGGATCCATTGGACCTGCGGGTGAATGACGGTTTGAGTATGAGCAGCGATCTGCGCCCACGACCAGCACTCCTCGGTGTAGTCCTCCTGCACGTCTCCCCGACCCCGAGGGTCGTAACGAGTGACAACACATGGATGTAACACCCGGGCGTAAGCCGCGAAACCCGCTGGAATCGTGCTACTCACCGACCCCAGCGGCCCTGTGATCCGTGGTCCAATCCATGCGCCGCGCGTTGCTTCCACAGTCCAATGCATGACCGCATACTTCCACACCCCAACAAGACACCTACAGGGACTCACGCTGATGTCGGGGCTCCGTTCACAACGGCTTGATTCACCAAGCGCCCTCCCACCACCTGCAAGGCGATACCGGAAGACATGCACACGGTCGACGCCGAGCAGACCAGTTACATTCCTACCGACCACTCCGAACTCAGGAGAATAATGCCTGTTCTCCCGGCGATTACGAAGCGTCCACACATGCCCGTAATTCTGCCCGGTCCAGCTGACACTACGCACAAGTCTCATCCCGCTCCTAGGAACGGAGCGAGAAGCGGTCACTTGTCCTTGGTTTCATCGTTCATCTTGTCGATCTGTGCTCGCGCTTTGTCAGATAGGCGGCCTTTCGCAGGTGTCGTATTGGCCCAGTTGTAGAGTCGACGCCCTACTTCCTCCGCGAACGTAACGACACCAACTGCTTCGAGGGTGAACGTCGGATCGACCAGCATTCCGATGACCAGCAGATTCGATAGTGTCCAGAAGGCGAGCCATGCAAGCGTCAGTCTGGCGGCCCTGGAAGTGGGCATCTTTCGTAGTCGTGAAAGCTGGAAGCCGCGCCGGACCAATTCCTGATTGTCTGCAAGTGCATCAACTGCAGGAGCTCGCTCGGTGAGTTCGGTCGCCCACCGTTCGGCGAGGTCTTCGAACCGCTCGTCGACGTCGCCCTGGTCTGTGTCCTGAACGGTTTCGATCCACTCATTCACAACCTTCCTGCCGATACCGGAGAAGGCTGACCTGATTGAATCGTCACTGAGGATGCCGGCAACTGTGGCCGAGATTCCTGCGGTTTGCGTGATGCCGTTGAGTGCCCGTTGTAGGGCTGGGGTCGTCACACTAACGCCGATGGCCTTAGTGAGCGAGCCGGCCAGAATGTCCGCGACCACCGAACGGCGGAGCACGTTCTCGAAGCTCGGCTGGAACAGCGAAGCGGTCCACTGCCTAGCGAACGAGGCACCGATCCGTTCGCTGAAGCCTTTCCATCCTGTGATGCCGGACGACGTCGCCAGGATTCCCTCAGCGAGGAACGGCAGCCGAACGGCTGGGCTTGCCCGTTCGAGAGCGTCTGCGAAGCTGCTTCCCACGCTGACCTGGTGCCGTATCCCGCTCACCATCGCCTCTATACCGGGGGCCCTAATCTGTCGGGTGAATGAGCTGGTTAGGTTCGGCATGCGTATTGATTCGTTGAACTTTGCGAGCACTCCTTCCGCAAGTCCGGTGAAGGCAGCGGATGGCAGGCTCGGTGAGAGGGTTCTAGAGAACGCAGCAGTGAACGCTGGACCGCCGAGTGCTCCAGTGAGCACCGACTTGCCGAAGTTCTCGCCGAGGACCGCTGTTCCGAATGCGTTACCCAGTACAGGGTTCCTGTAGACATCTCTCGAAGCAGCTCGCACGGCTACTGAATTGCCCCGGTCGTCACGCTCGCGTCTAGACATATCGCGTTCAATGTCAGCTAGCTCCACCACTGTCGGAAGACGAGCCTCCGGCACCTCCGAAACCCTTTCCTTGGATTCGGCTCTGGCTGCGGTTAGAGCAGCTCGCACATACTGAGCCTGCTCCTCATCGAGCCGCCATCGTGTTTCGGGTGGTTGGAGCTTGCCGTATTTCCTCCGTAGAACCTCCCTGACTGCTCGGCCGGTCGTACCGAGTTCACGGGCGAGGTTATTGGGAGTCAGCTGGTCATCCATAGTGCCGAATCCTAGGTGTTAGCGGTTCCAATACGGCTGGTAGTCGAGATGGTCGCGCCAGGGCAGGGCCAGCAACTCGAGGATCGTGCGCATGTAGTCCTGCTCCCCCGCCGGTTCGTAGTTCCAGTCAATGCTCTGCACGTGAGCGACCAGGCGCTGCTTCGCGACGCAGTTAGCGATGACCTTCTCCGGGCTCTGGTTCATGTTGTGGCAAGCGAGCGGATCCAGCAGCAGCTCGTGGCCGGCGACGTCGACGGACCGGCCAGCGTCGGCCGCGTGGCAGTTCCTAGTGTGCGCGCCGAGGATCCCGCCGGCCCCTGGATCATGGAGCGCTTGATAGGCGAAATCATGATCTTCCGCGACGCGGGCAAGGATGAAGGCTGCAAGCTCGTCCATCCGACGAGCCTACGATCCGATGCTGCAACCTAGCGGTGAAGCACCCCTCGTAACATGCACTCATTTACTCATCGGAGTAAATGAGTAAATGAGTCTGGTACTGCCACCACCCTCCTGCCGCGGCGGCTCGCGGGCCGTTTCCCAAATAACCGAACGTGTGTTCTATTTTAAACCCTGCACAAGGGACGGCAGAGGATCAGGACGGCACGGGCGATGACAGCACAACCAGTCGACAGGACACACACCACGACTACTGGACAGAAGGCGCAGGACTCAGCGGCGTCGGCCTGGCATGTGCTGGACGAGGTTGCCGACGTTCGGTTCCTGCCCTCGGGGTTGCCGTTGGCGCTGCGCTGGCGGGGCTGCCTGTGGCAGGTCATCGGGGAACCGGTGTCGTGGTCCAGCTCGAGCAGCTGGTGGGAGCCCTCGACCACTCCCCTGGGCGGTAGTGGCAGCATGCTCACCACCAGGTTCTGGCGGTTTCAGGCACAGACCGGACCGGCGTCGCCGGTGCTCGAGTTCGACATAAGCGCGGATCCGCGGTGGCAGGACTGGCGGCTGCGCCGCGTCGCGGGAGTCGACGGGTTCTGAGCGGCGGTAGGTAGATCGTGGCCGGCTCATGGGTGGGTCGAAAAGGTACGGCAAGCATTACGCCAGGCTGATGGACGATCGGATCGAGGAGTTCGTCATGCGCGAGGAGCTGATCATGCTCACCGCGGCCGAGCTCGACGTCGAGAACTGCCGGCCCACCGATTTCCCGAAACCGCGGCGGGTGTACGTGTGGGTCCGCTACCCCTCGAAAGCCATCCGGGTTCAGGCGCATGCGATCGCGTACACGCGAACGGCAGTCAAGATCCGGTTCCTCGAACCGCTCATCAAGGGGTGGCTTGTGAATTAGTCAAATATCCGACGCTAGGCCAGCGTGGTGTCCGGTGAGGATCGGATTGGGCACGCGTTGGAGTGGGATTTTGGGTTTTAGATGGCGGTGTTCTGTCGGCGCTTGTGGTGGCCGCGTCAGCTGATGATACCGATGACAATGGTGCTTTGGTGGCCTTGAGGGCAAGCGCGGTCCCGGGCCCGTGCTGTTCACCTGACGCTCCTATAACTGTCGACTGCTGAGCACGGAGAGTCAGGCGTTATCCGCCTTGGTGGCGGGGTGAGGGTAAAGCGACCGGCTCATTCGTCAGATGATGGGTATCGGAGCGGATTGGGTGGCCCCCCGTTCGTGGTAGCGGTTGTCAATCGCGAACGCCGGGATTGTTCCTTTTCGTCCTGTGTCGCCCCGGCGCACCTGCCAGGCACTGGAGGTCTGGCAGGGAGGATCGCACTTTGGGTGGTCGCGGGCTTTAGCGGGCTTCGACGGTTCCCATCATGCCCTGGTCCTCGTGGTCGAGGATGTGGCAGTGGTAGACGGTGCGTCCGGGGAAGTCATCGAAGGCGATGAGGACTTTCACTTGGCTACGGGCCGGGACATTGACCACGTCTTGCCACCTCAGCTCGGAGAGCTCGCGGTCCCCGTCGTTGATGAGTTGCATGGGCCACACGTGCAGGTGCACGGGGTGGTCCATGGGGCTGGAGTTGATCAGGGTCCATTCCTCCACGGACCCGGCCGCTACCGGGGTGTCGGTTCGGCCGGGGTTGAACTCTCGGCCGTTGATGGTGAAGGCCATCATGCCGCCGCCGCCCATGCTTCCGCCCGTGTTCGCGCCCATGTTTCCGGTCATGCCCATGGCGAAGTCCAGGGTATGGCGTCCGGTAATGGGTTCCGTACGCAGGTCCCGCAGCGCAGGACCGTCGGGCACCGGTGCCGGTGTCTGCGCCGGGTCGCCGGTCACCTCGAAAGTAAGTAGCTCGATCGGTTCCTCACTGCCAGGCTCACTGCCGGACTCACTGCCGGGCCTGTTGCCGCCCGTTATGGTCCCGCCCATCATGGAGTTCATGCCGCCGCGGCTCACCGGTGCTGCGACCAGCGCTGAGGAGCCCTTAGTGGCTTCGATGAGTAGTTCGATGCGGTTGCCGGGAGCGATGACCACGTCGGTGGTTTCCTCGGGGACTGGTAGGCGCCCGAGGTCGCGGCTGAGTAGGCGCATCTGCTGGCCCTTCAGCTGCAGTCGCAGGTATCGGGAGGGGCAGGCGTTGACGATCCGCCATCGTTCGCGTTCCCCGGGTGCGGCGGTAAGTTGTGGGCGGACCTGGCCGTTGACCAGCACGACTTCGCCCTCCCGGCCCATCATCTTTTGCATTTGGTCGACTTCGGCTAGGTTGCCGGAGGCATCCAGGGACAGGTCCGAGACCACCATGACCCGTTCCCGGGTCACCGGGACCGGTTCGGGGTCCTCGATGATGATCGCACCGTAGAGGCCGGCGGCGACCTGATCGGCCACGTGGCCGTGGCGGTGCGGGTGGTACCAGTAGGTGCCCGGCGGGTGGTCTTCGGGCAGGACGAACTCGTAATCGAAAGACTCTCCCGGGGCGATGCTCACGAATGGGTTGTCGCTATTGCCCTCGGGGGAGACGTGCAGCCCGTGTACGTGCAGATTCGTCGGGGTCTGCAGCCCGTTCGTCATCGCTACCCGGATCGTGTCCCCTGGTGTCACGCGCAGGGTCGGGCCCGGCAGGGAGCCGTTGAAAGCCTGCACAGACGCTTCACGCCCGCCGACCCGGATTTGCGCCGGGGCGGCCTCCAAATTCAGGTCCAGTCCGCGGTCGCGGCTGGACAGTACCAGGGGTTCGACCAGGTCCTCGCTGCCGGTATATCTGCCGGTGTTTCCGGGGCCATTGCTGGTGGTCCACCACAGCCCGGTCCCGCCGAGGGCTGTGACACCGGTTCCGGCCGCGCCCAGGGTCAGCAGCTGACGGCGGGTTAGCGGGTTCACCGGCCGTCCTCCTCCAGGATCCGCAGCCGTTCCCGGTATTCCTCGATGCTTAGCTCCCCGCGGGCGTAACGTTCTTCGAGGATCTCCCGTCCTCGACCAGGACCCGCGCCGGGACCGCGGTTGTGGTCGCCGGCCGTGTTCTGGGACCTGCCGGTAAAGCCCTTGACCAGCACAACCACCAGCACAATCACCCCCACGAGCACCAGCAGCCCGAAGATCCACATCAATCCCATACCGCCCATAGCTCCGCCGTTCATCATGATTGTGCTCCTTGTCTCTCGTCGTACGTGGTTAAAGGTGGTCAGTTGTGTCGACGGCCAGCTCCACGGGTCGGGTGGACCGCTGCAGCAGCCACCCGCCCAGGATCAGCAGGGCCCCGAAGACGAGAAAGGCGATGTCGGCCAGTGTCTGGTAGGGGCCGCTGATCACGTGGTGGATGCCCAGGATGTGGTGATTGACGATGCCCTCGACGACGTTGAAGATTCCCCAGCCGGCCAGGACCCAGCCCCACAACACTCTCGAGGCCCATATTCGGCCTCGCCGGTGGGTGATGCGGGAGTAGAGGATCCCTAGTCCGGCCAGGACCGCCAACCAGGTGACGGTGTGGAAGAACCCGTCCCACAGGGTGTTGGTCTCCAATCCCTCGACGGTGGTGGCCGGATAGTTTCCGATGCTGATGTTGGCCGTGGCTGCGCTGGTGAGCATGTGATGCCACTGCAGGACCTGGTGCAGCAGGATTCCGTCGACGAAACCTCCCAGGCCTATTCCCAGGAGGATCCCGGGCAACGCGATGCCTTTGGGTTCCTTGGTGCCGGTCGGGCGCCGGGTCTTGAGTCTGCTCATGTTCCTCACCTGTTTCCTGTCAAGCTTCTTCATGGTTGGTGGTGGATCTCGCACTACGTCCGGTCCTTTGACTCAGCATCCTCACACGCTGGGAGCCGCTACGGTCGGGAGGAACTGTTCGCGGTATCCACCATCCTGCGGCGGGTAAGCAGGCAAGGAACGGTCCAGCACCACAGAATGGGTCATGACCCGGGCCTGCGGGTCATGGGAGCGGTGGCTGGGGCGACCCGCCGTGTTGCTGCGGTTACCGCCCAGATCAGTGCGAAGAGGGCGATCACTGTGATCCCGAGGAAGTTCAGGTCTATCGCGGTGACCACTTTCAGGATCCCGCCGGAGGGTTGGAGCACGTCGGCGGCGACGGAGAGTAGGCCCATGCCGCCGATGAGGAAGGCGATGAAGACCGAGACCGCGGTGACGACGAGGTTGTAGTCCAGGGTACGGCGGGCATCGGTCGCGGCCGTGCGGTAGATGCGGGCCATCATCAGCCCGTCAGCACTGTCGAAAGCCGTCATTCCCGCGGTGAACAGCACCGGCAGGACCATCGCGGCGTACCAGGGCAACCCTGGTGCCAGCGCCCCGGCTACAACGAAGAGGCTGATGGACGCGGCGGTGTCCAGACCGAGTCCGAAGAGGAATCCGACCGGGTACATCTTTACCGGCCGGTCCACCGCGCGGGTGAGCGGGTGCAGGACGCGGTGCAGCACCCCACGCCGGTTCAGGTGGCTGTGCAGCTGGCCCTCATCGATCGTCCCCTTACCCGTTCCCTTGCCCGCCCCTTTGCCCGTTTCCTTGTCCGTTCCGTTGTCTGCTGCGCGGCGCAGGTGGTGCAGTGAGCGCAGGGCCGGCAGGTTCAGGGCTCCGGCGGCGAGCAGGAACACCCCGGAGATGGTGCCGCCCCAGATTCCTGCGGATCGGCGCAGTGCGGAGTCCTCGTCGATCAGGCCGCCGGTGAAGGCTTCGACCCCCAGGGCCAGTGCCAGTACCGAGAGGACGACCACGGAGGAGTGCCCGAGGGCGAACCAGAATCCGGTCGTGGCTGTTGGCCGGTTGCGGGCCAGGAACTGGCGGGTGGCGTTATCGATGGCGGCGATGTGGTCAGCGTCGAAGGCGTGCCGGATGCCCAGGGCGTAGGCGCTCACGGCCAGTCCGAGCAGGACCCCGGGGTTTCCTCCGGCGGCGGCCTGGGCCGGCAGCAGCCAGGCGAACAACGCCCCCCACCCGGCCAGGTGGAGTCCGAGAACCGTGGCCGTCATGCCCGTCAGGCTGCGCAACTGCTTCCGGGAGCGGGGCGGTGCGGTGCGGGTTTCCATGAGGGGCCTCTCCTGACCTGCAGAATCCGGGGCGAGTGGGTGGGCGGTGCCGTGGGTGGGCCGTGCCGTAGGTGGTGTTGTGGCCGGGGGTGGGCAGGAGGATTCCTGTCCACCCCCGGCCACAGGAACTGGCCGCGCGCAGCGATCAGGCGTTGGTGTCAGCTGGCCATGGGCAGGCCGGCGTCTGCGGCCTCGTCGAACATCGCGTCGATGTGCACGGGGTTCTTGCCGGCGCGCTCGAGCAGGCTGGCGGCCACACCGGAGCGGTAGCCGGATCCGCAGTGCACCCACAGCCGGCCCTCGGGCACTTCATCCATGCGCGTGATCAGCTCGTGCAGCGGGATGTGGATGGCGCCGTCGATGTGGGAGGCCTCGTATTCCTCGGCCCGGCGCACGTCCAGGATCGGTTCCTGCTCCGGGCGGTCGGAGAGAACCCCGGCCCACCCGACCCGCGGGTAGGACGACACGGGGACCTCAGGGGCGAGTTCAGCCGGGTTCTCTCCCACGGCGGCGTCCGGGGAGTCGATGCCGATCCGGGAGAGGTCCCGGATCGCGTTCTCCACGTCCTCCCGGTCACCGACCAGGGTGAGCTGCTTCTCGTAGGGGAAGATCCAGCCCAGGAAGGTGGTGAAGCTTCCTCCGTTGCCGTACTCGAAACTGATCGTGCCCTTGAGGTGCTCGGAGGAGTAAGCGACACGGTTGCGCAGGTCCACCACCCACTCGCCGACGTCCAGGCGTGCTTTCAGTTCCGCAGGATCCAAGGAATTTGGTACCTCGAGGTTCGGTTCGGTGGGGCCGGCGGCGTTGGCCGGCCCCATGTGCACGTAGTAATTCGGGTACGCGTTCAGGTTCGCGATCAGCTCCGAGACGAAGTGCTCCTCGTCGACGTCGGTAAAAACGTGGTTGGTGGCGAACTGCTCACCCAGGGTCGATTCGCCTGCCCCCGTGGCGGGTCCGGAGGAGCAGAAGGAACCGAAGCCGTGGGTCGGGTACAGGGCTGCTTGTTCCTTGGCTTCCGTGGCCAAGCGCCGGGCCGAGGCCCACTGGTCGTGGGTCAGACCGACCGTGTGTTCGGAACCGAGCAGGTCGGTACGGCCGACGGAACCGTAGAGGACACTGCCTCCGGAGAACACGGCCTGCTCTCCGTCGTGCTCGACGACGAAGGAAAGGTGGTGATGCGTGTGCCCGGGGGTGGCCACCGCCTTGACGCTGAGCTCACCGACCTGAACACTCTGGCCATCGGCAATCGGAGTCCGCTCGAAGGACACGGCATCGGCGGCGTTGACCAGGTAATCGGCCTGGTACTTCTGGGCCAGGACGAGCCCGCCGGTGACGTAGTCGTTGTGGATGTGGGTTTCGGCCACGTGGGTGAGCTTCACCCCGGCCTCCTCAAGGAGGGCCTCCACACGGTCGATGTCGCGCTGGGCATCGATGACCAGTGCCACCGTTCCGTCGTGGACAAGGTAGCTGCGGTCGCCCAGTTGCGGGGTTTCAATGACGGTAACGTCCATGGTGTTCCTCCTGTGATGGGTGGTGCGTTCGGCACCACCTGGTATGGGATCGGGGGGGGGGGGTGATGAAGTGTGCTGAAAGGCAAAAACCTGCTGGTGTTCGGGTCAGCCTTCGGTAGCGCTGCGCTGTTGTGCTGCCTGTGCATGGGCTGCTGTCATGTCCAGGTCCTTGACTGCCGTGATGAGCTGCTCCAGACCGGCTGCTGGCAGGGCTCCTGGCTGGGAGAAAACCAGCACCCCTTCACGGAAGGCCATCAGGGTGGGGATGGAGCTGATGTTGGCCGCCGCCGAGAGGCGTTGTTCGGCCTCCGTATCGACCTTGGCGAACACCACATCCCCGTGTTTTTCGGAGGCTGACTGGTAGATAGGGGCGAACATCCGGCAGGGACCACACCATGCCGCCCAGAAGTCCACGAGCACAGTGTCGTTTCCCTCGATCGTGGTGTCGAAGTCCATTTCGGTGATGTCGATGGTGGCCATAGAAGGTCCTTTCTCAGGCTGAACATGTGTGAGCACATTGGATGCCGGACAGTGTCAGGGGGCGAGTCCGGTCAGGCGGTTGACGCAACCCGCAAGGGGCACTTGGGGACGGTGAACCAGCAGATCGCGGCGGTGGCAGCCAGGGTGACGGCACCGATACCGACAGCGATCCCGGCAGCGCCGGGCAGTTCCTGGACGAGGACGAACACGCCCATGACCAGCACGAAGATCCCGAAGCCCTTCCGCAGGGCCGCTTCCGGGATGCGCCCGGCCAGCCGGGCGCCGATGACCGAGCCGAGGATCGCGGCAACGGTCACTGCTCCCACCACACCCCAGTTCAGCGACACGGTGGTGAGATAGCCGGCCAGCCCGGCGAAGGACTTCATGGCGATGACCACCAGCGAGGTGCCCACCGCTACCGGCATGGGCAGTCCGCCCAGCAGGGCCAGGGCCGGAACGACGAGGAAACCGCCTCCGGCTCCCACCAGGCCGGTGACCAGACCCACCACGAGTCCTTCGATGATCACCTTGCCGGTTGGCAGTTCACCGTGCTCGACGGCGACGACGTTCTTGCGGCCCCGGATCATGGCCAGGGACGTGGCAACCATCATCAGGGCGAAAGCGATCATCAGCAGCGTTCCCGGTGCGTGACCGCCGATCAGCCCACCACCGAATGCTCCCGCCATGCCGGCCGCCCCGAAGATCAGGCCCGTACGCCACCGAACCCGACCTCCCCGGGCGTGACTGATCGCACTGAATGCCGAGGTCACGCCCACCACGAACAAGGACGCGGCAATGGCTTCCTTCGGCTCGAATCCCGCCACATAGGTGAGGATCGGGACGGTCAGGATAGACCCTCCGCCGCCGAGCAATCCGAGCGAAAGCCCGATCAACACCGACAGCAACAGAGTCAGCACGAGAGTGAAGGTCATGGTTCGTGTCCTTGTCTTCCCCGTCGACTCGGGCAGGGATTGCGGGTCCAGGTGCGAAGCGCTGGTCCAGCACGGGACGGAAGACCTCCTACTACAAGGATGAGGTGCTACGCGCTGAACCAACCCTTTGAGTATTACAGATACCCCCTAGGGTATGCAAATACCCACCGGGGTATCTGTGAATGTTCTATCTCACGCGTGAGGGTGCACCCGCGCTCCAGGCTCAGCACCGTCTGCGAACCTTGAGCCAGGCTGAGCCTCAAGTGCCAATCAGGGCTGGCTTCAGGGCCGGTCTCAACACATGCCAGGTGGTGAATCACCCACTCGGGGCGAGTCGTCCTCGACTGAACCTGAGCGCAGGGTGGCACCTCAGGCTGTGTAGAGAGAAAGTGACGACAATACCCCATGGGGTATATAATGGTGGTATCTGGCCCCGTTTTATGTCGACTGCGACCAATGAGTGACCCGGGGTGAGGATGATCTACTACCCAGCTCGTCACTTTCACAGCCTGCCTAAGATCCCGAACCTTCACGAAGGGAAAACGACATGGTAGAACCGCACGAAGTCACGTCAGGAAGCCTTACGGACACCCCGACTATCGCCGATACAGCGGATACGGAGGTGTTCTCCGCCGAGTCCGAAGCACGGATCTGCCGGATGGTCATGGGCCTAAAAGCCCACGGAATCGAGCAGCTCATACGGCCGCTCTAAAGCTTCCCCGGACAACCTCGTGCATCCCGCCACCACAACTTCTCGACGATGGCGGGATGCACGCGTACGAAACGTCCTTCCACGAGCTTCGACGCAGGAGCTTCGGTAGTGGAGCTTCGATGCTGGACGTGGGGCACTGGACGTGGGGCATCCATCGACGGAGGAAGGCCGGGGCCTCACGATGAGGCACCGGTCTTCTTTGGCACTGTCCGCCACTGTCCGCCACTGTCCGCCACTGTCCCAACGCTGTCCGGTGCTGGGTCGGTGTCAGGTCGGTATCAGGTCACTGAGCTGGGGTCAGGTGGTGGGCAGGCCGGCTCGCTGCCAGGCGATCATGCCGCCGCCCACGGTGTCGGCTGCGTAACCTGCATCAGTGAGGGCGTCAGCCACCTGCGCGCTGCGGTTACCGCTACGGCAGACCACGATGACCGGGCGGTCGCGGTCAATTTCGGGCAGGCGAGCGTTCAGCTCACCCATGGGGATGTGCAGGGCGCCGGGAATCATGCCCTCGGCTACTTCGAAATCTTCGCGCACGTCCAGGACCTGGTCCTGCGCCCGGCGCTTGTCGGCATCAGTGATGGTGATTTCGGACATTGAGGTTCTCCTTCAAGCGGTTCAGCGGATAGCGGTCAGTGGAGTAGTGGCGCGGTGAGTGTCAGCGGGTTGGTTCTCCGGAGCGGCGCCAGGCTCCCATTCCTCCCGAAAGGGAGTAGGCGTCATAGCCGCGCTCCGCGAGCTGACGGGCAGCGATCGCCGATCGCGCTCCGGACTGGCAGACCGCAATGACCGGGCGATCCTTGCGGATTCCGGCACTGCTGGCCTGCAGCCGGTCCAAAGGGATGTGCTTCGCGGCCGGGATACGGCCGGTGCGCCATTCGGCGGTACTGCGCACATCGATCACGGTCGCCCCGGAAGCGACCAGGGCCTTGGCCTCAGTCACCCCGACACGTGTGTAGGGCTTGCCGAAGACGGACTTAAGCCGACTGAAAATTCCCACGGATGTGCCTCTCATTCATGTCGTGGCCCGCTTGCCCGCCCTCTACTACCGCTCATCGGGAAGCAGAGGGTGGGTGCGGGGTCCTCCACGGGCAGGCACCGGTTGATCCACTCTCGGTGATTGCCCTGCGGTGTTGAATGATCAGGATGCCTTGGCCTGCTCGGCATCTGCGTTCGCAGCAGGAATCTGAAGGATCGCGCTCTCACGGGTAGGTTCGTCAGCGGTCTTGTTCCACGGCATCGCGGACAGGGCCTTACCCATCGCGCAGCTGTTGGATACCGCCGAGAACGTAAGCCCTGTCCCGATGATCCCGGCCAGGGCGCGCAGCTTCGGGGAGACGAACCGTCCGCCGGCAAGTCCGAGGACGACAGCGGAGCCGGCCACCATGCGTACCTGGCGCTCCATGTCCCAGCGGGCGCTCCCGCGGACGACGTCTCCGCCGGCATCGGCGAACCCGGGCGCCCCACCGGTAAGCACATAGGCGGTGTCCAGGCCGGCCCCCGCCAGTCGCTGTCGGGCCTGCTCCGCGCGGGCCCCGGACTGGCAGACCAGTACCACCCGCTGTCTCAGCCGTTCGGCCAGTTCGGCGGTGTGCTCCGAGAGCAGGGGCAGTGGGACGTTGTAGGAACCCCGCACATGCAGGGACTCGAACTCTGCAGCAGAACGCACGTCCAGGACCACCAGGTCCTCGTGCTCGGTGATCCACTCGCGCAGGGTCTGCGGTGAAACGGTCGTGATGGTGGTGGAAGCGGAAGTCATAGGGATCCTTTCGGGGGAAGTGCCTCAAGTGCGGGCACACCCAGTATGCCGTATACCCCCGGGGGTAATCAACAAACCCCTGGGGGTATACAATGGTTGTAGCGATCGCAACTCATGAGGAGACCCCAGTGCAACTCGAAACCACCGAACTGACCCCCGTTCTCAACCGGCTCAAGCGTGCCCAGGGCCAACTAGGCGCAGTGGTGCGCATGCTGGAAGAGGGCCAGGACTGCAAGGACGTCGTCACCCAGCTCTCAGCAGTGTCCAAAGCCCTTGACCGGGCAGGGTTCGCCATCATCGCCAGCGGACTGCAGCAGTGCCTGACGAACCCTGACGAAACCCTGAACAAAAAGGACCTCGAAAAGTTGTTCCTCTCCCTGGCCTAACCAGGACCCGGACCTGACAGGCTGGGAGTCTCCACGCCGCCGAACACCTATCGAAGGAGCCGAGCATGACCTACACGAACGCCATCACCGTCTCGCTGCCCTATGCAGAGGCCCTAGCACGCACCCGCCAGGCCCTGGCTGACCAGGGATTCGGCATCCTGACCGAGATCGATGTCAAAGCGACCTTCACCACCAAGCTGGGCGCAGAAGCTGGCGAGGCAATCGGTGACTACGTGATCCTCGGGGCCTGCAACCCCAACCTGGCCAGCAAAGCCCTGGCAGCTGAACCCGAACTCGGCGCCCTGCTGCCATGCAACGTCGTGGTCCGCAGCATCGACAAGGAAAACACCACGGTCGAGGCCATCGACCCGCAAACCATGGTCCAACTCAGTAACAGCCCCCAAGTGGGGTGGCTTGTGAAAAAGTGAAATATCCGACTAAGGGTTGTGACTGTTGGAGATACTTGGCGGTGTTTTATGGAGTTAAGTGGCAGGGTGCACTTGTGAAAGCGCACACGGCAGGCTGAATCGCCTATCTTCTCGCAGCGTGCGTAGGGACGTGATTGACGTGCTCGCCGGGTGGGGCTGCGGTCTTCAGTGTGGGGCCGGGGCGGTCGTCGCGTCGCTTGCCATAGTGGCATCGCGCGGAGTCTCGCCCCTCGCCAGTAACGGGACGACGCGCACGAGTACGACCATGGCGATCAGCTCCACGAGTGTTTGGGTGACCACGGCTAGAGGAGCGATGCTGAGCGACTCAGGCAGGGCTAGGGCGAGAGGCAGCACGACGAGCGAGTTGCGGGTCGATACCGAGAACATAACCGCCCGCGTGGCTGACACATCGAGTCGAGCAACGCGTCCTGCGATCTTGCCGACCATGACAGCGATAACGACGAATCCGATGTAGAGCGGCAGAACGCGCGCGAGGACAAGGACCTCGGACCCGACAGCAGCAACCTGGGAACCGATCACCACGGCGAGAGTAATCATCATCAGCGGCACCATCGCACCGGCCATAAAGTCCTCCGTGATCCGGCCAACCCGATGTCGTCGAGCGATAGCTTGCACGATGGCCGCAGCGCCAAGTGGAGCGATGATGAGCACGAGGAAAGCTTCAAGGAACGGTCCGAGCTCGACAACCGCCAGGACATCCGATCCAGCGAAGAGAAACAAATAGACCGGCAGCAGGAGCATTTGCGCGAGCATCAGGAAAGGAGCGGCCGCCAGGAGCCGTTCGCGGGCTCCACCTGCCAGACCGGTGAAGACGATAACGTAATCGATGCAGGGAGTCAGCAGCACCAGCAGCACCCCAAGCATCAAACCGCGGTCATCCGCGACGAAGCGAGAGAGCCCGTAGGCAATCGCCGGGACGACGACGAAATTCGCCACGAACGCGGTGCCGAGGAATCTCACGTCACGAAATGCCCGCCCTACCTCGCCTAATGGAACGCCGAGGAACGTAGCGAACAGCAACAGTGCCAGCACCGGGTAGATGGAGTGCTCCAGCGTAGGGGCGAGCTGCGGAGCGGACAGGCCGACGACCGCGCCGATCGCGATCGCGACGACATACAGAGGGATCTGGTACTTGTCCCACCACTGCACCACTTGACCCATATCTACCGTGCTCCCTCGTTCAATTCGTTTAGTTAGTTAGTCATTTTTTCGTTTGTGGTGGGCATGCTCGTCGTTCTTCCAGCAGCATGCATTCGCTGCGGCAGGACGCACCACTGTCCGGGCACGCTGCCACACGGCTGGTCGCTGCTGCGAGCCGGCCCCTCAACAGGATCAGTTTCGCCACGTACGCGTCGACCTCACGCAGCCGCTCGGCCAGTTTCGGCTGCAGGGCGTCGCGGATACCGGTGCAGGTATCCCCCTCGACCACAACCAGCAGCTCGGCGATCTCCGGCAGGGAGAGCTCCAGTTGTTTAGCGGCGTCTATGAATGCCAGGCGCTCCAGCACCCTACTGTCGTAGTCGCGATAACCGTTGGATTCCCGGCGAGCCTCAATGAGCCCGATCGTGTCGTAGTAGCGCAGCGTGGTCGCGGGGATACCTGACCGCGCCGCAACCTCTGATATGCGCATCCATCAAGACTAGACCTTCGAGTCGACTCGAAGGTCTAGTCTTGTCCCATGACGTATGTGATCGCACTGCCTTGTGTCGATGTGAAAGACAAAGCCTGTGTCGATGAGTGTCCTGTGGATTGCATTTACGAAGGACAGCGGATGCTTTA
The DNA here is from genome assembly GCF_056680255.1 of Arthrobacter sp. BC5. Classification (NCBI taxonomy): domain Bacteria; kingdom Bacillati; phylum Actinomycetota; class Actinomycetes; order Micrococcales; family Micrococcaceae; genus Arthrobacter; species Arthrobacter sp. BC5. The sequence continues at coordinate 47,094 of NZ_JBWXPX010000002.1, forward strand.
CATCCACCCCGACGAATGCATTGACTGCGGAGCGTGCGAACCCGTGTGCCCGGTAGAGGCGATCTATTACGAGGACGACCTGCCCGAGCAGTGGGCCGAGTATTACAAAACCAACGTCGAGTTCTTCGACGACTTAGGTTCGCCTGGCGGCGCCGCGAAGGTAGGTCTGATACCCCGGGACCACCCCATTGTGGCCGCCCTGCCGAACCAAGCGGGCAACATTTCAAACTGACACCGGGCGACGGCCGCGACCAAGGCAGGTCCGCCCGGCGCCGAGAAAGTCGACGCCAAGAGGGGATCGACATACATGACGAGTTACTGTTTTGCGAACGATGGTTTCGGAACTTGCACACCATGAGCGGCTGAAATATTTACCGGAAAGCCCCGGCTAGGGCGGGGTCAGAGCCCGGAGTAGGAGTGGAGTCCTGCGAAGTAGACGTTGACAATGGTGAAGTTGAAGATGACGCAGAGGTAGCCGGTGATGGAAAGCCAGGCTGCTCTGGTGCCTTCCCAGCCGCGGGTCGCCCGGGCGTGGAGGTATCCGGCGTAGACGACCCAGATGACGAAAGTCCAGACTTCTTTGGTGTCCCAGCCCCAGTAGCGTCCCCAGGCAACTTCCGCCCAGATGGCGCCAGCCATGAGCGTGAAGGTCCAGAAAATGAAGCCGATGCCGTTGAGCCGGTAGGCCAGTTGTTCAAGGGCCGCCGGGGCAGGCACCAGACGCAGGAAACCAGACGACGAGGCGTTCTTTCCGGCGCGTTCCTGGCGGGTTTTGATGAGTTGAAGGATGGATAGGCAGAAAGTGAGTGTGAAGATCGCCGATGCGAGGACGGCGATGGAGACGTGGATGACGAGCCAGTAGCTTTGCAGTGCGGGCATCAAGGGCGCCACGGGTGTCGGGTAAACGAGTGTGCCGGTCATGAGCATGATCAGGGCGAGGCCGGTGATCAGTGTTCCGAGGAACCGCAGATCCCGAAAAAGGAGGATGATCAGGAAGACGGCGATGACCAGCATCGCGCCGGTAGTGGTGAATTCGTACATGTTGCCCCACGGCACCCGGTTCGCGGCGATGCCACGGGATACGACACCTGCCAGGTGGATCAGCAGGCCCACGGCGCTCACGGCGACCCCGATTCGGGCGGCTGGCCGTCGAAGCGGCGTGTAAGCCATGCTGTTCGGGGCATCTGCGGCGTGTTGGTCTTCGCCGCGGGAGTGTGTACCGCTGTGGGACCATTTGACCCCTGACGCCGCGACCGTGGACACGGAAACCGGCTCACGGGATTCTTCTGCGGCGAGCGATTCCGTGATCACCTTCTTTGCCCGCGTGAGGTCGATCGTGAAGGCAAGGAAAGCGACCGTGTAGGCCAGGGCAGCAAGGAGCATGAACAGTTCGCTGTAGTCGCCCAGTATCGGGTTGATGGGTGTCACGGTTTACTACCTGCCTCTTGTAGCTGGTTGTCGTGGGAGGTGCCGGTGACCCATTGTTCGGACAGGGCCGCACCGATTTTCAAGGCTTCCGTGGCGAGCCCATGGTCTTTTCCTCGGGCCAGGAGTCCGTATTCGATGATGGTCTGCCCGCCCGGATCGGTGCTGGCGCGGACCCAGGCTCGACGGCGGGCGATGCACAGCGTCATGATCAGCCCGATGAGGGCCAGTGACGTGGAGATCAGTGCCGCGGTTTTCCCGGGGTCGTAGACGATGTCCAGTGCGACGTAGCGTTTGAGACCGTCAAAGGTAATGGAACCTTTTCCCTCGGGAAGGTCATATGTTTGGTTCGCGCCGAGCACGATCCCGCCGTCGGGGGTGTCCCGCCCGTTTAGCTGCGTCAGGGCGGTGGTATCGAGCTGGTACACGTTCACGGGGTTTCCGTCGTCGAGCCCAAGGTCTCCGTAGTAGGAGTTCAGGTTCAGCTGGGGGTTGAACGGATCAGGATCCGAGCCGAACGCGACGCCGTTGTCGTCAACGACGGCGGTAGGCAAAAAGAAACCGACGAAGCCCAGCTGGTCTGGTTGGGCGTCGGGGGCTTTGATGACGATGTTCGAGTTGTAGGTAGCGTCCTGCGGCAGGGCCGGGACGGGTCCTTGCAGGGCGATGTTCCCCTCGCCGTCACGCACGGTGATCACGGGCGCGTAGCCGTTCCCGATGAGGTAGACGTTGGTTCCACCGAACCCGATGGGCTCATTGACCCGTAGTGTTTCGGCCTGCGGTTCGGCGTCCGGGGCCGCCCGGGTCGTCATGGAGGCGGTGAAGTCCAGCGGGTTGCCGTAGTTGGTATCGGTGCGGTCAAAGGTCACATCGAAGTCATCGAGCGTCAGGGAGAAGGGTTTGAGCCAGTCAGCGTTGAAGTTGGTGCCCGGGAAGAAGAAGTCGTACCCGATTTCCGTGTTGGTGAACCCCTCGTCTTCGATGATCAGTTTCTGTCCCCGATATCCGAAGAGCCCTCCCACCGCGACGGCGATGAGCACCCCGATCAAAGAGACATGGAACAGCAGGTTGCCCGCCTCTTTGAGGTAGCCGCGCTCGGCAGCAACCGACGGTGTTGCGCTTTCTTCGTCCTGTACCCGGACCCGGTACCCACGCCGGCGCAGCAAAACCGCCGCGTCGTGCACCGCCGAAGCTGGCGTGACTTTCGCCGAGGCTGGTAGGGCCACCGTTCCGTACTCGGGCATCCGGGAAAGCCTGCGGGGGGTGCGTGGGGGTTGGGACCGCAGATGCTTCCAATACACGCCGGCCCGCGGGACCACGCAGCCGATTAGCGAGATGAAAAGGAGCAGGTAGATCGCCGAGAACCACACGGAGGAGTACACATCGAAGAGTTGGAAGCGGTCCATCCACGGCCCGGTATCGGGATTATCCTGCAGGTACTGCGTGACCACTGCAGGGTTCGCCGGGCGTTGGGGGAACAACGACCCAGGTACTGCCGCGACGGCCAGCAGGAGGAGTAACTGCAAGGCGGTGCGCATGCTGGTCAGCCGCCGCCACGCCCACCGCAGCATCCCCACCAACCCCAGAGAAACCGGGGCCACGTCATTCTTCACATCCGGTGCCATCAGCAGGAACCCCTCACCAGGGTGGCTGATCCGGCCGCAAGCGGTTCCGTCAGGGCGAGTTCCCCGCCCTCACAGCACACGGTCGGCCGGCTACTAGTGCCGGGTTCACCCGCTACCGCTGGCAGTGCCCGAATCGACAGGACCGGGCTCACTGTTCGATCACCGCGTCTTCAATCAGCGCGTCGAGGGTACTCTTCTCGGCCAAACCGATAATCCGCCCGGCCACGCGGCCATGCTTATCCAGAACCAGCGTGCTGGGGACCGACTGCGGTGGCACATACTCCGACATGGTCAGCAGCGTTTGGCCGTCCTTGTCCGCAATACTCGGATACGTTATGCCGAAATTGCGTTCGAACGCTTCCGCGGTCGCCGCCTCGTCCCGAATGTTCACCCCGTAGAACTGCACACCCTTGTCCTGGTACTTCGTCGACAGTGCCTGCAGGTCCGGGGCTTCCACCCGGCACGGAGCGCACGCGGCGTACCACACGTTTAGGACCGTGACCTGGCCCAGCCAGTCGGCGGAATCAATCACGGTCCCGTCGTAGAGCTCGGCGCTCAGGTCCATCGGTTCCCCCCGGGACTCTGGAGCGTATTCAGTCACCGATCCGTCGCCGGCAATATAGTTCTCGCCCTCTCCAGCCTGGGCCTGGTCCGCCAACGTGTCATTCACCGCACAGCCGGACACCAGCAGGCTCACGGCCACCACGACGGCCATGACAGTTCCGCGCTTGTTCACCGACGCTCGGGCGGACGTGCTGTGCGGCACGATGGCCTCCTTCTGCTGGTACGTCACTGCTACCGTCCATCAATTCTACGGGGTGTAGAAGTCAGGGGTTGTTCTTGTCCTTGGTCCAACCGGCCATGCTTCACCTGGGAAGCGTTCCGGGTTTTCCCTGGGTCCTTTTCCTCGGCGGCGGGTTCATGCGGGGCGAATAGTGTTGAGATCGCTATGGTTGCTGCGCCGAGGGTGATGAAAACATCTGCGAGGTTGAAGGTGGGGAACCAGCCGGTGTGGAGGTAATCGATGACGCCGGCTCCGTTCATTCTGTCGATCAGGTTTCCTGCCGCGCCGCCGAGAACTATCGCCAAGCCTGCCAGTTGGAGGCCGATGCCGGCCCGGGAGGCCTGGTGCCATAGATAGCCGGCCAGGGCGGTTGTGATGATTCCGGTGAAACCCACGATGATCCATGCGGGCAGGGCCGCGCCGATGCTGAAGGCGACTCCGGTGTTATAGCCGAGGCGGATGTTGATGATTCCGAAGTCGATGATTTGGCCGTCGGCGAGCCGGTTTTCTATCAGGGCCTTGAGCGCGAGGTCCGCTGCGGCAAGGGCGGCGGCGAGTCCTAGCCAGAACAGACGGCGGAAGCGCCCGCTCAGTGGCTTGGTGTGGGTTGGTCCAGCATCGGGGCTCATGTGTTGATGTCCGCGGTGGTGCGGGACGGTGCGGTCTGAGGAGTCGGAAGTATTTTTCTGGTCCGTCCTGCGCGGATGCCGTTGCCGATGACGAGCACTTCGGCGAGTTCGTGAATGAGTACGACGGCGGCGAGGCCGAGTACCCCGAACAGGGCCAGCGGGATCAGGACAGCGATCAAAAGCAGTGACATTCCAACGTTCTGAAGCATGATGCGCCGGGTTCGGCGGGCGTGGTCGAGGACTTTGGGCAGGTGGTTGAGGTCCTCACCCATCAGGGCGATATCCGCTGTTTCGATGGCGACGTCGGTGCCCATGGCGCCCATCGCGATTCCGATGTCGGCGGTGGCCAGGGCTGGGGCGTCGTTGACGCCGTCGCCGACCATGGCCACCGGTTGGTGTTCCTGCAGGTCGCGGATAATCCGGGCCTTATCCTCAGGGCGCAAATCCGCGTGGACCACAGTGATACCTGCCTCTGCGCCCAGTGCGTTGGCGGTGATCGGGTTATCTCCGGTCAGCATGACCGTCCGGTATCCGGCCTGGGTGAGTCGGCCGATGACTTCTCGGGCCTCGGGGCGCAATTCATCGCGGACCGCCACGGCGCCGATGACGGCCCCGTTTTCTTCGATGAGTACCGCGGTCGCTCCGGCCTGCTGCATTCGTTCGACCTTGAAGCGTAGCGTTCCCGGATTGATCCAGCCTGGTCGGCCAAGACGGACGGCCACGCCGTTCAGCGTGCCTTCCACACCGGCCCCGGGCACAGAATTCACATCGGAGGCTTCCAGGGGTGTGCCGGCGGCGGCGAGGATGGCCCGGGCGAGGGGATGCTCACTGCGGGCCTCCAAAGCCGCTGCCACGGCAAGGACACGGTCCTCACCGCCCGGTGCGATGGCTGCGATCTCCACCACCGCCGGATTGTTCCGGGTCAGGGTGCCGGTCTTATCCAGGGCGATGGTGCGAATCTTGCCCAATGTTTCCACCGCGGCTCCGCCCTTGATGAGCACCCCGATCCTGCTGGCAGCACCGACGGAAGCGACCACGGTGACCGGCACCGAAATCGCCAGGGCACAGGGGGACGCGGCAACCAGTACGACAAGAGCCCTCTCAATCCACAGCAGCGGCTCCCCCACAATGAACCCGTAAATGGCAATCAGGGCCGCGGTGATCAGGATGCCCGGCACCAGCTTCCCGGCGATTGCGTCGGCCAGGCGCTGGCCGGGACCTTTGCGGGACTGCTCGGCCTCAACAATGTGCACGATCCTCGCCAGGGAATTGTTCTCGGCGGTGTTCGTGACTTCAACCTCAAGCGGGCCGGTGCCATTAATCGACCCGGCGAAGACCTCGGTCCCTGGCCCGGCCTCGACCGGAACCGACTCCCCGGTCAGCGCCGAGGTGTCCAGAGAGGTCCGGCCGGTGATGATCTTGCCGTCGGTGGCGAGGCGTTCACCGGGGCGCACCACCATCCGATCCCCGGGCACGAGCTCCGCCGGAGTGACTGTGGTCTCAACGCCGTGGCGCAGTACCCGGGCCTCATCGGGGACCAGATCCAGCAGTGCGCGCAGGCCCCGCCGGGTTTTTGCCAGTGAGTATTCCTCAAGGCCTTCGGAGATCGCATAGAGAAAGGCCAGCATGGCCGCTTCCTCGAACTGCCCCAGGGCGACCGCGCCAGCCGCGGCGATGGTCATCAGCGTCCCCACCCCGATCTTGCCCTTCGCGAGGCGCCGGAGCGTCGAGGGAACGAATGTCCAGGCGGCAATCAGCAGGGCCGTGATCTCCAGCGGCAGTGTCAGCCACGCCGGACCGCCGGCCAGTGACGCGACCCACGCCACCAGGAGCAGCACACCGGACACCGCAGCCGCCCGGACCTCGCTCACTTGCCAGAACCCTACGGCTTCTTCTTCTTGTGTTTCCTCGGTACTGGTTTTCTCGTCGCTGCAGCCGCAGGCGTCGCTCATTGTGCGTTTCCCTTTGTCAGGGCGGCGCTGGTGCTGCCGGTGCCGTAAATCGGGCACAGGCTAACCGCATTGCCGGTGGCGGCGAGGAGGACCTCGGCCTGGGCGAGCATATCCATCAGCTCCGGACGGGACAGTGAGTAGTACACGCTGCGGCCCTGGGCCCGACCTTCGACGAGGCCGCAGTCGCGCAGGCATGCCATGTGCGCCGAGACCGTGGACTGCGCCAGGCCCAGCTCACTGGTGAGGTCACCGACCCGCACCTCGCCACTGACCATGCGCTGCACGATGCTCAGCCGTATTGGGTCGCTCAGGGAATGGAAGAGTGCCGCCGCGGGATCGAGTTGACCGCAGGCGTCCGTTGGAACCTCAATTTCAATCGTCACATCCCGATGATAGCGGAGATTCGTGGTGTCATCGTCGATACTGGTTGGCTCAAAGTATCTGAAAGCGGGGGGTGCGTCCCAGCACTCGAACATCGGGAACAAGCACATCAGTCGTTATCGGCGTACGGGAACAATCGTTTGCGAGACACTCCCAAGGGGGTCATGCGGAGTAGCGTGTGAATCGCAGCGGTAAGTGGCGTTGTTTGCGCGGAATTCAGTGGCCGATGAGGAGTGCTTCGCGGGCGGCGTCGACAACCTCGGGGGTGAGTGTGTCGAGGTTGTTGAGGGCCTGGATGCGTTGGATTTGGGTGATGAGTCGATCAACGAGGCGGAAGTTCCCGGCGGTGATGCGGACGATGGTCGCGATCGCGGTGGTTTGTGCGAGGGGGTCGGTTGTTGTGGTGCTGGCGGGGAGTCGTTGGGTGAGGACGGCGGTGAGCTCCTCTGGGGTGAGTGGTCGGTATTCGTGGGCGAATCCGATGCGGCTGTAGAGCTGGGGGTAGCGGGCGAGTCTTTTCTCGATGCCGGGCATCCCGATGAGGATGACGCCCATGTGGTGGCGGTCGAAGTAGTCGCGGACTTGTTCGAGGCCAGTGGCCTTGAGCCGGTCAGCTTCATCGATGATGAGGAGTTCGGTGCGGCCACTCGATCGGGATTCGGTGTGGACGTAGGGGTCGACGACGCCGTGTTCGGCGTAGTCGACTGCGAAGGAGATCTGTTGGCAGGCTTTCGGGAGGCCGGTGTCGATTTGCCGGACGGTGGCGGCGACGGTGGGGGTGAAGAACGCTGTGCGCGCTTGGAGGACCGCGGGCGGCACGGGGCCGAGCTGGTCGGCGAACAGGGTGTGCCATTGTTCCCAGTCGTCGGCGGCTGCGTAGTGCCGGGCGGAAAGGGTTTTGCCGATGCCGGGCGGTCCCCAGCACAGCCCGATGTAGCGGTGGGTTCGGACGGCGTCGGCGAACTCGGTGAAGCGGCGGTGCTCCCTGGTACTGAGGAAAGGGGGACGGGTCGGTAGTGGTGGGGCGTCGTCGTTGACCTCGGCGAAGTCGCCGGTCAGGAAGCGGCGGCCGTCGTCATCTTTGCCGAAGAGGACTGTGTGCTTGGCGTTAGTCGGTCGCATAGAGACGCAATCTGTTCTGTCGGGGAGCTACCTCTACGGGCGGCGGCGCTGGAGTGGATTCCGCGTCGCTCGAGTCGGTCAGCCCGGTCAGGTGTGATGGATCGATCGGTGTGTAGCGGGTGTCGGTAGGGAGCGCGTCAGCGAGACTGCGGCGTTGCTGGAGTTGCTGTTTGAGCTCACGCCGGCGCGTGGCGCGGGCAGCCCGGAGCTCCTCTAGGGAGACGTGTTCGGCGGCGAGCTCGGGGGCGATAGCGCGGCAGAGGTACTCGTTGTTGAAGTAGACGCGGATTTCGCCGACGTCGCGGGGGGTGAAGCGCACGGTGACATGCTCACCGACATAGGCGGCGAGGATGGGTGAGATGTATCGGGTGGAGGCGAACTGCACGCCGTCGCGCTGCACTTTCCGGGTGGCAGCTGCAGTGAGGAGGAGCAGGTCTAGGTCTTCGGGCCGGGCGGGGCTGCGCGGGATGAAACCGGAGGAGGCCCAACGGTGTGCGGGTGTGTCGCCGGTCTGGGAGTGATTGCGCTGGTTGTACTCGGTGACGATGAAGCGTTCAAGGATCCCGTCGAGTTGCTCGAGATTCAGCGACGGCGGTGAGACGGGTTTCCCGTTCGTGCCGTGGGGGATGTACCCGGGCAGGTGGGGCAGCAACTCGGTGGTGATCGTGCCGTAGAAGCGTTCGATCTTCCCGCGGCCCTGCGGGACGCCGACCTGTGAGTGGATGAGCTGAATGTGGGTGTCGAGGCACACCTGTTCGAGTCGGGCGGAGGTGAAGTCGGAGCCGTGGTCGCTGTAGAGGACATCGGGCAGACCGGACACAGGCCAGGCGGGATGCGTCTTGCGGTTCACGGCCTGATGCAGTGCCAGGGCGGTCTGCTCGGCAGTCGGGGCACCGAGGAACACGGTATAGCCGGCGACAGCACGCGAGTAGTCATCGAGTACGACGGTCAGCCACGGCCGCGCCGGGTCGCCGGCCTTGTCGAGGATCATGACGTCCAGCAGCGTGTGATCGGCCTGCCACTGCTCGTTCGGGTGGTCCGCGGTGCGACGGAAGGCCAGTTCGAACCTGTCCCGGTATGCGGCGTCCCCGTGATGGGCGAGGGTCCGCAGGCCCGGGTCGATGCCGGCGATGATCGCCCGGACGGTGGAATAGCTGGGCGCCGGGAGCCCGCGGTCGCGGGCGATGTCGGCTACCCGCCGGTGGATGAAGGCTTTGCTGGGTTCGGGCCGGCGAAGCGCCAAACCCTCGATAGTTTCCACGAGCTCTGCGGGAAGCCGCCTTCTACCGCGGTCACGCCGACGGGCTGGCCGGAGGCTGGTCGACGATGGATCGGTCCGGTACGTGCTGGCCCAACGGCTCAATGTCCGTAACGGAACCCCCGACTCCGCGGCGACACGGGTCCACGGAACGCCCTGGTCGTGCTGGCGCAGCAGGTCGATCTTGTCATGGACGCTGCGCCGCACCTCGGTCGTCCGCCTCTATGCCCTGACGTCTTCGCCGAGATGGCGGTAGATCGTCCCACGCGAGACCCCGAACGTCTCCGCGATCTGCTGCACCGTGTATGTCTTCTCGTCATACATGGCCCGCGCCTGACGGATCTTCGTCGTACTCATCTTGATCCGCCCACCACCTTTACGCCCGCGAGCCCGCGCTGCAGCCAGGCCGTCCTTCGTACGCTCCACGATGAGATCGTGCTCGAACTCCGCGATCGCCGCGAGCATATGGAAAAACAACCGCCCGCCCGGAGTCGTCGTATCAATACCCTGCGAAAGCGCCTTCAACCCGACGCCCCGCTTCTCGAGCCCATCCACGACTTCCTTCAGATTCCGTACCGACCTGCCAAGTCGGTCGAGCTTCGTCACGACCAGGGTGTCACCGGCACGCAGATAGTCCAGCGCGTCATCGAGGGCTGGCCGCTTCGCAAGAACGCCGGAGGCGTGTTCGATGAAGACCTTTTTGCACCCGGCAGCTTCGAGCACATCGGTCTGACCGTCGAGATTCTGCTCCCGGGTCGACACGCGCGCATAACCAACAGCTGCCATAGCCCGAAACTGTACCGCGAACGTCGGTGACAGTACATAGGTCTCGGACACGGCCCATGGAACACGACGCACCGTTCCGAGTCCTCTTGCTGTTAAGTGTCTTATGGACGGTCGTTCGCGGACGCTGGCCGCGAATTGCTCCGTATGAGCGTAAAGATCTGGATCCGCGGCTCAGGATGAATGAATTCCTCGGTGCCTCAACAGGGACGCCCTTCGCGTGGCTCTGTGCGCAGCAGTTTCGATGGCTTCGCCACTATCCGGTGACCAGAGCTTTGAGGAGGGCGGCTGCCAGGCATAGTGCGGCCAGGGCCAAGCCCAGGATGAAGGTCTGAGGAACTACCCGTTCGCTTCGAAGATGTGCTACTACCCATCCCAGGCTGCCCAGTCGGACGACTGTGATGAGGATTGCCAGTTGCAGCGCAAACTCCGGGTCAATCCAGCCCACCAGTGCGGCGGTCATGAGAAGTGCGGGGCCGACCGCGGCTGATGCTATCGGTACTGCATGCCACGCCTCACGTTTGAGGTGCGACGTGGTTGCTTGGTCGGGTGCCGCTACCCGGATTCCGACGTGTTCGGCCAGCACGTGTGCGATGAAGGTTGAAGCGCCAGTGCCGATGATGTAGGTCAGAGCTTTGAAGGTGAGTAGGTCCTGTGGGTACAACGCGATAAGCGCAGCAAGGATCAGAATGTCCCCGTACACGAAAGCTGTGATCCTGCCCGAGGCGTCTTCCCTGCTGAGCGGCCGCTTCGAACGCAGGTGGAAAAGCTGATAGACCGAATCCCGGACAAAACGATATGTAGACCTCTTCAGGTGGTCCTGGTTCACAAACTGCTTCGCTCTCTCGTGTGTGGTGTCACGCGTGTGTCGACGCGATCGCCGAACGTCAGTGCACCGGAACCCGCCCTGCGTCGTCTGCCGTGCAGAAAGGGTTGTGGAAGACGCGATGGACGCATATCGCGTGGTCTCGCTGTTGATCTCCAGAATCCTGCCAAAGGCAGTGATGTAGAAGCGCAGCGGGTGCGACAGGTCTGAGGACAGATGAGTTAGGGCATATAGGGAGCGTAGTACGGTAGGGAGTCATCAAGGACAGGCACCAGTACGGTGAAGGAACCGCCCGCGTGAGTGACGGTCATTGGCACTACTGACCCTGCATCAGCGCCGGCTCGCTCAAAGATAAGCGGACCCGCACTCTCGAGACGAACCGAGTTCCTGCCGCGGACTAACATCCTTTCGGCTTCTCCCGCCACGGTGATCTCGAGCATAAGGTCCTTATTACCATCGTTGATGATGGTGCCCAGAACACGCCCAGGCTCCTCGGCGGACTCGCCAACAATCAGAATGTTCTGCAATCGGACGTTTCCGCTTGATTCGTGCACTCCGTTACTGGAGGAGTCTTTCATCCCTGTACCAATTGGGTTCGTGAACGAGCACCCACACAACGTCATTCCGAGCACTACAACACCGCCGATCGTTACAGCAGACTTAGCTCTTGTTCTCACCTGGGCTTGGAAGGCTCCTACACGCCGCGCTACGACCAAGGCATGATTGTGAGCTCGATTCCAAGGGCCAGGTAAAGGTGAACGCGGGTGCTGGGCCCTTGAGGTGGCGGCGGTCCATGTGCGGTCAGAACTGTTCACGCGAGCCTACTTCCAGTCAATTACTGCACCCGCTGGAGGTCTATCCCAGCCGCAGCATGCAGTCCTGTCCGCCGAAGAGTGCAGGGACTCTCGTTGCGACAACGAACTGGATATGGGGATGCTTCCCTCCATTACAATAAGTAAAGCAAACTTCACCTATTGTGGCTAGGGCCCGACGAGACTCAGAGAAAGTCCCCGCGTAGCCAGGGGTCGTGCCTCATAGAAAAGTCCCCGGCAAAGGACGGGGTGGGGTTCGGCGACGATGGGGTATGCCGGATAAGGATGTCTCGTTGGCCACCAGGGTCGAGATCACCAAGAAATACGCTGCCGCCTACGAGGCCGCTTCGAAGAAGGACAAGTCGAAGATTCTGGACCAACTGGTCGAGGTCACCGGCTGGAACCGGGATCATGCCCGCCAGCAGCTACGACGCCGGCTGACCCAGCCCAGAGGACGCGCTACCGCCACTGTGGCAGTGATCGATCGGCGCAAGAGCCGGGGCCGGAAGTACTCCTACGACGCGATCAAAGTCTTACAGCACGTGTGGGCCACCGCCGGGGGTATCTGCGGCAAATACCTCGCCGCCTCAATGGCTGACTGGATCCAGGCGATGGAAGCCGCCAGGGCCCTGGTTCCTGGCCAAGACCGCTATAGCCAGCAGGTCCGGACTGAACTGCTGGCCATGAGCGCAGCCACCATCGATCGGTACCTGGCACCAGCGAAGGCCAGGGACCCTATCCGAGGGAAGTCCGCCACCAAACCGGGCAAACTGCTGCGCAACTCCATCAGTGTGCGCAAAGCAGGCGATGAAATCGAAGCCGAACCAGGGTTCTTCGAAGTCGACACCGTGGCCCACTGCGGGCCGACTTTGAAGGGTGAGTTCGCCCGGACGGTGAACTTCACCGATATGCATACCGGGTGGGTCTTCACCCGCGCGATCCGCAATAACGCGATGGTCAACATCGTCGCCGCCTTTGAGGAGTTCATCACCACGGTGCCGTTTATGGTCACCGGCATCGACTCCGACAACGGCAGCGAGTTCATCAACCACCAGGTGTTGGGTTGGTCTGCTGAGCGGAAGATCTTCTACACCCGGTCCCGGCCGTATCAGAAGAACGATCAGGCCACCATCGAGTCGAAGAACAACCACCTGGTCCGCCGCTACGGGTTCTACTACCGCTACGACACCGCGATCCAACGCGAACTACTTAACAGACTCTGGGACCTGGTCTGTGACCGGCTGAACTACTTCACCCCCACCACCAAGCCCACCGGCTACACCGCCGATGCCATCGGGCGTCGTCGCCGGGTCTACGACAAACCCCGCACCCCCTACCAGCGGCTATTCGATGCCGGAGTCCTCAACCCAGCCCAACAGCAGGAGCTGGCCACCTACAAGGCCTCGCTGAACGTCGTTGAGATCGCCGCTGAGATCGACACGATCCAGCAACGGCTGATCGCCTTGGCCGCGATCCCGACTCGGCGCCTGGAGCGGGAGCTCGAGGACCAAGCCGCTCGGGCAATGCCCGAGGCCGATTGGATCAAACTCTACGGCTGACCCGGACCTGTTTCGCGGGGACTTTTACATGAGGCACGGGGGATCACTTCCCGGGGACTTGACCGTGAGGCATCACGGGGCCGCCGGCCAAGCTCACTCCAGGCCGTGGCCGTGGCAGTGCAGGTGCTGCGTTTCGCCTGTCTACTGTTCGTGCGTCGGACCCTGTGTTCTGAGTCGCTCCCAGCAGTACGGACGGCGACGGATCAGGCAGCGTACTGACATGAAGGTATCGTCCAGCTCGACCTTCTTAAAGGGGCTTCGTACTCGACTGCGGACCCGACGGACGTGTCGGACCCGGCGGTGATGTGTCCCTTTGTTCTGGTGGAGGCGGTGGTGTTCCTACGATGCCGCCGGCGACCATGATGACGAAACCGGCGACACCTATAGCTGGGGCGGACAGTGCTATGGAGGTGATCACGGTGAGCATCCCTACGACGATCATGATGAACGCTGCTTTGCGACGTCGTGGGGGGTGCGGGAAATTTGGGTGTTGCAGGCGCGGGGCGCGCTCAGAATCCTCGATCGCGAAACGCAGTTCGAGCTCCTCGAACCGGGAGCGTTCTTCGTCCGATAGTGCCATGACAGATTTCTCCTTACAGGTGTATTGGACCGGTCGTTGTTGGCCTCAGCATCGAGTTGGGTGAGAAGTCGACCGGTGTTGGCGGCACGAGCGGTCACTTGGTTGCCGATCGGCTGCCTTCGGCGGTTTCCGTGATCGTTTACGGCTTCGTGACATGCACGGCCAGACCTTGTGCCGGTGAGAGTTCTAGGGTGGTCCGGCCGAGCACAGCGCGGGAAGCGTGCTCGGGGAAGCTCCGACGGGGCAGGGGTCGAAGGTGAAGATGACCAGGGAACCGAGTGCGATGATGACCGCGGTGCAGGTGTAGAGCACGGCTTTGAGCATCATGCGTGTCCGGGCGGTGTCGGTGTAGTCGTTGATGATGACGCGAAGCCCGTTGGTGCCGTGGAGCATGGCCAGCCAGAGCATGATCAGGTCGAACCATTGCCAGAAGGGGTGTGCCCATTTGCCGGCGACGAAGGCGAAGTCGATTTGGTTGATCCCGTCGCCGAGCACGAGGTTCACGAAGAGGTGCACGAAGATCAGCACGACCAGGAGGGCGCCGGACCAGCGCATGAAAAGCCATGCGATCAGCTCGAAGTTGCTTCCTGTCATCGATCGGCTGCGGGGTGCCCTGATGGGGGCCCTTGTGCCGTCGTTTCGGGGCGTGCTCATGAGGGGAGCCCCAGACCGCACACACCGAGTTCCTGCAGCATGGCCTCGACGAGTTGCCCGGCAGGGTTGCTGGCGTCGATGGTGATGAAGGACGGAAATTCTACGAGCTCCCGGTAGGCCTCGTCGAAGGCGTGGAGGTGCTCGAGGGTCTCGGTGTCCGCGGCCCGCCGTCGGATCCTGCTGTAGGCGATGTCGGGTGGCACGTCGAAGTAGAAGACGATGTCGGGGGTAGGCAGGGCCTTGGACAGGAAGGGCAGGAACCAGCCTGATTTCAGGCCCCTCGCTTGCCTCAATGCCGCCTGGCAGTACAGGTATCGGTCCATGATGACGACCCTGCTACCTGGCCGGGCGCGCAGGTGAGAGATGAGCACGTTAATGCAGCGGATACTCGTCTCGACAGTATCGAGCAGGCGCACCGGGGGCTTGATTTTCCGCCTACCACACCAGGCCGTGATGCTCCGCCGCCCAGAACTGTTCTTGGTGAAGACCGCAGGATACTCGGCCGCGCTAAGCTGCTGCGCGAGCATCTGCCCGGCCGTCGTCTTGCCCGCCCCGTCGATTCCGGTCAGAACGATGATCATGGTCCGCCACCGCCGCGCGGGTAGCGGAAGAGCGTAGGGACGGTAGAAACCAAAGCATTGATGCGCTGTTCCATGACCTGCAATGCGGCGTCCGCAGCGGTGTCAACAGTCTCGTCGATGCTCTCAGCGTTGCCCTGGCCTGCTTCACCCAGCCCTGATTCTCGTTCTGGTGATCGGTGATCAGACTGGAACAGGCGGCCCCCGTCGATCATGGCCTCTTTCCAATCCTCGTGTCCGCCGCTTCCTGCCCCTCGGAGACAAGGATCTCCCGACGATGCATGGCATTGCGGTGAGGTCGGGCCAGGACACCGGCCGGCAGTGACCTGATGCTGGTGGGGGTACGGGTGGGCGCTCTCACGTTCTGTCCTTCCGTGTCGTTGTAGCGGTTGATCCGAAGATCGATAGGAGTGCGTCGACTTCCTGATGAGCGATCGCTGGGTGGCGAAAGTGCTGGTGCGCGTTGATGACATAGCGTGTGCGCCGTCCTTCCTTGATGCGCTGCAGGTATCCCGTGTCCTCCAGGTCCTTCAGGATGTGCAAGGTGGCCCTGCCGGTGATCCCGACCCGTGCGGCTATGTCATCGACCAGGGCGCTCGGGTCCCCAGCGACCACGATGAGGACATGCCCGTGGTTCGTCAGGAAAGTCCACGAATGGGCGTGGGCACCTCGTTGCTCTGGTGGCGTCATTAACGGTTGCTCTTCTGCTGGTGTCGGCCTCGCGCGCGCCAGAGGTACTGCGCCGCTTCTGATCTCAGAGCTATTCGTCACTGTCCTCGTCCTGCCCGTCGTCTTGTCCGTCGTCTTGTCCGTCGGGGCTGCCGTCTTGGTTTTCGGCGTCTTCCTGCTCCTCGACTCCCGGTCCTTGCGGCACTTGCGTGTCGTCGCATCCGGTGATCAGCAACGCCCCTGTAAGGAGGAGCCCGGACCCGAGGAGGGCTGTTCTGCGGTGTTTCATGAGGAGTTTCCTTCTGGTCGTAGCCCGGGGTCCTAATAGCGTGTATCGGCTGGCGATTGAGTGAAGATCGCCAGGAGCGCACCGATCTCCTTGTGCGAGGTCGCCGGGTGGCGGAAGTGCTTGTGTGGGTCGATGGTGTAGCGGGTGCGCCGTCCCTCCCGCATCCGGTACAGGTACCCGGTGTCCTCCAGATCCTTCAGGATCTGCAGTGTCTTGCGTGGGCTGATGCCGACCGTGGCGGCGATGTTCTCGACCAGGGGGTGCGGGTCCGTCGCGACGACCAGCAGCACATGCCCGTGCTGGGTGAGAAACGTCCACGGGTGTCGTCGGGCGGTGCGGCGGCTGGTGTACAGGTCGACTGGTGTGGTGGGTCGATTGGTGGGCGCTGATGGCATTGTGATTCCTTTCCTGGACAGGTTTTGTTACGAGTGAGGGATGACGACAGCTCGGTGGCTAGTGGCGCGGTGCGTCGAAGTGGTCACCGCTGGAGGAGCGACCCGGTGTGCTTTGATCACCGCTGTGTGCGGCATCGTCCACCGGATCCTGATCAGCGTCAGGTGCCGGCGCAGCATCGACTGATGCGGCACGCGAGGCGCCAGGTGATGGGGCCTTGGCTGTGGTTTCCCGGCGGGTTCGCTTCCACAGGGGCTCGAGTTCTGCCAGTTCCTCGGGTTCCGCGGTGCGGAAGGGCGCTTCGGCGGGCGCAGGTGGTTCATGGCGTCCCTGGCCGCGGGTCTTGATGAGGCTGGCCGCGATGGAGACGGTGAGGATGGTGGTGATGACGGCGAGGGAGATCGTGGTGGGGATGTAGTAGAGGTCGATCTTCAGGGCCATCTTGATGCCCACCCAGATCAGGACGATCGCGAGTCCGATCTTGAGGTACACGAAGCGGTGGATGAGGTCGGCCAGGAGGAAGTACATGGCGCGCAGACCCAGGATCGCGAAGGCGTTGGCGGTGAAGACGAGGAACACCTCGTCGGTGACGGCGAAGATCGCAGGAATGGAGTCCACGGCGAAAACGATGTCGGTGACTTCGACCAGGACCAGGACCGCTAGAAGCGGGGTGGCGAGCAGGATCCCGTTCTTGCGGATGAGGAACCGCTGGCCATGGAAGGCATCGGTCATGGGCACGTAGCGGCGGAAGAGTTTCAGGGCACGGGATTTTGAGGGGTCGATGTGTTCGTTACGCTGGATGAGCATCCGGTACCCGGTGAAGAGCAGGAACGCGGCGAACAGGTAGAGGACCCAGCCGGCGCTGGCGATGATCGCGGATCCGGCGGCGATGAAGATCGCCCGGAAGACCAGGGCGCCGAGGACCCCGAAGAACAGGACCCGGTGCTGGTACTCGCGGGGGACGGCGAAGAACGTAAAGATGATGGCCCAGACGAAGACGTTGTCCACGGCCAGGGACTTCTCGATGAGGTAGCCGGCGAAGTACTGCTGACCGAACTCGGCCCCCCAGAACCGCCACACGATGGCGCCGAACGCGACGCCGAAGAACACCCAAACAGCCGACCAGGCCGCGGCCTCACGGACGCTGATCACATGGGCTTTACGGTGGGCAACGAGATCGACGACGAGCATAATCAGGATGAAGCCGATGACGGCGAACCAGACCCACAACGGGACGTCCATGAATAAGCACCTTCCAGTTAGTTGTTGAACCAAATGGAGGTCTCTCCCGGCCGAGCGGAATCGGCCCTGTCCGCCGGAGGATGCTGGGATCCTCGTAGTGACGACGAACGGACAGGGGATACTCCCCTCCATGTACTGACAAGTGAAGCACAGTTCACCCATTATGGGAAGGGTTCTATCGACGACGTTCGCGTCCTGCTGTGCCGACTGCCTTGACGACGCTGGAGAGGAACCGCTCTTCGCCACGCTCTCTTACTGGAGGACTCAGATGAACCACTCGCCCTGGCGACCACCGGGAGCATGCTGCAACTGGCCGGAGGTGGGCGGTCGATCCGATGCGATGCTGCGGTTGGACCTGGACCTGGACCTGGACCTGGGCCTAGAGCAACAGAACTGCTGAAAGACTAATTGCTGAGAGACGAAGCATTCCTAGGCACACTGAATGGTCAATGTTAGCTTGATGGCCCCGGACGATTTAGGTTCGCTCTTATCAGGAGTGCCATGACCCGTGCAGCCCGCTCAAACTCAGACATCAGTCCGGCTGACGTGAGCGATGTGAGCCCTCATAGCTTCCGTCGACTGCGACGCATCAACGTCGTAGCCGGCTCGCTGCACCTCCTGCAGGCCGTGATCTTCACGATCATCCTGGCGATGCTCGACAACCAGGTCACGTTTCCCGTCACCGCGGACTACCTGGCAGGACCGCCCGGATTCCCGCTCCCGCCCGAGCGCGTGGAACTCTTCGCGGTCAACGTGGGCGCCGGCGTCGTGGTGTTCGTGGCACTGTCCGCCCTCTTCCACTTCGCGGTTGCCTCACCGGCATTCTTTCCGCGCTACGAAGCCGGCCTGAGGGTCCAACACAACTACTTCCGCTGGGTCGAGTACTCGCTAAGCTCGTCCGTGATGATCTGGCTCATCGCGCAAACCACCGGAATCACCGACATCGCAGCCCTCATCTGCCTGTTCGCCGTCAATGCGGCGATGATCGGCTTCGGCGCCCTTCAAGAGAAGTATGAGAGGCCCGGTAGCGGCAATTTCTTACCCTTCATCCTCGGATCACTGGCGGGGATCGTGCCCTGGATCGCCATTTTGATCTACTTCCTGTCCATCGGATCTACGAGCGCGGCGGAACCGCCCGCCTTCGTCTACGGGATCATCATCTCGCTGTTCCTGTTCTTCAACATTTTCGCCATCAACCAGCTGCTCCAGTACCGGCAGGTCGGTCCCTGGCGTGACTACCTGTACGGCGAACGCGCGTACATAATCCTCAGCCTCATCGCCAAGACCGCCCTAGCCTGGCAGGTGTTCTCCGGCGCGATCATCCCTGCCCTGACTAACTGAGCGGCACACCGGCGCTGGTGGGCCACCGAACGCTGCAAGAACCACGCCACTTATCGCTGCGATCCACATGCTTCGATGCCTTGGCTCGGGAATGTAGCGAATACGTTCGTATTTGCCGCTTCTGGCCCAGGGCGTCGAAGACATCCCGGACGAGTAGACCCTGTCCCGGTTAGGGCACCATCAGCGGGCACTTTTTCGGGCGGGTCATACGGGAATCGGCCACATCAGCATTTATCGGGACTGTTCTTCCTCGCTCATGCCGGTGAGAGGCGTCCCGGTGGAGGACCGGCTTACAAACGACCTCTTCCGCAGGCATCCACCTCTCCTTCGGCGGCTAGCTGCACTGATTTGCCGTGCTTGATGGGCGAGCAATGACGGCGACTAACAGACAACAGCAACTCGGAGAACGAAGAACTGCCCGTTCGATCACCGCGCTACCCCAATTCTGGCTAGAACTCGGGCTGACCCTTTCGAGAATGTCCGAGGTCTCGGCCATACTCGGATCAGTCCACTCGCTGGTGGGGGGGTGTTTTGACCATCGAGGAGTGATCGGAGCAAATTGACCGACGAGAATGAGACGCCCGAACCTGGCCAATACCTGCTTGCACAGGTGCGCGAGGCATTTGGGCGAGTGGCTTATAGCCACAAGACTCACGAGAAGCAGGCGGATATTTGCTTCACGAAGCACCGCTGGCAGCAGGGCGTGCTCATCGCGCTGACAGCGATCAGTTCCGGCACGTTCCTGGTCGCCGTTGTCAGCCCGATCGCGAGTACAACGGTGACAAGCTTGGTGACTTCGACTATCGCTGTCTTGGTCACCTGGGTCACGCTTGGCTCAAAGACGTTCCGGTTCCATGAGGAAGCCGAGGCTCACCGGGACGTCGCTTCGCGGTTGTGGGATGTGCGCGAGTCCTTCGTCTCGCTTATAGCCGATCTGATGTCCGCCACCATCGCTGACTCCGACGCCCGGATGCGCCGAGATGAGTTGCAGGAGACCACCCGCGAGGTCTACTTGTCTTCTCCGCGCACCACCGCGAGGGCGTATGACCGCGCCAAAAAGGGACTAGAGGACAACGAGGAGTTGACCTTCTCCTCCCGTGAGCTCGACCTCCTGCTTCCTGAAAAGTTACGACTGAACGAAGGTGAAGGCTAAGGATGGAGACCTCTGAGATCTTTGACGGGCTGCTGGCGAACCTCAAGGTGGGAGAGAAGGTAGCGACGATCCGATCCCGTCGGGACGAGATCACCAAATCCCTCAATAAGAACTTCCGAGATAAGGATGGTTGCCTTGACTACAGGCTGATGATCGGTTCGTTCGGACGACACACAGCGATTAAGTCCATCTCCGACCTCGATATGATCTTCATCCTGCCGCCGGCTCTGCGAGACGACTACAACGACCCCAATGGTTCTCGTCGGATCCTTGAGCGTGTGCGCGACGTGCTTAAGGCGCGATATAAGAACATAGACATCCGCGTCGACCAATGCGTCGTACGCGTACAGTTCACGTCCGATAAGTTCAAGTTCGAGGTTCAGCCAGCGTTCGACAATACGGACGGTAGCTTCGACTACCCGGACACGAAGGCTGAGTCCTGGAGGACCACGAAGCCGCGCGCGGAGATTATCGCGACGAAGGAGTGCAATGACCGCACTTCGACGAATATGCGTCACCTCTCCCGGATGGTACGTTCCTGGAAGAACGCGAACGGCGTAAACCTCGGCGGCCTGGTCATTGACACTTTGGTATACAACTTCTTTTCGCAAACCAACGAGTACGATTCCGCGAAGACCAGCTCGTTTGACCTGATGTCACGGGATTTCTTTTCGTTTTTAGTCGACGAGCCAGAGAAGGACTACTACTTAGCGCTCGGTAGCCGGCAGCGCGTCTACGTTAAGGCGAAGTTCCAGGCCAAGGCCAAGAAGGCCTACAAGCGATGTGTCTCTGCGATCGAGAACGAGGGCAAGACCATCTCGATCAAAAAGTGGCGGGAGATCTTTGGCACCAACGTCCCGCTCACGGTCACAGACGACGTCCTCGAGGCCTCGGCCAGCAATATGCCCAAGCGCACGGAGGAGTTCATCGAGGATCGGTACCCGGTCGACATCACCGGGAGTGTGTCTATCGACTGCGAAGTCACACAGAACGGTTGGCGCCCGTGGCGGCTGCGCGAGATGGGACGTGCCGGAGTACCGCTCATCGCTGGTAAGCGTCTGAAATTTGAGGTTACCGGCTGCACGGTCCCCGAGCCATACACGCTGAAGTGGAAGGTGCTTAATCAGGGACCGGAGGCGGAGCGTCGCCGCATGGTACGCGGCGACATCGTCGGCTCGACAAAGCCCGGCATCCGGAAGGAGAGCTCAACCTTTCGAGGTGAGCATACCGTGGAGTGCTACTTAATCAGGGACGGAATCGTGGTCGCCCGGGACCGCATCGACGTGCCCATCACAACTACCTCAGACACTTGAACCGACTCGACCGATGCCGTAGGAACCCGTCTCGGGGTTGCCCGATGGAGGATGGCCATCCGGTGCTGCAGATGATTGATGGCGGAACTGCAATGCAGCTATCAAGAGTTCATTGTGAGATGCCTTCACGCTGACTCCTCCATCAACTTCGTAAAGAGCTCTGCAGTGAGGTCACCGAGTGCCTGATTGGTGTAGGGGACAAACGGCGAATCGAAGAGCCAATCGGCATCCGTCAAGAACGGATATGTAATCCGCTCAGCTCCCTCAGGGATACCTCCTGACCTGCTCTTATACCCGTAGAAAATGACTCGTAAGCCTCTCCCGTCAGCGGTTTGGAAAGTCATCCAGTTCGACACTGCAGCTCCCGCGGGATGATCGAGGAGGGTGCGGTACTGTCGCGCTTCTTCTAGATGGCCGCATGCTTCTTGTACATCTGGATAGGCGACTGCCATCGCTTCCAAGAACTTCTTCATACTGCGAACAGGAGGATTATGGAAGACAGATGGGAATAGAACTGTGACGGCAGCGAGGCTGGAGAGAGTCTTGTAGAAGCCTTGGAAGTATCTTTCATACAAGTCGTGCACCTCATGCTGGTCTACAGGAGTAGGGGTGCTGCCAGAAGACGACGTCGAGAAGAAACGTACTCTTTCACCTAATTGCTCACTTTTATGCACCAAGCGACCAGCCGCTTGGATGTAGTTGGTGACCGCCTGGTAGCAGGGCGCATTCATGGAAGGCAACGCGTGTACGCGATCTGCCCAATCATCGATCAACCGGATGGTAAGTGGCCGCGGCGGTTCATCAAACACCTCAACCAGAGTTGGATTCATCTCAAACACGGCGTCCCCCTTGACAAGTAAAAGATTCAGAGCGACCTAAGTGACTCTGCTAGTAAATGAGTATCTCAAGGCCTCGCGAGAACCATACCGCGGACTCCTGCAGACCAGTCGGAGGTGTTGTACTGAGGTGCACCCAAGTTTCACAGCGCAGATGGGCATAAATCGCGTTGCTTTAGGATCCTTCTAAGCCTTTTGCAACAGAATTGTGCGTGGGCCTAGACATCACTTGACGCCGTCCTGGCTCTGCATGCGTCCTTCAACGGGATCCTCCTCGTGCAAGGTCGACGATCCCTCTGCTATACACGTGCCGAGGGTGGTGGAGGTAGACAATCTGATGGTGGGTTCAGCTTTCCTAGATGTATTCGGTGAAACTTTGAAGATCGAAGGAGTCGTCCAACTCGTCCTCGTCCACCACTTCAGCTTCTGACGGCAGTCCTGTCTCCACCAGCTCCTCCGAGCCGGACAGATGAATCTTGCAGACGTTGCAAGAAAACAGCTGAGGGTAGAACTTTAGGACCCAGATGGTGCCCGAAATGTACTGGTGATACTGACCGTCGCCCATTGGTTCAACATCCCAATCAGGCTCACTCTCGACATCAACACGGCCGAAAAGACGACCTTCAGATGAGCACTCCGGGCAAGGATGGCTGATCGAGTTGAGGCTAAGCCCAAAGTCTTCGGGACTGAGTGCATCCTCCGCACCGGCTTCGAGTTCGGTGGTGAAACGCTCGAAGGCGTCTGTTCCTAGGCGTTGCTCAAGGTCGTTGAGGGAGTTCCTCGCTTTGGCTTTCTTCGCCGCCACGACATGTCCGACTTCAGTCCGCTTCTCTTGAAGCAACCCCTCGACATCTTGGTAGTGGTCACCAAAGAAGTCTCGTTGGTTGAGCTGTAGGTGATCCGCCAAGCGGCGGCACAGCGATAGGCAGTCCATCAACACGTACCGTGACTGGTCCGAGGATCCAACATGTACTTCCCCGTTTCGGCTGGCAACTAGCCTGGCCCGCCGACCTTTCTCCACGGCAAGAGAACCAATGAGCTGTTCGAGTCGGTTGAGTAGCATTGCTAGGCCGATCGTTCGCAGACGTGGCATGGAGAGATCCGGCTTAGTGGCTAGGTTCAGAAGGGAACTTTCGGCCTCCTGCTGTAGCGGCACCAGGAGCACCGGGTTGGTTCTCCAAAGCACGGCCTTACCCAAGTGTTCGACAGCCATCGGTGCGACCACGGCGACTTTCGAGTGATCATTCTCAGCCCAAGCTTTCATGCTCTCGTGGATCCATCTGCGGGCTGAATCAATTAGATTTTGCTCAGGTGGCGTAATCTTCGCGGGCATCTCGACAGGACCGGTCACAAATTCAAGTATCCCATTGGGCTGAGGTCCTCGCTCCTCCGGAACTTGGTGGCTTATACGGGCCCCTTCGATGGGTCATGAATTGGTCCCGCAGCGGGATCCTCTAGCGGGTCAGTAGCTGCGTTTTTCGATCATCAGCTTCTGGTGCAGGAGGATGAGCGCTCGGTGGCTTAGCCCGAGTTGCAGCATTGGCGCGAGATTGATGTGAGCGTAGAGCTCGATGGACGTTTCGTTCACTTCCCACAGCGCCGACCGGTTCCCCTCGCTCTGGTCCGTTTCGTCAGTAGCTTTCCCATAGACGTTGGTGAGGCGGTCCCGCACGATGTCGAACGCGGAGCCGGCAAGTACGTGGGAATCTTCGGTGCCGGGATAGAAGAAGAACCCAAGGAAGTGCAACTGGTCCGCCAGTGCCGCCCAGGAACCACCCTCCATCGACACTCCTGGCATGAGGAGCGAAAACCGCTGGATGAGTCCGCCAAGTCATCCTGATGCTCGCCCAACGGGCCCGGGGCGCAACCAATGGCCGCGAAGTACGCGTTGAACTGGTCCGCATCCTTGGGCCACCGCCCGCTGACTACCTTGTTGATCAGGCTCAGGATCACATCGGGTTGAGGGTCGAGAGATTGAGGCGCCGTTTCAGCCATGACTGCACCCTATGCCTCGCTTGTGGATGAGTGCCCGCACCTACTGCCCGTAATCGGATCGGCTTACGAACGTTGTTCTCGTTCACGAGTAAGCGCCCGGCTGCTTGTTCTTGCCTAGCGGTACGATCACGCTCATGGATGCTTGCTCCGTACTGCGCTGTCTCGAACCTTCAACGAGTTCGTTCACGTTGGCACCTTATTCGGGCCACGGGGTGCCCGTTTGTTCGGGCCATAAGAACCAGTTGGATGCTGGGACGCGGTGGATGGCCAACTCGGATACACCAGTGAGGGCACTCCTAGCAGGAACGTATGCAGGTCCCGTCACGATACTGATGGGGCAGGACCTCCCCACGGAACCACTAGTTCAATCGTTTAGCCTGAGTCCGACCATCGGCAGTGAGTCCGGATTTTCTATCAACGTGGGAGCCGAGACCGCGGAGGGTGAGCAGCCGATCTCTTTCTGGTTGACCGAGGAGCAGGGTGAGCAGCTCGGAACTTGGCTCACCGAATAGCACCAGAATGTTCGATGAGGAATTGCTCTCCGGAACAAGGATGGCGATACGCGACTGATTGCGAGGAGACTTTCTCGTACCCGATTCCAAGAATCACCCGGCCGTGGTTCCGTTCGGTGTAGCGAAGGACAGGGATACGTCATACTGACGCTTTACGGGGTCGCTCGCGACGGCTCGTGCCAGAGTATCCAGTGAGGATGCCTCGACAGCAGTGAGTCGAGCGTCGAGAGCGGACGTGGTTTCAGCTAGCGAGTTAAGCTCTCGATCAAGGGCCTGGTCGCGGTTGGCTCGATTCCGCTCAATCCGGACTCCGGCCTGGACTTGCTTCTTCTGCTCCGCGTCTTCCTCCTTATCGATCTTCTTCTGGAGGGCTGTGATTGCTTTATCCTGGTCGACCACCTTGCCCTCGGCCCGCAGCAGACCCGATCGCTGACCAGCGAACCTGGCGAGATTGGTCGCGAACCATGTTCATGATCAAGTCCTACTTGTTGCAGCTACTCAGTGAATGGATCGTGGTCGGCACCATGCAGGGAGGCATACCGCTTGACTCGGGACGTCTTCCCGAGCAGCCAGACGACTACAGCAAGCACGCCAAGGACAAACAGAATGATCGTCCGGGTCAGGGACTGGACGTCGGTCCAGCTGGGATTGCCGAAAAGCACCTGCCCAGTAAGAGCGACCGCGAACCCGAAGACGATCGCTCCGCTGACGGGGTTCACCCAAGAGATTATGCGGACCCACCGGGGCGCAACCGGCTCTTTCACTCTGAATCATCCTCTGTCATTGATCATCCTGATGCTGCACGCCCCGTGGACATGATCGGAACGCTCGACCGAGGGTACAACCTCGGGGCGGTCAGCGGACGGAAGGAGCGCACTGGGTATGCCTGACAGACAGCCATAGCGGTCGGCGCGCGAGCTAAAGGGCGCACAACCGAGGAAGCAGCCAGCCTAGTGGGTAGAGCCGCGGAACCCTCTACCGCCACCAGCAGGCCGTAGCAATCACCCAGCCTTCATTCACCTAGTCCTTCGCGCGTACTGAGGGGTACTAACGCAAAAGCGGTGGGTCATCCCTCAAGAGGCACCACACCACGAATGACCCACCAATTGCTCAACACTTCCGGTTCCGAAAAAGTGCCCACGACCCAACTCCCAGCCCTCCGGTTCAATCGCATAAGCACCGGAAAGGGTCATCCCGCTGTGGGCGGGTGGAGCCCGAAGGGTGGAGCTCAAAGCCGTCCACCGGTGGGTGATCCGCAGCGTGCGCAGCACTCGACCTGCGCCGCTCACCACAAGCGAGGCATAGGGTGCAGTCATGGCTGAAACGGCGCCTCAATCTCTCGACCCTCAACCCGATGTGATCCTGAGCCTGATCAACAAGGTAGTCAGCGGGCGGTGGCCCAAGGATGCGGACCAGTTCAACGCGTACTTCGCGGCCATTGGTTGCGCCCCGGGCCCGTTGGGCGAGCATCAGGATGACTTGGCGGACTCATCCAGCGGTTTTCGCTCCTCATGCCAGGAGTGTCGATGGAGGGTGGTTCCTGGGCGGCACTGGCGGACCAGTTGCACTTCCTTGGGTTCTTCTTCTATCCCGGCACCGAAGATTCCCACGTACTTGCCGGCTCCGCGTTCGACATCGTGCGGGACCGCCTCACCAACGTCTATGGGAAAGCTACTGACGAAACGGACCAGAGCGAGGGGAACCGGTCGGCGCTGTGGGAAGTGAACGAAACGTCCATCGAGCTCTACGCTCACATCAATCTCGCGCCAATGCTGCAACTCGGGCTAAGCCACCGAGCGCTCATCCTCCTGCACCAGAAGCTGATGATCGAAAAACGCAGCTACTGACCCGCTAGAGGATGGCCAAGTGGGCTGCTTTAGTTCTGTCGATAGGTGCTCGGGCTCGGTTGTTGTGTCTGGAGGCATCTCGGGCTTGGATCAGTTCATGTACCCCACTCGGATTAATACGGACGCGATGCCGGTCAACCTTGCACTTCTGATCATAGGGATAGGCATAGCCCATTGATGCCGATTGGGTCCCGACGCCCCTCCAGTTCAGTACCCATCCGGTGGTGCGTATTTCACGACGGCAAGGGCTAATCTGACATCCGGCCCGGCGTGATTGGCGGTCGTTTTGGACGCCGTGCTTAGATGAGCAGGGTTTGGGCAAGGGCATAGGGTCGGGAGGCAGTCGGATGAGTGTCTCGCGCGCCGCTGTTGTCGTGACCGGCCTGACCGCGTTGTCTACTGTTTTCGGGTTCGTCCGGGATGTGGTTATCGCAGCCGTCTACGGAGCAGGGCCTTCCCTGGATGCCTATCTCGTGGCGCAGGGGCTGATGAACGTGGTCCTCGGTCTGGTCGCTTATGCGATGGCACGGTCAGTGACACCTGTGATTGCGCGGGAGGTAGCTGCGGAAGGCCCTACCTGTAGAAGTCATCAAAGCTTCGATACGGCGATCACCGTCACCATGGTGGTTCTCGGCATAGGTGCGATCGTGGTGGGTTTGTGCGCAGGTCCGGTGACGGCGGTCCTGGCTCCGGGATTCGAGGGGGACCAAGCGGACCTCACGGTTCTCCTGACGCGCATCATGCTGCTTGCCACCGTGCTGATCGCCGGTACCGATCTTTTGGCGGCTGTCGCGCAGGCGCATGGCAGGGTGGTGTGGTCCTCGTTGCAGGGGGTCCCGTTCAACATCATCATGATCGGTGCTGCGGGGCTTTTCGGGCCCCGTTTCGGAATTCAGGCCTTGGCTGTCGGTTTCATCATCGGTTCCGCGGCCCGCCTGGCGCTGCAGCTCCCGCCCCTTCGCTCGTTGGGGCTACGGGTAAGGCCGCGCTGGGATCTTCGTGATCAGGGCTTCCGTGAAATAGCCCGGCTCATGCCGCCCCTGCTGGTCGGTAGCGCGATCGGAAACGTGAACTCACTCGTCGACCGCGCGGTCGGCTCGACCTTGGGTGATGGGGCCATCACCGCCTTATCTTATGGGTGGCGTCTGGTGAACCTGCCGGAGACCCTACTCATCGCGTCTTTGCTGGTGCCTTTGTACCCGGCGCTGGGCGCTGCAGCCGGCAATCTTGCCGAGGTGCGGCGTCTGGTGTACCGGGGGTTGTCAGTCACTGTCACCATTCTCGTACCCCTAACCGTGGTGCTGATGGTCGCCGCGCTCCCTCTATCCCTCGTCGCCTACGGACGAGGCGCCTTCACCTCGGAAGACGCCCAGGCCACAGCCGTGGCAGTGCTCTGGTACGCCCCGGCCCTGGTTGCGATGGGTGTCCGGCAGGTCATGGTCAGCACCTCCTACGCGCTCGGTGACTCCAAAGCCCCCGTCGTGGTCTCCGTGATTGCCATGACCATCAACGTCGCGGGCGACATCGTGCTGGCACCCCTGATGGGTGTGGCCGGCATCGCGTTGGCTACCAGTGCATCGTTGGGTTTCGCCGCGATCGCCAACGCCTGGCTGTTGGCCCGCCGACATCACGCCCTCGACGTGCGTGCAGGAAGCCAGTTGCTTGGTCGGGCCGCCCTCATCGGCGGTTGTGCCGCAGCAGTCGGCATCGTCATCATGCGCTTCAGCGCTGGAAGCGGAGCCCTACTCCAAGGAAGCATCGTCGGTTTCGCGATCCTCGGCGTCTACATCATGGGCCTGGTGCTGCTGCGCGCACCGGAGCGTCTCGTGCCGCTGGAAATGCTCCGGGCAGCCAGACGTCGGTAACCAGACGCTTCATTCAGGGCCTCGGGGTCCCAGGGCTCAGGAGCGGCGGAACCGTGCCAGTGCCAGGGTGATCGAGGGCCGGATGTCCTGGGGGTCCCAGATGCTGTGCCGGGCGCGCGCGGACCACTGCAACGTGTCCATCACGTCGCGGACGAGTCCGCCTCGGCGTTCAATTCGGGCCCGCCGCAGATCCCCTGCGACCCACGAGTAGCGCGCTCCTACACGCGCGTCCCCCAGCTCAGGTGTTTGGGACTTCAAAACGCTCTCAGCCCAAGCAGCGACGAGTCCTGGGCGGGCGGACTCTGCCAGGGCGAGTGATCCGAAAAAGCGTCCGTTGAAGTCGATCAGGTACGGGACCCCGTCATCGCCGGTGAGGAACTGCAGTTCCACCAATCCGTGCCACCCCAGGTTCAGGAGCATCGCTTCGACTTTTTCTACCAACGCTTCGTCCACGGGCACGGTGTAGGCGCGGGCTGATGCTCCGTTCGGAGTGGGCCACAGTCGCGGTGACACCTGCTGGGTGCGCCCATACAGCCGGCCGCGGTGGAAGACCCCGATGAGCGCCCCGAGATTCCCGGCAACAGGCTTCTGCAGGATGGGTTCCGCCCCTACGCTGCGAATCCGCTCGACCTGCCCGCGCGCGGCGGACGCGTTCGCAAAGAGTTTCGCCTCGATCCGCAGCGGGTGCGTCTGGTTGGGCGCCCAATGCTCCTTGCACTTGATGACCACAGGTCCAGACCACACCGCCAGAGCCTGATCTGTGGCCAGTTCCGTATGTGGGGAGGCCAACCCTGCTTTTTCGGCGTACTGAGCGAGGCGGACCTTGTCCAACACCGTCTCGACGACGTCATAGTCTGGGTGCGCGACCGGCAATGGGATCTGCGTCCTATAGGCCGCCAGCGCGGCCATCCAGTCGTCGCCTCCCCCGAAGACAATGTCGAACCCGCCGTCGGTGGCGGCGCGGCGCACCCCGTCCACGAAGGGCATCCCATCCTCACGTGGCCTCGGCACCCGGTAGGCAACGTCGCTTGCCCGCGAGGACCCCAAAACGCCGCCACCTTCTGGGGTACCAATACCGACGTACCAGCCGCCAGCCTTGAACGCCCGAGCCGCAGCGAGGGCACCCCGATCACGGCCCGTCGCCACGATCAGTACCCGCGGGCTTGGGGCTTTCTGCACCCTCGACCCCTCAGGATCAGTACCGTGCCCAGTATCAACGGGACTGGCTGGCAGGTCGGGCGAGTTGTACATGCTGGTTCCTCGGTTATGACGTAGGTTGACGGGTCCCCCAGATGACCACTGCGGCTAGGCGGCATAAGAGCGCCTAGACCAAAAGCTAATCAGCCTAACCAAGAGCACCGCCAACGACACAGCTGGATCTGACTTCACTTTCCCTCGGCGGACCGGCCAGCCCGGGTGCACGGCACCTGAGGTCTAAATATCGTCAGCATCACCAAGCGGTCCAACAGATCCCGGGCACACGTACGACCTACTGCACAGGTTGGGCGCTAACACGCAATGCATACAGGAGTATCAGCGCAATCCGCAGAGGCGGCCCCGCCTGCTGAAAAGCGTCGCCGTGAATGCGCTGCTGCACGGATCACTGGGAAACCACTGATCGGGGTGCTGACAGGGGTTGAAGCGTCAAAGCAGAGAGTGGCAGGCACCCCCGTCCAGGGCACCTGCCACTCTTGTTCAGCTTACGGACACTACTGCGCGTCCGCTGAATCTAGTGTTAGCCGTTGACCCGCACGAAGGACGAACCGGCGAGGTCCGACAGGGGGTGCTTGATCGTGAGGTTCGCACCATTCATGCCGCTGCTGATGACCTCACCGTTGCCGACGTAGATCGCGATGTGGCCGGGGCGGATGACCAAGTCACCGGGGGCGGGGGTCGAGACGACCGTGCCGTACTGGTAGAACTGCGTGGGGCCGAGGTCTCCGACGTTCTTGCCGATCGAGCGCAGGGCCCGCTCGACGAGGATCGTGCAGTCCTGAATGGAGCCGAGCTGGCCGTAGGCCGAGGCAACAAGGGCTGCGCCGACGCCGCTGGCGGGGACCGCAGGAGCCGCGGGGGCTGCCGGGGCGATCGGGGCGATGGTGGCCGAGGTCAGCTGGATGCCGGCCGGTGTGGCTGCGGGTGCCGCGGCGGCAGCTGCGGGGGCGGGCGCTGCGTAGAAGACCTGGCTGGCAGGTGCTGCTGCGGGGACAGCTGCGGGGCTGACGGCAGCGCTGGCGCTTCCGGTGAGGTTGATCTGCTGTCCGGGGTAGATGACCGATGCGTAGGACAGGCCGTTCTGGGCCAGGAGCGTGTTGAGGTTCAGGCCGTGCTTGGCAGCGATGGCACCGAGGGTGTCGCCGGCGACGACGGTGTGGATTCCGGCTGCAGCGGCAGGAGCTGCAACAACTGCGGGAGCGACGGGGGCCTGGGCTACGGTGCCCGTGGTGGCTTCCTGGGTGTAGGTGCCGGCCTGTGCGGGGGCGCCGACGGCGAAGACGAGGCCGCCGGTTGCTGCTGCGATGATGGCCGGCTTACCCAGTGCTACTGCACCGGTCTTCGCGGAGTGCGACAGGCCTTCGAGGGCGATGGAGTGGGTGACGACGGCGCGGTGGCGCGCCGGAATGGACGTACGTGACATGGTGATTGCCTCTCCCATGCCTGCGGGGTGAGCTGTCGGGTTCGGATGGGAGTGCACCCGGCCGTCGTTCAATCCTGTGCATTCCTGCAGTCGCGGACGCAACGTACAGGTCGTGCCTAGGTTGTCGGATCGACTTAACCCCGAGGGTCATCGCACAGATACATGCGGTGGCCCGGTGGAAACGTGGTTCCCCCGTCCCTGCCTACTGGGTGGTGCGAACGGTTCCCGGATGCAGCGGCAGGGCTCGGCATTCTGCGCGGGAGTATGGTCTCGGCGGGGTGCCGGGAACATTCGACGAGAATACCCCAGGGTGGTATCAAAGTCACGTTCAGGTAACGGAGTGCGGCGTGTCTCCACAACACGCCGTAAACCGAATACCTGATGGTTACCGAGGTCAACAAAGCGCGGCCGATATAAGGACAGGGGGCCTAGCGACCAGCGATACTGGAAGCTGCTGCGCGATGGGCGCAGCAGGGGAAGGCACCAACGATCTCGGGCCGGTACAACCGGATTGCATCGATTGGTGGTGAAAGGGAATGACCGTGAGCTCCGGAACCGGAACGCATGCCAGCATTGCAACATCTCACGCAGCGGTCTCCGCAGCAGCCGGTGAGGCCACAGGACCCGACGCGGGCCAGAACCAAAAGGCGATAGGGCACACAGTTCATGGATACGCAGCGGACAAGGATGCGTACCTACGACGCCTGAAGCGCATTGAAGGTCAAGTGCGCGGTATCGCCCGCATGGTCGACGAGGACAAGTACTGCATCGATATCCTCACGCAGGTCGCCGCGGTCAACAGCGCCATGCACGCTGTCAGCCTCGGATTGCTCGAGAACCACCTCCAGCACTGTGTCGTCGACGCAGCTCACGAAGCCGCGACGAGCGGATCCTCCGACGTCATCGACGCCAAGGTCAAGGAAGCAACTCAGGCGATCAGCAGGCTGCTGCGCTAAACCCGGGCCTCCTCGCCGAGCGCTGAACACGGACGCTGAACACGAGCGCCGAGAATGAGCGCCGGGCGTGAGGGGGGTGAGGGTTTTCCGACGACGGCTTCTTGGCGGCTGCTCCTGGGGGCCTTAGTGCGGGGCAGCCGCCGGTGACCGAGTTCAGCTGAGGGTAGCGGCGAGTTCGCGGCAGGCCGTCTCGCAGCGGCGGCATGCTTCGGCGCAGATCCTGCAGTGTTCGTGCATCTGCGCGTGCTGCTCACATTCATCGGCGCACGCCTTGCAGGCGACTTCGCAGGCCAGCAGGACAGCTCGGGTGATGTTTGCGTCGTAGCCGGTGTGCCGGGAGAGGATCCGGCCGGTCGTGGTGCAGATGTCTGCGCAGTCAGCGTTCGTGCGGATGCACTTGGTGAGTTCGGCAACCATGTCTTCGCTCAGACACGCGTCCCCACACGCCGTGCAGGTCTGCGCACACTCGAAACAGGCCGCGATGCATTCGGCCAGCTTTTCGCGGTCGATGCCACCAAGATCCTTCGGGTACGTCTCGAGCATGGAGGTGATGTGAGTCATTGTTCTGCTCCTTTTCCGTCGGTCTACTGAAGGTTCAGGGGCATCCGGGACCGGCGCCCCGCGTGTCACGCTAGCCCCCGCCCACCATCACCGGCCATGAATTCGTCGGTGTGAGAGCGATGAAGAATCTGCTTGACAGATACCCCCGGGGGGTATAAATTCGTTGTTATCGGGCCCTCCTGTGAGGTGCTCGGCACGACAGCCAGAACCGTTGTGGTGTTGGGGCAGGCTCACTGATCGTGACCTCCTGCAGCGCTTCGGTTCCCCTCACGCATTCGCATTTTCCTTGGAGGTTCCTATGTGCGGCACATCTGCTCCGTCGACCACTTCATCCACTACTTCATCGACTGCTTCATCCACCGTTTTGCTTCCCGTTACGGAGAAGAACTCCTCCGGGTGTTCCTGCTGCGCCCCTCAGGAAGCTGCAGCGCCGGCTGCTCCCACCACGTCCGACGACGTGTCCGCGGCGTTCCCGGTTCTTGGTCTGACGTGCGGCTCCTGCGCGTCCAGGGTCAGCGGGGCCATCGGGAAGATCACAGGGGTCCGTGAGGCACGTGTGGACCTTGTCGCCGGCGGCACTTCCACCCTGCATGTCACCAGCGCCACACCCCTCGACGCCGGGCTTGTCGCCTCGGCGATCAGCGACGCCGGATACCAGCTGGCGTCCAGCTAGGCCTTCCAGCGCTTGATGTAGGAGCGCTGCAGGGACCAGAACATACCTGCTCTCAGGTGCCCCCGGAAAGGGCTTGATCATGACGAACAACCCACACCACCACAATCACCACCAGGGATCCCACAGTCCCACCGTCACCCCCACTGCCACACCCACCGTCACAGAAGCTGCAGCCAACGGCAGCGATGATGCCCACACCACCCACGGCCAGGCCATGCCCCAGGCAGACGCCCACTCCGCTCTCGCCGAGACACACCACCCCACCGGCAACACCGCTCCGACCGACCACGCTGGTCATGCAGGTCACGCCGGTCATTTAGGTCACTCGGGTGGGGCCGCGGATGAGGATCATCAGGTTCACTCCCATGGGGAGCATGCCGGGCATTCCACGGCGATGTTCAAGAACAAGTTCTGGCTCAGCCTGATCCTCACGATCCCCGTGGTCGCGTTCAGTCCCATGTTCACGATGCTCTTCGGGTACATGCCGCCGGAGTTCCCGGGCTCGAGGTGGATCGCCCCGATCCTGGGCACGGTCATCTTCGTCTACGGCGGAGCCCCGTTCCTCAAAGGCGGGGTGACGGAATTGAAGTCCCGGCAGCCGGGCATGATGCTGCTGATCGCGATGGCAATCAGCGTCGCGTTCATCGCCTCCTGGGTCACCACGCTCGGTATCGGTGGGTTCGACCTGGACTTCTGGTGGGAGCTCGCCCTGCTGGTGGTCATCATGCTGCTCGGCCACTGGATGGAAATGCGGGCCCTTGGCTCCGCCGCTGGGGCCCTGGACGCTCTGGCCGCGCTGCTGCCCGACGAAGCCGACAGAGTCACAGGCACTGGAACCAATGCAAGGGTCGAGACCGTCCCGGTGAGCTCCCTGGTCACCGGGGACGTCGTCCTGGTCCGTTCCGGCGCCCGGGTGCCGGCGGACGGGCAGATTGTCGACGGGGTCGCGGAGTTCGACGAGTCGATGATCACCGGTGAATCCCGCACCGTATCCCGCACCACCGGTGAGACCGTCGTCGCCGGAACCGTCGCCACCGACAACGCAGTGAGGGTGCAGGTGACCGCCGTTGGCTCGGATACCACCCTTGCCGGGATCCAGCGTCTGGTCGCCGAAGCGCAGGCCTCCTCCTCGAGAGCTCAGGCCCTCGCGGACCGGGCCGCAGCCCTGCTGTTCTACTTCGCCCTCGGCGCAGGAATCCTGACCTTCATCGCGTGGATGGTCCTCGGAAGCCCGGATGACGCTGTCATCCGCACGGTCACCGTCCTCGTGATTGCCTGCCCGCACGCCCTGGGCTTGGCGATCCCCCTGGTAATCGCGATCTCCACCGAACGCGCCGCGAAGGCCGGGGTACTGATCAAGAACCGCATCGCCCTGGAACGCATGCGCACCATCGACGTCGTCCTGTTCGACAAGACCGGCACCCTCACCGAAGGACAGCACGCCGTCACCGCGACCACAACGGTCAACGGTGTCACCGAGGCCGAGCTCCTGGCCCTGGCCGGAGCCGCGGAGGCCGACAGTGAGCACCCCGTCGCCCGGGCCATCGTTGCCGCCGCCCAATCCAACACGGCAACGGCAAACCTTGGTTACACGGGTACGGGTTTCGCGTCCATGACCGGTCGCGGTGTGCGCGCCACCGTCCACGGCCATGATGTCGCTGTGGGAGGCCCAAACATGCTCAAGGAACTCGGCTTGGGCACCCCTGCCGACATCGCTGGAACGGTGCAGGAATGGGTGGGCCGTGGCGCGTCCGTGCTGCACGTCATCCGCGACGGTGCCGTGATCGGTGCGGTTCGGCTCGAGGACAAGGTGCGGGAGGAATCCCGGGCCGCCGTGAAGGCCCTGCAGGACCGGGGGGTGAAGGTCGCGATGATCACCGGGGATGCACGCCAGGTCGCCGATGTCGTCGGTAAGGAGCTGGGCATCGATGAGGTGTTCGCCGACGTCCTGCCGCAGGACAAGGACTCCAAGGTCACCGAACTGCAATCCCGCGGATTGAAGGTCGCGATGGTCGGCGACGGCGTGAACGACGCCCCAGCCCTCGCCCGGGCCGAGGTCGGCATCGCGATCGGGGCGGGAACGGACGTGGCGATGGAATCCGCCGGCGTCGTCCTCGCCGGAAACGACCCGAGGGCAGTGCTGGCGATGATCGACCTATCCCGGGCCAGCTACCGCAAGATGATCCAGAACCTCATCTGGGCCACCGGATACAACGTCCTCGCCGTCCCCTTGGCCGCAGGTGTGCTCGCGTTCGCGGGGATCCTGCTCTCCCCCGCCGCCGGCGCGGTCCTGATGAGCGTGTCCACCATCGTCGTGGCACTGAACGCCCAACTGCTCCGCCGGATCGACCTCGACCCGGAACGGATCAGCACCACGGCCTAGCAGCACCCACCGGTTCCATCGCTACCGGTCCCACCGGTGTCCTCGCCCGCACTCAGCACCCCTGAAAAGCGGCGGACGCCGGTGGGAAGGCCGTGGCTACAGGGCTCACCCCAGGGCACCACCAGAGCCCGCAGACCGTTGGGCAGGTAGCGGGCAGAACAGCCCGCACTGGCATACACCGACCAGCTTCCGGACACCAAAGGGCATGCGAGCTGGGCTCCGGCAGGAATCTGCCGCTTGGCCTCATCGGGTACCGGGCCCCTACTGTTGATGTGAACATCAAACCTGATCCCGGCCCTGAGGGCGTACCCCACCCGGGTATTATTTCGAGTTGAAGGATCGCTGAAGCATGAGGGGAGGGACGAACACACGGTGAAAAATCTGCTGCTCACCGTTCCTCGATCCCAGCGATCCTCCACAACCGGAACCCTCGTGTCGTTGACGTGGACCCTGCGGCTCCTGACTCTTCTGGTCGGCATACTGGCGATGCATCTATGGATCAGCCCGACCATCGGTGAGCCAGCAGGCCACACGGCTTCCACCCACACTGCCCCGACCCACACCGTCGCTTCCGCACCCACCGCTTCGGAATCTAACGGAACCCTCATGACGGCCGAAACGACCGTCCCGGCAGCAGGCCCAGTAGCGGGCCCAGCTGCAGGTTCAGCAGCGGCGATGGTCGCCTCCTCCGATGGCCATGGCTCTGCCGACGGCTCCCTGTGTGAGCTGACCTGCCCGAACGGGCACTCCATGATGGACGCCATGTGCATGATCGCGCTGCTGATCATTGGGCTCGCAGGTTTCCTGGGGCTTCGCTCCGCGCTCCTACGCGGCACCCTGATCCGTCGCGGCCCCCCATCACTGGCCTTCACTCTTCCTTTCAGAGCACAAACAGTTTCCTTGGTTCAGCTCTCGATCAGTCGCACATAAACACCGGGAAGCCCCTTCGCGGCTTCCTCATGTTCCCGCCTCACACGCCTGTGCACTTGCCGGCACTGTCATGACCGGACTCCCCCACCTCGACACCACTCACGTACCGCCTCTCCGTCGGTGCTGCCTCCCGCTCAGATCGAACTCTGCGCACGGACGGTATGAGTGGCGCCAAAGGATGCACAAGGCAGCCGACGTCGTGGGAACACCGACCGATCGTTTCTTTCCTGAACCCGTGTATTCACATACCGAAGGACTGTTCTCATGAAGCACCGTTTCGCATCACTTACCGCCCTGTCCGCCGCCGCCCTCATCACCCTGTCCGCCTGTGGTTCATCCTCGGGCGGCGGCATGGAGGGCATGGACATGGGCGAAGAAAGCTCCGCCGCGGCTGCCCCCAGCTCCGCCGCGGCGGAGGCCACCCCGAGCGCGTCGGCGGGGGCCACTTCAGAAGCCACCTCCAGCGCATCTGCCGAGGACATGGGTGAGCACAATGACGCGGACGTGATGTTCGCGCAGATGATGTTGCCCCACCACCGGCAGGCCGTTGAGATGAGCAATATGCTCCTCGACAAGGAGGGCATCGACCCTACGGTGACCGATCTGGCGACACGCATCGCTGCCGCACAGGAACCCGAGATCGAGCAGCTCACCACCTGGCTGGAAGCCTGGGGCGAGCCCGAGGAGCCCGAAGGCGGCATGGAAGGCCACGACATGGGTTCCATGGGGTCAATGGAGGGCATGATGAGCGACGAGGACATGGCGGCGCTTGGCACTGCTGAAGGTGCTGAAGCCGAAACCATGTTCCTGGAGTCGATGACCGCCCATCACCGTGGTGCCATCGAGATGGCGCAAACCGAGATCACGGACGGCATGTTCCCCGATGCCATCGAGATGGCCGAGACCATCGTGGAAACCCAGCAGGCCGAGATCGATGAGATGACGGCACTGCTCGAGCAGCGCTGACATCACACCCTCCATCACGGATGCACTGCACCGGCTGATTGACCAGCTGCTCGCTGATACCTCGATCGCCAGATCCTGAACTGGGGCCCGCTGCCACCATCATGGCGGCGGGTCCCGGCAGCCCGGCCTCGATGACATTTGCGAGCTGCTTCACTCCGGCGGCCCTTTTCGGGGTTACGCTTCCTGACCTGATATCACTCCCCACCTCTCGAGCGGGACACCAGCCACACCTTTGCGCACCTCACGGGCCTTCCTCGCCCGTCGCGTGCCCTGCCCGCCCTACGCATTCCCCTGGAAGACCCCGGACGGCCCGAGTACCCGAACCACACCGAGTACACCGAGCACCGGCGGCAGCACCAGCGGGGACGTACCCTTTTGATCGGATACATCACCCCATGACTTCTCCCACTCCTTCCTACACTCCTTCCTCCGCTGCTTTCCTTGCTGCGGGGCGTATGCCCCGTACCTGGCGCCGGCGCGCCCTGGTCGGGGTCTCCCTCGCCCTGACGTTGGGCGTTGTGGCGTGCACGTCATCGACCGATTCAACAGCTGAATCGGCAGCCGGCTCAGCGGCCGGTGATGACGGTGCAGGGTCGACCGCATCGGCCCAGCCGTATCCCTCCCACATTCATGGGCTGGCGGTGGATCGTGACACGCAATCGGTGCTGATCGCCTCGCACGAGGGACTCTTCACGGTCAACGGTGAGTCCGCCGAACCCATGGGGCAGACCATTGATCTGATGGGCTTCACCGTTAGTAGCGACGGAACCTACTTCGCTTCCGGCCACCCGGGCCCCGGCGTCAACCTGCCTAACCCAGTGGGGTTGATCAGCTCCACCGATGGGCTCACCTGGTCGCAGGTTGCCCGCGGCGGCGAGTCTGACTTCCACACCCTGACCACCACCTATGAGGGAATCATCGGGTTCGACGGCACCCTGCGGGTCAGCAAGGACGGCAGCTCCTGGACTGACGCGACCACCCAGATCAGCCCCTATAACCTAGCCGGGAACCCTGCCACGGAGCTCGCGGTCGCGACCACCGAAGACGGTATTTACCGCTCCGAGGACGCAGGAAAGACCTGGACGAAAGAACCCGATGCCCCGGTCATCCTGGTAGCCGCCGTCACCGACGGCTCGGACATCATCGGCATCCTTCCCGCCGGTGACGTCCTGACCAGTACAGATGCTGGCATCACCTGGGAGCAGGCCGGGAAAGTCTCTGCCCAGCCCTCAGCGATCACCACGAAACGGACGGCCAGCGGCACGGAAGTCTGGGTAACGACAGAGAACGGATTGGAGAAGTCGGTCGACAACGGCATGACCTTCACCACCGTCATCGACGCTGGCGGCGCCTGACACGTGCTGCCTCAAACCCACCTCACAAACCACCCGCTTCACCAGGCCCACCACCCAACCAACCACTCGATCAGTGATGTGACCAGCGATGATGGGTGATCTGCAGGTGAGAGCGAGCACCGGCACGAGCAAATCTGGTCCGAGCACCGACATGGCTACGGACAGGACATCGGGAGTAACGACGGGCGGCGGGCCTACGTCCCTCAGCTCGGGGAGACTGCCATGACCATTGGTGAGTTCTTCGCCGACACTGTTCAGTCCGGGGCCTTGCTCGCGGCGATTCCGTTGGCGATGACAGCCGGGATCGTGTCGTTCCTCTCCCCCTGCATCCTGCCACTGGTCCCCGGCTACCTCGGCTACGTCTCAGGACTCACCGAACCGGGACGGCCAGACAACCGCAAGCGGGTGTTGACCGGGGTAGCCCTGTTCATCCTCGGATTCGCCCTCGTGTTCACCCTGTACGGGGCGGCGTTCGGGGTCATGGGATCCTGGCTGCTGCGCTGGCAGGACCCACTCATCCGGGTCCTGGGCCTGTTCGTGATCGTGATGGGCCTGGCCCTCGTTGGCAGGGTCTCATTCCTCCAGCGGACAGCGAAACTCACGTGGCGCCCAAAAACAGGGATCGCCGGCGCACCCCTGCTGGGTGTCGTTTTCGGTCTCGGCTGGACACCGTGCATGGGTCCGACCCTCAGCGCTGTCCTGGCACTGAGCACCACGACGGGTACTGCGTGGCGGGGAGCTGTCCTGGGATTCGTGTACTGCCTCGGTCTCGGGATCCCCTTCGTCCTCGTCGCCCTGGGAGTCCAATGGGTCACCACCGCCCTGGCCTTCGTCCGCCGCCACATCCGCGTCTTCAACATCATCGGCGGGTCCCTGCTGATCCTCGTCGGAGTGCTCATGGTCACCGGTGTGTGGATGCTGTGGATCTACCAACTGCAAAACCTCGCCGGCACTTTCCT
Source organism: Arthrobacter sp. BC5 (assembly GCF_056680255.1). NCBI lineage: Bacteria > Bacillati > Actinomycetota > Actinomycetes > Micrococcales > Micrococcaceae > Arthrobacter > Arthrobacter sp. BC5. The sequence goes on from NZ_JBWXPX010000002.1 coordinate 86,938, forward strand.
CACCCCCATCTAAGGACGCCGCCGGCGCGCCGAGCCATCCACCCCCGTACCTCTACAACCGGAGGGAACCTTCGTGAAGAACCACCCGTACCCACCCAGACTGTCGGCCGTGCCAAGCCCGGCACGGGCCATCGCATGGCCCCGTCGCGCCGCGGTGATGCTGGTCGCGTCCTGCCTCGTCCTCGCCGGCTGCGCAACCAGCAACGATGATCTCGCCGAACAGGCCCGCGCCGGCGACAACAAGAACTACATCGCCGGGGACGGCTCAGTCGCCGAATATGCGCCGGAGGAACGCAGCGAACCCCTGGACGTGCAGGGAATTCTGTTCGACGGAACCCCGATCACCTCCGGCGACTGGGCCGGAGACGTCGTCGTCCTAAACGTCTGGTACGCGGCCTGCGCACCGTGCCGGGTGGAAGCGCCCTCCCTCCAGCAACTCAATGAACGATTCAGCCCCGATGGTGTGCGCTTCTACGGGGTGAACGTCCGCGACGAGAAGCCGACCGCGGAAGCCTTCGAGCGGACCTTCGGCATCACCTACCCGAGCTTCGAGGACCGCAACGGGAAGCTCCTGCTCCAGCTCACCGACTACGTACCACCCCAGGCCGTACCCACCACCCTCGTCCTAGACCGGCAGGGCAGAGTCGCAGCACGCATCCTCGGCATCGCCGACGAAACGACCCTCCGCACCCTCATCAGCGACGCCCTCAACACCCCCACACCCACCGCCAGCAGCAGCGCCCTCCCCCGCATACCAGTTCCACCAGCAACCCCGGCCACAAGGCTTGTGGCAGGGATGCCATTCCCGCGCGGGGCCGATATGCAGCAGGGCCGGAACCATGTCAGCTGAAACGGAACCCAACGCGGGACAGGGCCACCGTCCCAGCCCTCCTCAGAAGGGCGGACCGGCAAAGAATGATGTCCGGGTGTCCGCCCTCGGGCCGGTAGAGATGCTTCGTTGGGTGTGGCGACAGCTCACCAGCATGCGAACCGCACTGCAGCTCCTACTCCTACTCGCGGTTGCTGCAGTGCCCGGATCCTTGTTCCCGCAGCGTCCCGCGAACCCGGCGGTCGTGACCCAGTACCTGCAGGACAACCCTGATACCGGTCCCTGGCTGGACAGGTTCCAGCTCTTCGACGTTTTCTCCTCCGCCTGGTTCTCCGCGATCTACCTGCTGCTATTCATCTCACTCATCGGCTGCGTCATCCCGCGCACCAAGGTGTATCTGAACGCATTACGGGCAACACCGCCCCGCACCCCGCGGCTACTCTCCCGCCTCCCCCAACACGGCACACTCACCCTGCCCAACCACCCCGCAGAAACCCACCAAGGACCTGACCCGGTCCCTGATCCGGTCTCTGATCCGGTCTCTAATCCAGTTTCTGATCCAGGCCCGGATTCGGCCAGCCAGCCTTTCTCGGCCACACACCGCAGCCTCACTGCCACGGTCACAGAAGCGGCCGTGATTCTTTGCAAGCTCGGGTACCGGGTCGATGTACGGGATACCTATACCGACCGACCCTCGGTCGGGGCCGAGCGAGGATTCCTGAAAGAAGCAGGAAACCTGCTATTCCACACAGCCCTGATCGGGGTACTGGTAGCCGTCGCAATCGGCGGGATGTTCGGGTACCGGGGGCAGAAACTCATCGTGGAAGGTGAAGGATTCACCAACGCCCTGATCGGCTATGACTCCTTCACCCCCGGAACGAACTTCAACGAGGAAGCCCTGGCACCCTTCGCCCTCACCCTCGAGGACTTCGACGTCACCTTCAACCGGGACGACACCGCCACCTACGGACAGCCACTGGACTTCACCGCCACCATGACCGTGCAGGAGAACCCCGATGCCGCCCCGGTCCGGCAGGAACTGAAAGTCAACGCACCGATCGGCATGGACGGAACCAACGTCTACCTCGTCGGAAACGGTTACGCGCCGGTCATCACCGTGCGCGACGGTGACGGCAACATCGCGTTCTCCGGGCCCGTACCCGCCCAGCCCACGGACTCGGCCTACACCTCAACCATCGTCATCAAAGCCCCCGACGCGCAACCCGATCAGCTCGGGTTCGTCGGGTTCTTCCTGCCCACCGCCGTCGTCGACGAGACAGGGCTTGCCTTCGGCTCGGATCCCGACCCGTTCAACCCCCGACTGAACCTGAACTCCTACTACGGCAACCTCGGCCTCGATGACGGCACCCCCAGATCCGTGTACCAGCTCGACACCACCGAGTTGACGCAACTCAACGGCAGGGACACCGACGCCGGCGGCATCGTCCTGGAACCGGAGCAGACCTACGAACTGCCCGACGGCAAGGGATCCATCACCTTCGACAGCCTCAAACGCTTCGTCGCACTGGACATCACCTACGACCCAGGCAAGATCGGGGCCCTCGTGTTCTCCACCCTGGCCCTGACCGGACTCATCCTCTCCCTCATCACCCCACGCCGCCGCGCCTGGATCGCCGCGTCCACCTCCACAGACGGGAACACGGTCATCGAATACGGGCTCCTCGCACGAGGGGAAGACCCCGGACTTAGCAAGGAAGCGACCAGGATCCGCACACACCTGCAACACCACTTCCAGCAGCAACCCGAGCACCAGTCCGGGCACCCGGAGTCTCCCGAAACCCCGCACAGCACGACCACGCCGGGAACTATCCCCAACACCAGCACTGTCACCAGCAGTTCCACCCGACCATCGGATCAGTCATGAACCCTGCCCCACCAGATAGCTTCATTCCCTCCCCCACGATCAGCGCCCTCCAGTTCGGACCCATCACCCTGAACTTCTACGCGCTGTGCATCCTCGCCGGGATCGTGGCCGCGGTGTGGCTGACCGGACGGCGACTCACGGCTCGCGGCGGCCAGCCCGGCCAGGTCCTCGACGTCGTGATGTGGGCGGTCCCGTTCGGCATCATCGGCGGCCGGCTCTACCACGTCATCACCGACTACCAGCTCTACTTCGGGCCCGGGAAGGACCCCGTCGACGCGCTGAAGATCTGGGAAGGCGGACTGGGCATCTGGGGAGCCATAGCGCTCGGTGCCCTCGGCGCGTACATCGGCTGCCGACGCAACAACGTCGGGTTCCTCGCGTTCGGCGATGCCGCCGCCCCAGCAGTCCTCATCGCCCAAGCCCTGGGCCGGTGGGGCAACTGGTTCAACAACGAGCTCTACGGGGATCCCTCCACCGCACCATGGGCCCTGCAGATCCACGCCATGGACGCAGGCACCGGACGGGCACGACTCAACCCCGACGGAACACCGGTCGTCCTCGGATACTTCGACCCAACCTTCCTATACGAGTCGATCTGGTGCCTGATCACAGCAGCCCTGATCCTGATCCTGGATCGGAGAACCACCCTTGGCGCCGGTTCCGTCCTCGCCCTGTACGTCGCCCTTTACACCGCCGGCAGGTTCTTCTTCGAACTCATGCGCTCCGACTACGCCAACACCATCCTCGGGCTGCGCATCAACACCTGGGTCTCAGCACTCCTGTTCCTCGCAGCACTGGCCTTCTTCATCATCCGCAGAAACCAGCCCCGCTCCACTACCCACCGGACGAACTTCGACGTACCACCACCCCACCCAGCAACACCATCGCCATCTGCAGTGTCATCGCAACAACACACCAGCTCCACGAACCCCGACCCCCACTGAAACCCACACAGACCAGATCCGTCCGACGGGACCCACCTCATGCACCAACCACCCGAACCAGGAACCAACATCCCCCCACTCGATCCTCCAGATGCCCCTCGGAGCACCGACGCCTCGAGCCACCACATAGAACCTGGAGGTAAGTCGGCGCAGCAGGCCGATGAAGTCCTCTGGAAGGAACGGCTATACCCGAATGTGTGGGTATGGATCATCGTCGTCGGGCTCGCCTTCGTACCGGCAGTGATCTTCGCCCCCATCGACATGTCCATCGGGGTTGTGGCATCCGTGATCGCCCTGATCATCCTCGTCATCATGCTGCTCACCTCGATGCCCACGATCCTGGTGAACAGGACCAGCCTGCGAGTCGGCCCCGCGCACATCGACCGGACGTACATCGGGACGGCGGAAGCCTTCACCCGCGAGGAAGCCACCCGGCAACGTGGTACAGCACTGCACGGCCTGACCTACCTCTGCATCAGGGGATGGATCGACGCCGTCGTCAAAATCGAGATCACCGACCCCGAAGACCCCACACCCTACTGGCTGGTGTCCTCCAGACACCCCCACGAACTCGCCGAACTACTCACGACCCCACCACCCACACCAGAGACGACCGCGACTGGCGTGTAGAGGCAGGCACACAGCAGGCTGTCCGCATACGCGGGAAGCTCACCACCGGACGGAGGAGAACCCCACACCATGGCACGGAACAAGCGCAAGACAGCCCGCACACACGCAGCGGACAAGCGCCTCCAAGCGGCGAAGGCCGCAGAAGCCGAACGACAGTACCGGCGACAACAACACCGCAGAGCCGTCATGCTCGGCTTCATCCTGCTAGCCCTCGCCGGCATCACCGCCGTCACAACCTTCATGCTCGTCACTTAAACCCTTCAGACGAACCATCTGAAGACCAGGGCTCCAGCTCATTCATCCTCACGTTCGTTGATCGCCGAGGTGAAGAGTCATGAAGAAGGTGGCCCGGCTTCCTGCCCACAGGGGCACGGCACAAGCTCCCCCACTCTTCGCTGCTTGTCCCGCCCCCAGATGGACAGCAGGAACCAGCAGCCCGCCTGCACACACCCACCTGCGTCACCGACAGCGGGTGGATCACCTCGAGTGACCGGTGGGCCTGCACAGTCTCCCTATATGCGCGGAGCAAAGAACGACACTACGCAACAAGCCCGTGCGGTGCTGTTTCCGAGAGAGCCATCGTCGGTACACGAGGGAGTCCTCGTCGACACAAGTATCAGAACGGCTACATACGAGTGTCGGAACATATGTCGTTTGGTACTCGTTTACATGTATATATAGGTAACCAGTAGTTGAGCCACCACGACACCGCGATAGAAGGACCACCATGGGCGACGGAGTAACCACCAGGACACGGCACGGCCGCGGCAGCGCCACAGGATCACCCGGCAATGAGTTCGAGACCGGATTCAGTGACATGGTCACCGTGCTCAATGACAATCTGGGCCCGGCCCTGACACAGCTCATCGCCGGCAAAGACCGGCAAACCGTCACCCGATGGATGGCATCCAAGCAGCTACCGAAGTCTCTGGACGTGGAACGGCGCATCAGAGCCGCCTACCAAATCTTCATGTTCCTCGCCCATGACCCTCTAGCCCCGCAGTCACCGCACACCGTCCGAGCGTGGTTCATGGGCATGAACGGCCAGCTCGACGACATGTCGCCCGCTGAAGCGATCGCCGAGAACCGGACCCGTGAAGCGATGGCCGCCGCCCGCGCATACCGGGCAGGAGGGTAAAGCATGGCGTTGGGCGCCTCGCTCGCACCCAGAACGGTCGAGATCCCCGACAGGGTCTGGCGAGTCGCCCTCATCCCCTCTGGGCAGCGCTTCTCCGAGATCGCCCCAGACGACGCCCTCCTTCCGGATGCCGGGAACCGCTTCGACGTGCCAGGCGGCGGAGTGCTGTATTGCGCCACCAGTCCGCGAGGCTCCTACCTGGAAACCCTTGCGGGCAAGAGAGTGTCCCCCAAGATGGCGGCTCTCGTGCACGATGACCCCAGCGGCTTCATGCCGCCCAACAGCATCCCGGCGTCCTGGCGGGACGAACGCCGCCTTTTCACCGTCGGCACCACGAATCCTGCATCATTCATTGACCTCGAGGACCTCGAAACCCGCCAGTACATCCTTGGTCAGATCGGTGAGCAGCTCGAACCGCTGGGCGTGGAAACCCTCGATGTGCCCGACGTGCGCGGGATGAACCGGCTCCTTACCCGTGAAATCGCGCGCTGGGCGTATTCTTCCCTCGACGACGAAGGTCTCTACAACTACTCAGGCATCCGATACGTCTCCAAACTCGACCATGAGGAGTGCTGGGCCATCTTTGCCGGCACCGAGACCTTCATCCACGAGCAGACCACGATCGAGAAGACTGATCCGAACCTCCTCGATGTGGCCCGCCTATTCCGCTTGACGATCCATTGAGAAGCCTCCGCCGCCAGCTCTCAGGAATGCCATTCCATCTAGTGAGTGCTCCGCTCCCCGAGTGGATGTTCCCTTCACCTACAGGGTTCCTACGGGTGATAGTCGTACTTATGGTCTGACGCGTACGACTGGAACGTGTCGTCGGTTGTTGATCCCTTGATTCCCAGGGAGTTGCCCATGAGGGTGCTGAGGTCCTGAAGGGAGTTGTGCAGTGCCAGACCTGATGCCCGCACCTCCGGATCAGCCAGGTCCTTGGCGAGTTCGCTCAGTGCTACCGCGTAGGAGAGAGACGTGGCCAGCGATGCTGCGGCCGTTGACTCGCGGAAGTAATACGACTCGCTGGTTTGTGTGAGGTCCACCCGGGTTTGGATGATGCCGTCGGTGATGCTGTCGAGGACGCGGCTGGTCGTCTCGGGTGTGAACTCAGACAGGTGTTGCAGGTACATCGCATCCCGGAGGACGGTGAGGCGAAGTGCGAGGGCCCGACGACGGGCGAGGGCCGGGTAAAGCTGCAGAAACCATGACACCGCGGCCGTGAGCAGGGCAAAACCGATTAGTGCTTCGGCAGGGGATATCGCCCTGATCCAGGGGTCGGTGGCGATGACGTCTCCGAAGCCGAGGGTCGACAGTGTGACAGTTGAGATATAGAGCGCTTCGATGAAGTCGGGGTATCGGGAAGGGTTGATACCGTCGGCGTACGTAAAACCCTGCGGAACGTGGGGGTAGTACACCAGCGCCCACCCAAGGACCTGCAGAGCCGCCCACAGCAGAATCACTGCCACGATACCGAGGGGCCCGGCCAGAGATAATACTTTCAGTCCTAGCGGCTTGGAGATTTTCCAGGTGCTGTTCATAGCGGCTTTGGTCAGCGCCCCCTGGCCGCTGGGATGGAGCAGGGTGTGGAAGACGTCCCAGAGCCCGACTCCGATGATGATGAATCCCAGCACGGTGAAAATCCACGTCATATCAAACTCCTTTCATCGGAACTGATGAGGTCCTCACAACGGGCTTGTTCCTAACCTCAGGTGGTGGACTCAGTTGAAGCTCGGTCGTGATGACGCACTATCACCCATTGGGTGGCGACAATGACGATGGCGACCACGGCGGTGATGATCAAGGTGGTCGGATCCGATTGTGCTTTGAGGAGCAGGAAGGGAATCAGGACTGCACAGTCGAGCACGATCGCGACACCTGGAACCCAGGCGTTGGCGCCAGTCTCGTTCCGGAGGTGCCGAATGATGCCCCAGTGGATAGCGATGTCCATGACGAGGTAGAGGATCGCCCCGAGCGAGGCAATCTGTGAGAGGTCGAAGAACGCGGCCATGACTATGGCCAGCCCGGCCGTGATGAACAGGGACTGGTGTGCCTTGTGCCCGGGCAGCCCTGGCGCCTGGCCCATGTCGTGGAGCATGTCGTAGAGCTTGGAGACGGAGAAGAGGCTGGCAATCAGCCCTGAGAGAGTGGCGACGACGGCGATGATGACGGTCAGCACCACGCCCACGGGTCCGAAGGCGGGTTCGGCTGCTTCGGCGAGAGCGTAGTCCCTGGCCTCCACAATCTGCGGGACAGCGAGGCTTCCAGTGACAGCGACTGTGATCAGGAGGTAGAGCACTGTGCACAGGCCGATGGAGATCATGATGGAACGGCCGATGTTGCGCTCGGGATTGCGTAGGTCAGCGCCCTGGTTGGTGATCGTGGTGAAGCCCTTGTAGGCCAGGATGCACAGGGTCACTCCCGCCAGGAATCCCAGCAAACCCGAGTCGGGTGGGGTTCGTCCGGCCGTGGTGAAGAACCGGCCCAGCGAAGAAATGCCGGCAGCAAGAATCCCTCCGATGGCCAGGACCGCGATGCCGATGATCTTCAGGGCTGCGGTGACGGTTGCGGAGCGTTCCACCCACTGGTTACCGACTAGGTTCACCAGCGCCGCAGCAGCGATGGCGAGTACCGCCAGAACCGGCACCCAGAGCACCGATGACTGCATCCCGAAAGGTCGAAGGATGTACGTGCCGAAGGTACGGCCGAGGAGGCTTTCGGCCATGACCATCGACACATACATGAAGAGGGAAAGCGAGCCGGCGGCGACGCCGGGGCCGTACGCGGCTTTGAGGAGCATCGCGATACCACCGGACGACGGGTTCGTCGCGGAATAGCGCACATAGGAATACGAACTGAAACCGACGACGACGGCACCGGCGAGGAACGCCCAGGAAACCCAGCCGCCGGCAAGTTCGGCAACCTGTCCGACCAAGGCGAATATCCCGGCTCCGATCATGACCCCCGTGCCGAGGGACACAGATCCAACCAATGACAGCTTCTGATCTTCTTTCGACGTATCTTCTTTTCTCATGCCGGTCTCCCTTGTAGGTCCGTCACCGTCGCAGTCCCGGACCCCACACGATGTGAGGCCCGGGACCGCATCAGGCGCCATTCGGTCAATCGAGGATTAACCAAATGGCTGATAGCTGCTCTTCAATGCGTTCAGGCAGGTAGGAGTGCCAGAACGTGGGTGCTAGCCGAGGACGGACAACAGTTCCTCGCAGGCTTTTTCGCAGCGGCGGCAGGCTTCGGCGCAGATACGGCAGTGCTCGTGCATCTCGGCGTGCTGTTCACACTCATCCGCGCAGGCTTTGCACGCGGTACGGCAGGCCTCCACGATGCTGCGGGTGATATTCCCGTCATACCCGGTGTGGCGAGACAGAACGTTGCCCGTGGTCGAGCAGATATCAGCGCAGTCCAGATTGGTTCGGATGCATTTGGTGAGCTCGGCGACCATGTCCTCACTGAGGCAGGCATCGGCACAGGCGGTACAGGTCTGGGCACACTCGAAGCAGGCTTGGATGCACTCTGCGAGTTTGGCCCGGTCCACTCCCCCCAAATCCTTGGGGTAGGTGTCGAGCATGGACGTCACGTGGTGTGTCATGGGTTTTCTCCTTGTTCAGGGTGTGGCAACAAGAGTGTTCGGGGCACAAGAGTCGGCCACAGGGGGTGCGCTTCGTTCTCTTGCCCGGGCGCGCAAATAGCCGGACATGGGCGGCGTGAAGCCGCGGTAGGGTCTGTGTTCCCGTCGTGAGGTGCCGGCCGGGCGGGCTTATGTCCGACTAATCGATAGGGCAGTCAGCGACGGGGCGAGGTGGTCGCGTCTCTCCTGCCAGGCATGGGACACCCAAAGGGGCAATGAGCCTGCATGCGCCGGAAACGATGTGACCTCCAGAACGGAGACGGCCCCCTGCTCACTCAGCACCGCTCCTTGCGGAGGCATAACTCCCTGCGGCGTACTGACTTGTTGCTCACAACAGGGATGCACTGATTTCAGGTTCTCGAGCGCGTCACTTGTAACAGCCTCGCTAGTGGACGCTGGAGTCTCCCGGACAGGGAGGTCCGTGACGTCTGCGGACATGCGCGTACCGGCCGGTGAACTGTCATGACTCATTTGCAGGCACATAGCTGCTGCTGCTGAGGTCGTGAAGGACACCAGCAGTGACAAGGTCAGCACAATCTGCACCACCGTGCGTGCGGTGGTGCCCATGATGCCTCGTACTGGCCTTGAGATTACTGACCCCTTCCAGTCCTGCTGTGTGCTACACAATTCACCCTAACGAAGGACTAAGCACGCTGACTAGCGCAGCCGTAGTGAGAGCGAAAGAGCACCCACCGGTCGTTCTCGACCCGCTGCCGTCCTTGCCCGAACACCACCGACGTTACCGCAGCAGTGAGGTTGTCATACCGGATGTGTCGGGTCGGGACCCCGCCCAGAACAGCGAACGCGTTAATATGTCCCTCGAGGAACGCCTCCTGCGCCTGCGTCGGATACACCCGGTGAACGGCCTTCCCGGAGTGGGAGAGCCGATAGACAAACATGCGGCACTTCGTCTTCACCCCGTTCAGGACGACCCAGACCTCACCGAAGTCCACCTCGACCTCCGCACCCGGTGCGTGTTCCTGCGGGATGAACACCTCCACCCTGCGGCCGGCCTCGACGTCGGTCTCCGCGCGGCGGATCTGGACGTAGTCCCGCACCGTGGAATACGACAGCTCCGTGGCCCCGTGCTCGTCGATCAGCCGGGCAAGAACCCTGCGGGCGGTATGGCGTTGCTTCCGCGGCGCGGTCGTGTCCTCGACGAGCATCGCGTCGATCGCAGGCTTGAACGCATCCAATCGTGGAGAGGAACGTACCGGGACCTTCCGCGGTGGAGGAACCGGACTCGCCAATGCTTGACGGACAGTGTCCCGACCAACCTGATACCGCCGAGCCACTCACGAATCGAGGCACCCTCGACTCGGTCATCTCTGCGAATGCTGGCGAACAGTTCCATACGCAACCTCATCCGAACCTCCACGAGCTCGTCCCATTAGATGGAACAAGAGTGAAGGTGGTCCTGAATCAAACCGTCACAAGGAGTCGGTGAGTCTTCGGTGGTACTGACTCAAACCGTCCTAGTGGTCTCAGATGAGGCTGTCACAGTCAATCGTGTGCACGCGGTGGTCCGGGCGCGATACCTGGTAACCCGCTCACCTCTGGCACCCCGACCTAGGGGGGGTATATGTTTGCCGGAAGCGGCAAGAGCGGAAGGAGGGGTGGTTTGATGAAAAATCCCATGGAAACTCCTTCCCCGTTGGCCAGTACGGCGGGGGTGCTGGCGTGCTTGGGTTGGACGCTCCGCCTGCTCACTCTCCTCGGCGGAGTGCTAGTGATGCACCTCGGGATTGGTCCGAGCCTAATCGCTGCTAGTGACTCGGTTACGTACCATGCTCCTGTCAGTCCGACGAACGCGGCTGAACCACCGATGTTCATCGGTACTCCTCCGCGCGCCGAAGTGATGGTCGCTGCGCTGAGTTACACAACCCTTCTCAATGCAACCGGTGATATAACGCCGGTACGTAGCGACACAACGGTCGCAAGCTTCCCGGATTGGAGCGAGACCGGCCAACAGTCTTCTCATCCGTCGTTGTGTGGTGCCACCTGTTCGTCACATCATTTAATGCTTGACGCGGTGTGCATGATCGCTCTCCTGATTCTCGGCGCCGCGACGTTCTTTTGGCTTTGCTCCGTCCTCAAGGCCCGGAAGGCCCACGAGGTTCCGCTACGTTTCTCATTGCTGACACTCAGCCCGAGTTCCACACCTCAGCCGGTTTCCCTACTTCAGCTCTCCATTAGCCGCACATAGACAGGTGTGGGTCCTTTACCTGACCCTGCAGCTCCACCCGGCAGTGACCAAACCATGCCTGCGCTAGTTCTGCTGACACACTGTCGCCGACGAACGACACTGATGCCGAACCGGAAAAGCACCCGCCGCTGCCAGTTTCATGACCGAGACAGCTGTCGGAGCGGCAGCAGACGACGACCTGTCCCTCAACCGGGTATGCGCGAAGACCTTGGCACCAGGTCCTCCTTCTTGTGACTCCCACTACGACTGGACTCACCCACATCCAAACCCCTCGGACTCTGAGCCGTGGTGAGTACCGGTACGGGTAGTACCTCAATGATGTTGAACCAAGCCAACTCGCTCATGGCAGATCGCTCCTGCATCGATCCGAACCGCAGGCAAGCACCTTGTTCCGCCTCAACGGGGCGTCCTAACGACTACACAGCAGTTCAGTCCATACACTTCCACACACTCGTCTCTTGAATGCCAAACCATGATGTAGCTAGTTACCCGTAGGACAAGAAATGAACTTTTTTACATCCGACGCCTTCCTCATGGCCCTGGCCAAGGACTATCACCGGGCTAGGCAAATAGAATTCAACCTATACGAAGCACAGGGAAGGCAGGTGCGCCTTGTCAAAATAAACAATAATAGGACATTAACGACCGGCCCATTCTACGACTATGTCGAAACATTCCCACTCGAGGGAGAGGGACTACAAAGAATCGACTATATTCCGAAGATCGTCGCTTCCACTATCACCCTTGGCGACCAACACTCGACTGAACCAATGCCTCCTACCAGTCAAGAACCTGCACCTTTTGTAGATTGGTCACGATTCTCGACGTGGGATGAGTACTTGATCCTAGTCAAGAAGCGCAATAAGGGGGTAATCCAGGATCAACGTCGGCGGCGTGCGAGGTTAGCGGAAGCACACGGGGAACCTGTTTTTACCTTCAACAACCCGCGGATCAGCGCCCTCAATACCTGCCTTGCTTGGAAGGTTCAGCAGTACGAAGGCGGGCACGAAACACTCGAGAATACCCGGACAGTTAATATGTTGCGGGGCTTATTCGAAAGTGGGCATCTTGTCGTGTCGACTCTAGAAGTGGCTGACAAGTATGTTGCGGTCCAGGCTGGCTTTTTAACGCAGAGCGAGTATTTAGATCTCATTCCTGCATATGACCCTGCTTTCGGGAAGTACGGAGTCGGCAAGGAGCTACTGTTGCGCACTCTGGAATCCAGCTTTCACTTGGGGCACAAGAGATTCGACTTTCTGCAAGGAGGCGAGTCTTACAAATGGCCTTTGTCAACACATGTACGTCTCATTGAGAGTTATGGAAGGCCATCGTGGACTCATCGTACCTTCAGTGCCTTTGAGCGACTTGCCAAGCAGTCATTACTGGCAGCATCTCCGCGCCTCTTTCACCGCGTAAAACGAACCATAATATTCGGACGTCAGTCTTTAACCAGTCTAACGAGCAAGACGGGGCGCTGACGTCCGTCATCTTGTCTGCGTGCGCTGTCTAAGACAGTAGCAGGGTGAAGCATTAGAGACCTCAACATCCCTGCACGAGATGCAGGGACCGGGGAGGAAAGACGGCTGCAGCCATAAGTGTCCCCACTCAACGCACAGCTCGGCTTGTCGAATTCAAAGCAGTACGCACGTATTCATCGTTCTCTCAACAACCAAAACTTCACCGTTACCCATCCGATTTCTAAGGATAAAGTATGCGCTCTGCTGAAGCTGCAGGAAAAAGACGATTGGTTGGCGTGGACGCAGCACGAGGTCTGGCACTTATCGGCTTAATGGTCGTCCACGTCCTCCCTCCCGCGAACGATAGTGGCGAGCCTACTTTCCTGTGGTTGGTGTTTGCCGGACATTCCGCTTCCTTATTCGCGCTGCTGGCTGGCGTGTCACTCGCGTTCGCATCCGGAGCACACATTCCCGCTCAAGGTGCAGCATTAAGAACAGCCCGCGTATCCATAGCCATTCGAGCTTCCCTCATCACACTCTTAGGGCTTTCACTCGGCCACGTTGGGACGCCAGTATCTATAATACTGGCCTACTACGGCGTGATGTTTCTACTGGCAACCCCACTGCTCAGTCTTTCGGTTTGGGTACTAGCAATTTTTGCCGCGGGGATGGCAGTGGCCGGCCCTATCCTGGTCCAGGCACTGCGGGAATCCCTACCTGAACATGGCTCCAACCCTACGTTCACAATGCTTCTCTCAGAGCCCGCGGTGTTAATAAGCCAACTGCTGCTAACAGGAGTTTATCCCGTTTTACCCTACATGACGTATATTTGTGCTGGACTGGCCATTGGGCGTCTTGACATCGGGTCGCACGTTATACAAGTTCGTATGCTTGTTTCCGGGCTTTTGTTAGCTGTCAGCACATGGCTGATTTCCGCACTACTGCTAGGCCCATTGAACGGTATGAACAGGTTGTATAAGTCAACACCGTTCCTCAGTATGGAGTCGATCGACCAGACGCTGGTATGGGGGCCAGAGGGACATCTTCCTGTCACCTCCCTTTGGTGGCAGTTGATCCTTGCACCTCACTCCACTACGGCTCTAGAAAAGCTGAATACTGTTGGTACCTCCATGGCCGCCTTAGGGGCAGTCCTTCTTTTTGCCCGCTTCGCGGCCTCGACACTAAAACCACTGTCAGCCCTAGGGTGCATGACTTTGACCTTGTACTCAGCTCATTTGATTATCTTGGCGACTGGATTCCTCGCGAACCAACCCGGTAGTTCGCTTATTATCCAGGTTGCTATCGCAATCATCTTTGCCCTGCAGTGGGGCCGGTCGCATGCTTACGGTCCGCTCGAGGGCCTTATCGCCGCACTCATAAAACGGACTCGAACCCGCCTGTCAGGCAACACGTAGATCGAGGTCAAACCTCTCAACTAGGTGATTTTAGTGGTGTAGGGGTAGTGATCTTGTTAGTGCCAATACAAGCCTTGTTAAACAAGGCTTGTATTGCAATCCTTGTTTAACAAGGCTTAGGCAGCCCAGCGCAGCGAGTAGTCGGCGTGGTTCCGCCAAGGAAGTGCCAGCAACTCGAGAATCGTGCGCATGCAGTCCTGCTCCCCTGCCGGTTCGTAGTCCCAGTCGACGCTCTGCACATAGGCGACCAGGCGCTGCTTCGCGGCACAGTCCGCAATGACCTTCTCGGGGCTCTGATTCATGTTGTGGCAAGCCAGCGGATCCAGCAGCAGCTCGTTTCCGGCGACGTCGACGGACCGGCCCGCGTCGGCCGCGTGACAGTTTCTAGTGTGAGCGCCGAGGATACCGCCGGCGCCTGGGTCGTGAAGTGCCTGGTAGGCGAGGTCGTGGTCTTCGGCAACGCGGGCAAGGATGAAGGCGGCGAGCTCGTCCATCCGACGAGCCTACGATCCCATGCTGCGGTTCTGCAGCGGCGTATCGCCTACTACATCAGACCCATTTACTCATCGGAGTATTTGAGTAAATGAGTCTGGTGCCGCCACCTCTCCCCTGCCGCGGCAGCTCGCGGGCCGCTTCCTAACAATCGAATTTGTGTTCTATTTTTAAGCTGCACGAGCGACGGCAAAGGATCAGGACGGCACGGACGATGACAACGCAACCAGTCGACAGGACACACACCACGGCCCCGAAACAGGACGAGCCGGGCTCGGCTGCGGCGGCCTGGCATGTGCTGGACGAGGTTGCTGACGTCCGGTTCCTGCCCTCGGGATTGCCGTTGGCGCTCCGGTGGCGGGGCTGCCTGTGGCAGGTCATCGGGGAACCGGCGCCGTGGTCCAGCTCGAGCAACTGGTGGGAACCCTCCACCACTCCCCCGGGCAGCCCTGGCGGTAGTGGCAGCATGCTCACGACGAGGTTCTGGCGGTTCCAGGCACAGACCGGCCCGGCGTCGCCGGTGCTCGAGTTCGACATGAGCGCGGATCCGCGGTGGCAGGACTGGCGGCTGCGCCGCGTCGCCGGCGTCGACGGGTTCTGAGCCGGCGATAGACGGGTCATGGCCGTCTCGTGGGTGGGTCCAAAAGATACGGCAAGCATTACGCCAGGCTGATGGACGAGCGGATCGAGGAGTTCGTCATGCGCGAGGAGTTGATCATGCTCACCGCGGCCGAGCTCGACGTCGAGAACTGCCGGCCCACCGACTTCCCGGAACCACGACGGGTGTACGCCTGGGTACGCTACCCCTCCAAAGCCATCCGCGTTCAGGCGCATGCGATCGCGTACACGAGAACCGCGGTGAAGATCCGATTCCTCGAACCTCTCACCAAGATTTAGCGCGAGGGCTGGGTGTGGCTGAGTACCATCACCCCCGCACCCGATAGGGGGGTGCTGAAGGTTCAGTTGACTCGTGGGTTTAGGCCGCGAGTTCGACGGCTGGTTTCATGATCGTCTCGTATTCGATCGGGGTGAGTCTACCGAGGCGTCGTTGGCGTCGCCTGCGGTGGTAGGTTCGCTCAATCCAGGTCACGATGGCGAGGCGGAGGTCCTCGCGGGTGACCCACCGGCGGGTATCCAGGACGTTGTTCTGGAGCAAGGAGAAGAACGACTCCATGGCGGCGTTGTCGCCGCAGGCGCCGACCCTGCCCATCGAGCCGACCAGACCATTGTTCGCCAAGGCCCGCACGAACTTCTTTGACCGGAATTGGCTACCTCGATCCGAATGGACGATCGTCCCGACCGGATCACGGCGCGCCATGGCCATCCGCAGCGCCGAGACCGCAAGGGACGCTTTCATCCTTGAGTCGATGGAGTAGCCCACGATGCGGTTGAGTAGACGTCTTTGATCGCACACAGGTAGAGCTTGCCGGCGTTCGTGCGGTGCTCCGTGATGTCGGTTAACCACAGCTGGTTCGGTGCTGTTGCGGTGAAGTCGCGCTGAACCCGGTCATCGTGCACCGGCGGGCCGGCTTTGCGGTTCAGGCCGCGCTTCTTGGCGAAGGCACTCCACAGCCGCTGCTGGGAGCACAGCCGCCAGATGCGCCGCTCGGACGCGGTGAAGCCCTGCTCAGTGAGCTCGTCAGCAATGAACCGGTAGCCGAAGGCCGGGTCATCGCGGTGGGCATCGACCGCGGCGTTGATCAGGTGCGCCTCGTCCCACACGCGGTCACTGACAGGGTTCTTCTCCCAGGCGTAGAACGCCTGCTTTGAAAAGCCAAGTACCCGGCAGGTCACCGCCACCGGCACCCGGATCAGGGCATCGGTGGCGGCCAACTCACGGACCAGCGGGTACATCAATTTTTTGGCAGGTTCGCCTGGGACAGATACGCCGCCGCTCGGCGCAGCACCTCGTTCTCCTGCTCGAGCAGGCGCATCCGCTTCTTCAGGGTGCGAATCTCGGCGGCCTCGGCATCGGTGGTGCCGGCGGCGATTCCGTCCTCGACATCGGCCTTGCGTAACCAGTTATGCAGCGTCGCCTCGCTGATCCCGAAGTCCTTCGCGATCTGAGCCAGCGGCGCCTCATGCTTCCGAGCGACCGCCACGACATCACGGCGGAACTCGACGGGGTAGGGCTTAGACATGGTGTTCATCCTTCCACCAAGGACGTACAAATCCTCAGAGATCAGAAGTCAACCAAACCTTCAGCACCCCCTAGCGATAGCGATAATGATGATGCGAAGCGTGCTTAGTGTCATTCGCGCTAGAGTTAGTGACAGGGGAATCAGTAATCACACCCACAATTTTCAGGAGTAGGACAATGGCGCAGCGCGTTCAGGTGGAACTGGTTGACGATCTCAATGGTGAAGTAGCGGACGAAACCGTGCGCTTCGGTATCGACGGCACCGAGTACGAAATCGATCTGACGACGGAGAACGCGGAAAAGCTCCGCTCAACTCTGTCCGAGTACGCCGACAAGGCCCGGAAGGCGAAAACTGGCCGGCGCGGACAGGGCGGGCAGAGCTCACCGTCATCGTCGCCGAGTAAGTCCAAGCGGGAAGAAACCCAGAAGATCCGCCAGTGGGCCCAAGACAACGGACACAACCCCAGCTCCCGCGGACGCATCACCCAGTCCATCATCGACGCCTACAACCAAGCCCACTAGAACCTGACCTAACGGTTATTCGACTGGCCGGGGACAGTGGCGGGACTAGACGATCTGACCTCGGAAGCGGACGAGCGATGGGCGAAAGCCGAACGGTACGCCCGCGGCTTCGGCGACAACGACATGGGCGAAGCCCTGCGGATCTACTACACCCGCTACTTCCCCGCCGCCGTCATCCAGTACGCCATCACCCTGGCCATCATTACCCCCACCTCCTGTACTACGGGTCTCCGAACTGGTCGCTGATGCTGCAGGGCGGCGCCGCTCTTTGGTTTCCTCGCGTCGGTCTCGTCGCGGTGATCGCCGGGCTGATGTATAACGCCAGGCGGGGCGTAACGGCCGGTACCAGCGGTCATCCATCTGTGGGCGGGTGGAGCCCGAAGGGTGGAGCTCAAAGCCGTCCACCTGTGGGTGAGCCTTGGTGACTGCATCTTGCTGCCGGAGTATCTCTTGTTCCCTATGTGGAACTCCCGGTACAGTGGATACCGCAACGGGCACTAGCCCCGCGAAGTTAGCCTGGCAGTCTTCCGGATGGTATGACGAGCCAGGCTCGCGCATTTAAAGCCGGCGCACCTCGCCGATGAGAGGCTCCGCCTCGGCCCGCCACGTTCCACCCTTCTGGAAGCACCAGGCGACGGCGTCACCTACCCAGAGCAGGGGCTCCTCAGTTCGGCGCATATGCCTGTATTCCATGTCCGTGTTTCCGCGGGCTTTCAGTTCAGCGTGAATGATCCGCCGGTCCGCGACTGCGAGGGAGTCGTCCTGCTCGAGTACGAGGCGTTCTGCCTTGGCGTCGCACAGGTCCTGAATCAGAGCTCCCAGACAAGCAGGCCGGGCAATCTTGTCGGGTTGGCCCGTGACGACATACACGACGGTCTTCACACCGGTCAGGGCTGCGCCTTTGAGAAACGCACGTCTCGTCGCATCTCTTTCACTGTTGAAGTGAATTGCTGAGCTTCCCCTTGTACCGAAGGCTCCTGATCGCCGAACGCGTCGTGGTGACGTCCGCCGGTGAGATGACCGCGGCCGCGATGTAATAGCTGCCTGCCTTGGACTCATCCACGAAGACGTGAGAGCGGCGCGGCAGATCGAAAGGCATGCACCCGACCCTACCGGCGGCGAACCTCACCTCCTCGACCCCCGGACGGCGTCCTGCACGTGGCAGACACACCCATAGGTAATTGCGCCAGAACCGAACTCGGCATCGTCATATTCCGCCTTCTGCCTGTCCCGGAAGTGCTCCCACACGGTACAACTGTCCGTGAAGGCCCTGGTCGTCTACGTGTTTCCCCCATTCACGTAGCCTCCCCGGGGCCTTCTTCATTCATCATCAGAAGCACCGCACGGTGGCGGCGGTTTGGAATCGCCGGCTAGTTCGTTGAGCTCGCCATTCTTGTAGATCCTGATGACGTCCTACCAGTCCACAGGCTCCGCGGCCGGTGCAGCGGACAGCGGGAGATCCCGTATCTGCGATGTCCACCCCATTCCTTTGACGTGCGTGCCCCCATCGTGAGCGGAAGCATCCAATTAAACCAAGCACGGCCGGAGCCCGCCCCCTCCCCACACAGGTGAGGAGCCGACGGGCTCGCGGGGCTGAAGCCAAGGGAGTACACAGACCATCACTCGTTAGCCAGACACTGCACACAGCGGCCTACGCCTCCACACGTACACGGATACGCGTGTCCACGGAAAAACAGAAACACAGATCAGCGTGATCACGTTCACTGACATGTCACCTGGCACTGATAGCTTGCCCGAATGAATGAGCTGCTGCCCGAACTACGCACCGCCCGCCCCGAGGATCTGTCCGATCGGGCGGGGTTCGACGAGCAGTTCCTCGGCCGACGCGTTCCCATCCCAACGCTGGATGGCGGCGAGACCGTGCTGCTGGCGTACACGCACTTTTCGGTCCTGATGCGCCTGGATAAGCGCCTCGCCGCGATCACCGCGCTCGGCATTGACGGCCAGAAACTGATGGATCTTGACCGGTCCGGGATTGATTGGCGCCTGGACCCGCGCCTGGCCGAGGACCAGCAGACCGGGGAAAGGGTCTACGCGCGGAACGATATTGACCGCGGGCACCTCGTCCGCCGCGCCTCCGCTGTCTGGGGCGACACCCCGGCCGAAGCAGCCCAGGCGAACGAGGACACCTTCCACTACACCAACGCCGCCCCGCAGGCCGCGAAGTTCAACCAGGGCCTCGAGCTGTGGCTCGGCTTGGAAACCTACCTACTGGACAACGCCGCCGACCACGGTCGGCGGCTGATCGTGTTCACCGGGCCCGTCTTCAGCGAGAGTGATCCCGTGTACCGGGGCGTGGACGTCCCCTTGCGATTCTTCAAAGTCGCCGTGTTCCTCAACCACGGGTCCCTCGCCGCGACCGGGTACATCGTGGATCAGACACCACAGCTCAAGGACCTCCCCGACATCCCCCACCCCGGGGCCATCAACGAGAACACAGCTGACAACCCTGGTGGCGGTACCGGTGGTGATGATGCTCCCCCACTGGGGCCTTTCCGCACCTTCCAGGTCCCCATCCGCGACATCGGGGACCTCACAGGGCTCGACCTCACACAACTCAGCGCCGTGGACCGGATGCCCATCGCCTCCGCCCTACCGACGGCCAGGATCACCTCGACCTGGCGGGAACTCACCAGCCCCGAGGACCTCGACCTGGACTTCGCCCCCAACAACTAAAAGCACGGCACGGGGACCATTCGGTCCCGGTGCCCGGTCCACTAGCAATAGACATCAGGCGGTGGTCGTGTTCCAGCCCGCCAGGACACTGTCGAGGCGCTGCCATCGGTCCGCGCGCAGAATTCCCTTTCGAGACCAGGTCCGCTGCCGGCCGAGCCAGATGGCCAGCACCTTTTCCTCCGGGCGGCGCACGGGGTCATAGATCGGGTACCGGCCGGCATCAGCCCGGAACTGCCGGACCTCCTCCAGGCGTACCACCCATAACTCGTCGGCGTTGCCGCGCCGGACACCGGCCCACTCCCCCACCCTGTCTAGGGCATCCACCTTGTCCTGAATGAGCCTGCCGGCGCGGTGTTGCCGGCGCTGGGTTTCCAACCACCGGTACAGCATCTTCGCCTCATCGCTGTCGTTCTGGGCTGGCATCCCGCCGTGCTCCCGCACATAGGCGGCGAAGACGTTGTAACGCTCCCACCACACCTGCTCCCGATTCCGCAGGTACTCACCCTTGTTCCTACCCGGTGCTGGCTGGTCGTGGATCATCCAGCACTGCCCGAACCAATCCGGACGCAGGCCCGCCTGCTTTTCAACCGCCCGGTGGACGCGGCGCACATCAACCCTGCACCACGCAGCAATCACAGCCGGTGACACGCCACGGGAGTATATGAACAGCCATTCCTGCTTGTTCTCACACGCTCCGGCCGGGTACTCCCCCACGGCAAGGATCAAATCATCAAACCTCATCGGCCTCATGGCCCCAGCTCGACCCACCCAGTTGGTAGTCGGCATTGTGTCGCGAAAGAACCGCGGGCAGGTTGAACAACCCGGTCAGCGAACCCTCCACGATCTTGCCCCCTGCCTGCTCACAACCGAACCCCTTTGGCGTCGCCGCCTACGAACAACCCCTCCCCCAGCGATATGTCTGCGCCGACCGGCTCAACTATTCGCTGCTTATCCTCGTCAACGCGGGTGACAAGAAAGCTGCTGAGCTGGTCCGTCGCCTCACCGGTGCTACAAGGACTCATGAGTGCGAGCCTAACCAGCAGCGCCTATACAACTCCGAATCCCGACGCGAATGCCTTCCGGGGCGGATGCGCCCCCACGACCACAGGACCACCAAACGCGGCAACCCAGACCACTCCCCAGAGACCCTGCGGCAGATCCGCGCGATGATCGACGAGCAGCTCGAGGCAGAGCCTTCACCGGCCCTGTAGTCGCCAGCACGTCAAAACCCCGGCCTCACCGCCGGGGCTTCTTCGTATCCGGGATTGCCCTACTTCGCCGGCTCACGCTCTCACGGCATGGCCACGCCGACGCTCCACTGCGAAGTCGCAGCGCCCGCAGGCCGCCCACAGCGAGTCATTCCAGCCCCTCCCCCACAGCTTCGAGCAAACGCTCCCCACGCGGCCGGTCCATCTACTCAGAGGTAGCCGAACCATCGCACTTCCCGAACCTCGGAAGTTCGGTACTACCGACGGCCACCGGCAGCACGATACTGGAAGGCGCTCCCGAACTTCCGCAGTTCGTAACCTCCGACTCCATTGTCTTCTAAACTCCGGAAGTCCGGCAGTACGGGCGCGGATGTCTGCACCGAGGCGAGCTTCCAGGCCCCCCCATTGGGGTCAGCCAGGTCAAGAAGCACCGGGGTTTGTTCCTTACGAACTTCCGAAGTTCGGCAGTATTGACGTCCAACTCTTGTCTCCGTGCAGCCTTCCGCAGCTCGGCAGTTCGGAGCTTCCAGACTCAGAGAGATTCGGGGTCCGCGTCTTCCGGACTTCGGAAGTTTGGCCGAACCTGCGGCTCGACCCTGTACCGGCACGAGACACCAGCCCTCGGCCGTTCGTAACCACCAGGGTCAGGATGTCCCGGCGATCGGTGCTTCCGAACGTCGGGAGTTCGGCAATGTGCACCTGCAACCGCCCCGGACCTCAACTTGGCAATCAGTGAACACCTGAATCGGAAAGTTCCGAGTCTTGGTCCTTCCGGACTCTCGGACTTCCGGAGTTCGGTAGCACGGGCAACAATAGACCCGATCGAGCGAAACACCAGCGCTCAGCAAATCATCACCACCAAGGCCAGGCGTGCCCACGCTTCGGATCTTTCGAACTTCCGAAGTCTGGCGGTTCGACACTCGAGCAAGTATCGGTAGAGAGCCCCAGACTTCGGAAGTATGCGACCATCGGAGCCTGCCCCGCCGGAGTCCGGTCGTTCCGGAGTCCGGAAGTTCGGCAGTGGTGAGGCCACCCACAGCTCAGCTGTCCAAGCTTCCGCACCTCGCCAGTCAGCCACCCACGAGTCGACCAAGCCCGTCCTTCCGAGACTCCGGACTCAGTAACTCCGGAACTTCGGCAGTGCTTCCGCCCTTACCGCGACACTTGGCCGCCAGCCTTCGAAGCCCGGGAGCCTGATGGTGCAGCGCCCGGTCCAGCCGAAGTACCGACCTGCCGAAGTACCGACTTTCCGAACTTCGGAAGTTCGGGCTGACGGTTGTGGCTCATGTGCGCGTAGGATCTCGCTACGACCTCGGACGTTCGGAACTCCCGTAGTTCCCAAATTCGGTACTCCGGACTTCCGTAAGTACGAACCTACAGACTCCGGTACGTCGGAACTCACCGGCGGTTCTTCCGGGATGGGGGAGGAGTCCACTGGTAAGTTGGGTCCGTTAGCTTGCCGGCTGACAGATGGAACTCTGTAAGTTCCGTACCTTGGGTGGCCCTGTGGCCGCTTCATCTAATGCACGCAGATTCCTACTGCAGCCGGGCCATTTGTCATTGCAGCGAAGGATCCGTGCGACATGAGAGTTGTCTCTGTCATCAACCAAAAGGGCGGCGCCGGTAAGTCCACGACCGTCATGAACCTGGCGTCGGTGGTCGCCGAGCACTCACGCGTGCTCGTCGTGGACGTTGATCCGCAGCTGTCCGTCACCTCGTGGGCGACCACGGCGGAAGAACTTCCTGATGACCGCCGGCTGCCTTTCGACGTCGTCGCGGAGACGGACGTGGAGGTCCTCGCTCAGCTACGCGGTGCGGATTACGACACGATCTTCGTCGACACTCCCGGAAACCTGGAGAACATGGCAGTCCTGAAGGCCGTCGTGGCCAATTCGGACTTCGTGATCCTGCCGACCGAGCCAACGGCACTGGCCATGTTGCCTCTGGTCAACACGTTCAAGAGCATTGTCGAGCCAGGGGGAGTGGACTACCGGGTCGTCATTACGAAGGTCGACTCGCGGTCCCTGGTCGATGCCACGGACGCCCAGGACGAGCTGCGCGACGCCGGCCTGAAGGTCTGCAAGTCGTATGTGCGGTCCTACAAGGTGCACGAGCGTGCGCCGCTTACCGGTCAGGTCGTGACCACTTATGACAAGACGCGGGCGGCCGAAAAGGCCGGCGCGGACTACAAGGACGTTGCCCGGGAGCTCTTGAGCATCTGGGCCAACCAGGAGACGAGGTAAATCATGGCGGTCAAGAAGGGGTTGAAGGGGCTGCTGAACCAGGGCAGCCAGGAAATGCTTGCCGCCATGCAGCGCGACCAGCAGGACGAGGCACATCGCAGCACGGGTAGGGAAGTGGGGCCCACTCTGCCCATAGCCGCGGCGGCCGGGCCGTCGTCAGCAGTCGCTACGGCGGTCCAGGAGCCATCAGCAGCCCGGCCGGCGGCCCAGGCGGTTCCCGAGCCCGTTGAGCCCGCCCCGGGGCCAGCTCCTCGCGCTCAGCAGGAGCCTGTTCCGGCGGCGCCCAAGCAGGCGGCTCCGCAGCCCGAGAAGGCTGCGGGGGAGCGGGCGACAGCGGCGGAGCCCAAAGCCGCGAAAAAGCCGTCGTGGGAGGAAATGGACCGCAAGGAGGTCCGTGTCTACGGGGACCAGGTGCTGGCTCTGACGACGCTCCGCATGAAGATCAACAAGGGGAAGAAGGGCCCGGAACGCATCACGGACAACACCCTGATTCGTACCGCCATCGACCTGCTGTTGCAGCACCAGGACGAGCTCGGGGGAGTGACGGAGAACGAGATCCGCGCTTCTTGTGGCCTCGACCCGCGCTATTGACCTACAGAACTACGGAGTACCGAACTTCCGAAGCTCGGACCCCACTCCCGCGCCTGACACCTCGCACCTTCCAAACTCTGTAATTTCGGCATTAGCCCGCTGGCCTGAACGCCAAGTCCGCAAGGGATAGGTCGTCGGGCGGTCCCTCGTACGCCTCCCACGGGTAGTCATCATCGGGGGAGGGGAACAGCGCATCCGGAGCACGCCCAGCGAGCCATTCCCGCCAGACTGCGCGCTGCGCCCTGTAGAGCTTCACCTGTGCTGCGACGTCCTCCAGCACGCCCAGGCACTCAGCGATCGTGGACAGGCTGGTGGAAGCCTCCATGGTCCATCCTGCACAGCCACGAGTCGCGAGGTTCCACGCTGCGAGAATCTCGAGGGACTCGCTGACCGTGGTGCGGGAAAGCCTCGTGATGCGGACGAGCTCAGCCGTCGATAGGGGAGTAACCGATGTCTCCAGCGCCTCGTACACGAACGCGGCAGGGAAGCCGAGCTCCCTGAAGGCAGGCCGGAGGGCGTGCAGCTTGCCCTTCTTCCAGGCCAAGTCCCCGGCACTGTCTTTGAGCGGATCCGGGATGGTGAGCTCGTACTGATCTCCCCGCGTCCCCTTCGCCCTCTCGAGCAGGGCGATAAGGGGGTTGGCGGCCGATCGAAGCGCGCGCAGATGACCGGCCACAGTGGTGTGATCGAGCCCTGTCGCGACAGCCAATGATCGAACCCCGAACTCAACGACTGATCCCCCGGTCATATGTGCCGCGGCTCCCAATGCCCTGAGCACCATCCTTCGTGCGAGGTCAGCCCTTGAGAAACCCATGGTCTGCT
This sequence comes from Arthrobacter sp. BC5, assembly GCF_056680255.1. NCBI lineage: Bacteria > Bacillati > Actinomycetota > Actinomycetes > Micrococcales > Micrococcaceae > Arthrobacter > Arthrobacter sp. BC5. The sequence goes on from NZ_JBWXPX010000002.1 coordinate 111,800, forward strand.
CAACCAGCGATGCGGCGTTTCGCCAAGTTCTGATGAATCGATGCTCGGCAGCGAAATCGATGAGCGTGGAATTACCGCGGTGTAGTACAGGCCGCTGTGTATGTGGCTGGCTAGTGGGGTTTTTATGGTCATTGCTTTGCCTTGCGGTGTGCGTGGCCTTCGATTTGAGGTGCCGATGTGAAGCAGCGAGGTCGCGCTGAAGTGCCTGGACTCTGTTGCCCGAGCTGTAGCGGGCGTAGAAGGATGCAAGGCCGGGCCAGATCCCCTGGGTCATGCGGCGGTAGATGTCGGTGGCGTCCAGTCCGGCAGCAGCAGCTCCCGTGATGACTGCCTGGCGGGCCTCGGAGTTGCTGCCATAGCGGTTGGCGTCGTACAGCCCTGTGCGCGCGATGCTCTGCATGGCTTGGGACATCCGGGGAGCCGAAGAGACGTCCATCGTGTCCACTGTCGACGTTTCGAGTACGGGGGCCACCGCTTCGAGGCGGAGGGCCCGGGCAGCCTGGATCTCGTCCCGGAGGTCACGGCGCATCGCTGCCCAGACGGTCGAGGCGTTGGGCCGGCGTGCGACGTCGTAGGCCATCGACAGGCTCATGGCGAGTTGCTGGTGGCCGCCTGTCTTGTGCCGGCTCCCGGGCACGCGCATGCACCCGTGGAGGAGGTTTTGGTGGGGCGTCCTGTCGAGGCTCGGAAGCCTGTTGCCCAGCGCCTCAACGAGCTCCCGGGCATCGGTGAAGGTCGCCGGGTCGGCCAGCGGCACATAGACGTGGCGTCCGCCATTCGGGGAGAAGTCCTCGATCCAGCGGGCGCCGAGGCGGTGCAGCCACTCCTGCAGGGCCCGGACGTCAGCTGTGACCTGAGCCAGGCCTCCCTTGGAGGCGTCGAAGTCGAAGAAGAGCGCGCGGCAGGAGCCATCCTTGCCGAAGACGCGGACAGCTGCGGGCACGGTCGGCAGGGCATCGGTGAGATCCCGCTCGAACTTCTGCGGGTAGCTTCTACCGGCGTCTCGCGACAGCCTCACACGGGGCTGACCTGCCAGGAGGGGTGCTAGTGCAGCCCATACGACCGAGGGCTCGTCTTTGACAAGCGACACGCCCGAACTCTGTAAGTCTGGCAAGGCCCAGCCATGCTGGGGTAAAGTGATGGTATTCCTCCTGAAGGAATGACAGAGGTCCGCTCCTCCCAAGGGAAAAGACGTTTGTTGGACTTACTTCCTGATCAGCCGGCAAGCAAACACAGGTTGTGAGTCGAAGTCTTCGAAGGCCCGCCTACGGCGGGCCTTCTCTTCGTTAAGAGGCGAGGCGGCCGATAGGCAGAGCCTCCTGCTGGTTGGTCTTGGTGAGGTCGGTGTGCTGGATGCGATCTTCGACAACGGAGGCTACCCAGTCGCTGACGTGCTCAAAGCCCTCAGCGGATGCAATCTCCCGCACCGTGTTGGCCTTCTCCGTCGCCAAGCGAAAGCCAATGAGCTTGCGGTCACCCTTGTGCCTGCGGCCAGGTCCAACTCGACCGTCTGCTGTCACAGCCATGATTACCACTGTCCTTTGAATCTGCTGGCCCCAGAGGCCTTCGCTTCGTGATCAGTTCCAGATGTCCAGCGACCTTGCGGTCTCAATTCTCGCGTGAGCGAAAACAGTTTTCTTTCCGGACACTCCGAACCTAACACCACGGGCAGCGACCACGAAGCATTACGGCAAAACTGTTTTTGTGTCGTTTTGCGGTCGCCCTGCGGGGGCGAGTCGTGAGTGGCCGTGTCTTGGCACACACTCTCCTTTCTGCCGGTAGGCTGCATCTGGCCTCCTAACGATTGAAGGACTGTACCAATATGGCACAGTCCTTCAATCCATCGCAATTAGAGCGCAATCAGCTCTTCCATGCCCACTGGATCAGCTTCGCCTTGGCGTCTTCTGCTGGGACGTCGATCGATCTGGAGCGGAAGGCTTCTCCGAACATGGTCCTGACTGACTTCGCGGTGCGGAAGTATTGGCCGTGCTTGTCGATGCGGCGGGCGGAGACGCCGAGGTAGCGGGCCGTCTGTCGGCGGTTCATTCCGGCTTCGATGCAGATTCTGACGGCGCGGAAGATGACGGCGTAGGCGGCCTCGTTCTCCGGGTTCGCCTTGGTCAGGATCCGCTCTACAGCCTGCTTTGCCTCTGGTGGTGTCTGACTCACGTTCCACTCCTTATTTGATCGACAGGCCGGTGTCGAAGGTCTTGCGTGCCAGCTGGCGTGTCTTGGCGTAGGCGAAGGCCCACAGTCCGAGGACGACGCAGGCTGTCGATACGTGTGTGACCAGCTCGAAGATGTAGAACGCTTCGGCCCCCGCCTGTAGTTCCAGCGGGTAGGTGATGGCGCGTGCGATGGAGAGGGCGAAGCCGACGAAGATCAGCCTCGAGGCCAGGCGTCCGAAGCGCAAAGGGTTCCTGCGGCTGTCGCGGAAGACCGGTGGCAGGAGGGGCCCCAGCACGTAGGCGGTGTAGGCGAGGACAATCCATTCGTTCACTTCCACCGCGGGCTGCTCTTGGTATATCTCTAAGCGGGGTGATGCCTCGGGGGTGTCCGCCGCGATCAGTGTGATGAGCACCGCGGACGCCGCAATCACACCCGCCAGGGCGCCGCGCTTTCCAATGATCCAGTTGGTGGCCGTCTCTGAGCCGTAGGCGATGGCGAGGTGAGGGCCGAGGACCGCTACAGCTGTCATAGCGCAGCATTTGGCGATGAAGTCGGTGCCGTTGGAGATAGGCACGATGGCTTCCATGAACTGGTAGACACCGGGCATGGAGAAGACGTAGGCCGCGGTGAGTAGGATCCCCATGAGGGCCAGCCGGCCGCTGGGTCGCAGCAGTGCTCGCGCCCCTTCGGGTGTGTGCCTGGAGGTCATGCGGTGGAGCGTTAGTCCACCGAGGAAGATCAGCATGAAGCTGACTGAAATGGCGTAGATGCTGTCGTTCATCCGATCAGGTCCGTAAGTTTCTCCGCGTATTCGAGGGCTTCCTTGCGCTGCCTGAGGCGGCGCTGGAGGAGGTTGAGCCGTTGTTGGATGAGTTCGACCAGGTCCTCGTTTTTTATCACCATCAGGGCCGTCTCCCGAACGTCCTCGGGCCAGTCGCCCTCTTTCATGGTGATGAGTCCGACGACGACAAGCCCCGCGACCAGCGACGTCCCGCTGACCCGGGCAGCGGTGACTGCCTGGATGGGGGTGAGCTTGTTGTCGGAGAGCTGGCTGAACAGGTAGGTGATCGCCGTTCCCGTCTTCTCGGCCACGTCGTGCCGGACGTCGCCGGTGTCGATGGCGTCGATCCACGCGCGATGGGAGCCGTCGTGGGGGAAGTCGATTTTGACTTTGTCGTTTCGGGGGAACAGGTCTTCGTGGAAGCGGTGCTGTAGCTCGACCATGAGGTCGGCGTGGTGGACCTGGCTGAGGACTTCCGCGGCCGTTGGTGTGCGGGGCCGGCTGTCGAGGTCTTCGTAGTCCTTGAAGTCCGCCAATGCTGCGATTGGGTCGATACCGATGCCTCGGGCCACGCCGACGACGGTCGTCTCGGGGACGCTGCCTCGCCGGATCTGGTTGCCGACGGTGACTCGATGCAGTCCGGTCAGGCGGCCCAACTCGCTCGCTGATGTGGTGATGCCGCGTCGTTCGAGCCATTGCTTGAAGTCAGAACCAGAAACAGCCACGGCACCTCCTTCAAGAGAGCACTAGATGGGTACGGCACGCTCATGTAGCGAGGATGTCAAAATCTAAGCTATGCTACGAAATGAGGAATTGGTTCCATCCCTCTTCTTTACGTCTCAAATTTTACCGGGCATACCCTAACCAGTCTGTGCCCTCACGCCGCTGGGAGGTAGCAGTGGACGAGGACGAGAAGCGTGGAGCGTCACCGCTGCTGGCCCTGGCACTCCTTGTACCTCTGCTGGCTGGCCTGCCCGTTGTGGGTGTCGCGGGAGCTGCGATCCTCACGCAGACCGAGGAGAAGCCCGCTGCGTGCGTCGTCTCGGCAATCGGTGAGACGGCCGGTGACATCACTTCGACGCCGGCGATCCCGAACGGTTGGGGCGACCTGGTCGACGCTGCCGCGAAGACTGCGGGCCTGCCGGTGAGTGTGGTGGCGGCGCAGTTGAAGCAGGAATCGGGCTGGAATGAAGGCGCTCGGAGTCCTGCAGGGGCTCAGGGTGTCGCTCAGTTCATGCCCGGCACGTGGACCTCGTACGGGGAGGGCGGGGACCCGTTCTCGGCTGAGGATGCTATCCCTGCCTACGGCCGCTACATGGCGGCCCTGAAAGGGCAGGTGCAGCCGCTGGCCGGCGACGACGCCGACCTACTGGTGCGCCTGACCCTCGCCGCCTACAACGCCGGCCCGGGTGCTGTGCAGGCAGCCAAAGGCATCCCGGCGTTCACGGAAACCCAGCAGTACGTCGAGAAGATCCTCTCCGCCGGGCAGGGCGAGTTCTCAGCCGACTGCACCGCTCCGGCGGGCACCGTCGCATGGGACGGCGACCTCGGCGATGGCCAATGGACCAACCCGCTCCCGGGCGGCGTCTTCACGTCCGGCTACGGCCACCGCAACATACCGAACCTGCCCGCCTGGGCACAGGACCACGTCGGGGTTGACCTCTCAACCCCGGGCGCCGGCACCGGTAACGGCAGACCGGTCATCGCACCAACTGACCTGCGCATCACGGGCTTCAACGACAAAGACGGCTGCGTGATCGCCAAGGAGGACGGCGACGATCCCGATTTCGGGTTCGCGTTCTGCCACCTCAACGCCTACAGCGTGGCCGTGGGGGACAGGTTGAAGCGCGGCGACGTCGTCGGAACCGAGGGCCATAAGGCCGGCCTCGGGCTGGTCGCCACACACCTGCACTTCGAGATTTACAAGCCGGAAGCACCGGAGGTCGTCTACCCGTACCAGGGCTGGAACCTCGACCCGGAGCCAATCCTGAAAGAGAAAGGAGCGTGGGTGCAATGACCCACCGCTCACGCACACACCTGTACCGCACAGCAGCTCTCGCGGTCTCGATGGTCGCCCTGACCAGCTGCGGCGTTGACGCTCCGGCAGCTGAGGACGACGTCGCGCCTATCTCCGCGCCGACGACCATCTCCGAAGGCTCCTCCACCTCCGCTGCCGCCGAGGAGGTTCTGGGTGGCGATACGTTCGCATCCCCTCACGATGCTGACCGTTCCGACGTCGAGTCGACCGCCCGGGTCGCTGCCCTGATCCTGCACTCCTGGGACACGACGGTGGACCGCACGGAGACAGCGGCCGCGGTCCGCGCGAAGCCGCTGATGAGCGAGGCATGGGCGGCGAACCAGATCGAACCCGAGCGGAACGCGAGCAACGGTGACTGGCTGGAACCAGCCGAACACCGCGCCTACAGCGTTCCCCGGGCGGTTCCGGCGATCGGTGACGCCGCGCAGGACGTCGCCCCGGACAAGGCGATCCGAGTCCTTGACGTGACCTGGCGGTGGGTTGCGCGGGACGAGACACAGCTCGAGGGCACCGGCCAGCGGCAGATGACTCTCTACCTCGAGAAGGTGGACGGCCGGTGGGACGTCGTCGGGCATCAGACCCGCGACATGACCGCTGCGATGCCCGGCTCGAGGACGGGGGAGGGCAAGTGACTCCGGCAGTTCATTCCTGGCCGATCATCCGCCTCACCATCGGTGAGGGCGAGATCGTCGCGGACGCCAACGGTGACGTCCTGACCTACCCGGTGCTCGACGAGGCATCTGCAGCTGACGTGGCAGCCGATGCGGCAGCGGAAGCATGTCGGCGTCTGGGCCTGACCGCTTGCCGGGTGCAGGGACTCACCGAGGACGGCGAGGTCTACGAAATGGTCGTCGACGCCGAGCTGGGCACCCTCGAGGAACGTGAAGACACCACCACCGGCACTACCGGCGGCACCGGTGCTGGCCGCGGTTCGGGTTCAGCCCGTACTGGGTCGAAGGCTGCACGCCGTCGTACTCCTGCACGCCGGAAGGCTGTGCTGTGGGGGAGCGCGGGCGTCCTGGCGGTCACGGTCGGTTTCAGTGCCTTCTACACGCTGCAGGACAACACGGCCGAGCCGGTCGCGACGATCTACACACCGCCTCCGGCGCAGCTGCCGGTCCCGGCTCCTGCCGGGTGGGACACCTACGGTGACTGGACGACGCCGATGACCGGCTCGACCGTGAAGGCGATCCTGGATCCCTCGGGGCAGCCGGTGAGCGTGGACGGCTCGAAGCTGATCGGCCATGACCCCCGGACGGGCGTGGAACGGTGGACGCGCACAGCGCCGTTCACGGTCGAGCAGCTGGCGGTGTTCACCCTCGACGGGCAATCCCGGGTCGCGGCGGCCGCCGCCCGGGAACTCGTGCTGTTCGGCGACGGAGCGGACCCCATCCGCGTCGACGTCCCCAAGGACGGAACGATCGTCCTGGACGGCGGTACGGCACCTCGGGTGGACCTGCCGAACAAGCGGACCCTGATTGTCGCAGCTGACGGCAGCACCGCGGCGCGGGTGGTCCCGGCGGCCGCGGAACCCATCGAAGCCCTCGGCGATGACCTGGTGGCAGCTGATTCGCGTTCGGGCAGGATCTGGCGTGTCACGCAGGACTCGGCAGCCCTACCCGCCCCGGCGAAGCTGCCTGCACCAGTGGCCGGGGCGGAACTGGTTACGGTCCTCGGATGCGTGAACGGAACAGTCATCGCAGCCTGGAAGACCGACGGCACCACCACCATCGGCTTCTACTCTCTCGGGGACGCGACCGACGCCACGGAGGCAACGCAAGTCGGCATCGTCGACGTCGAAGGAACCGACGTCGCCACCTCCGGAATCCAGGTGGACCGGGAGAACGGACTGCTGATGGCCGGCACCCTTCTGGTCGACGTCGACCAGAAGCAGGCCCACCGCCTGCCCGGGGCAGGGAAGCTTTCCGCCGGCTACGCCTGGATCACCACCAACACCGAGCAGCTGCGGATCAACGCACAGGGCGTCACCGAGACCACGACCGACGCAGCGCGCGCGGCGATCCCCGACGTCATCACCGACAACGGCAAGGCAATCACCCGGGCCGGAGGATCCTCCACCGGTCTGCTGTATGCGCTCACGCAGGTCGCACCCCGACCCACAGCAACACCCACCACCACCTCAGCTCCCACCTCTGACTCGGCTTCTGCCCCTACTTCTACTGCGAGCCCCACCTCGACTGTTCCCCCGAAGGAGAACCCCTGATGAGAATGACCGCTGTCATCGACCCGGCCGGCACCCTCGAACTCGACCTGGGAGGCGAGAAAACCACCGCCCCCTACCCCTCGGTCATGGAAGCCCGCCGCTCCGTCATGAACACCGCGACCGACCTCGCGGCCGAGACGAGCACCGCCACCGAACTGCACATCGAGGACCCCTCCGGCTCCCGCACGATCCTCGTACAAACCGACGGCGCCGTCATCGAGCAGGACACCGATACTGAACCGACAGAAGACGCGGCAGTCCAGCCCGCCGCAGCAGCCGAGCCTGCAGGGTCCCCGGTCACGCCAGAAGAACCGACCGTACCGGCGGCCACAGTGGAAGCAGCACCCGTTACCGCTTCCGTTGCCGCTCCCACTCCCGTTTCGGTTGAGGCTTCGGTAGTCCCCAAGACAACCGCATCGGCAGCGACGGCCTCACGGGTAGTCGAGCCGGCCGTGGAGCCGTTGCCGACCCGCCGGACAGCAATGCCGTCGTTCGTCGACCGGCCGGACGCCGACTCACCGGCACAGGTCGGGGTCCGTGGTGTACTGAATCAGTTCGGGTTGAAGCTCGCGGCCTCGCCGGCGGAACTGGAGCAGCGCCGGGATGAAAAGACTGTCTCTCAGCCCTGGGCCGGGCCCCGCACGATCACGGTCCTGAACCCCAAGGGCGGGGCAGGTAAGACGCCGACGGTGATCTGCCTGTCCGCTGTATTCGCCCGCCTCGGTGGCTCCGGTGTCCTGGCATGGGACAACAACAACTCGCTCGGGTCGCTGGGCTGGCGGACCTTCGACGCCGGCCACGAGGCGACGGTCGTCGACCTCCTCGAGCAGACCGACTACTTCATGACCGCCGGTGCCCGGGCCGGGGATCTGGCGTCCTACGTCCACCACCAGCCCTCGGACCAGTACGACGTACTTCGCTCCGATGACCGGTCGGGTGCGAAGAAGCGGCACGAGGTCACCGGCGACGAGGTCCACCGTCTCTACTCGGTGGCCGCGAAGTATTACCGGCTGATCCTCATGGACTCGGGCAACACCGAACGCGGGGACAACTGGGAGGCGATGATCGGGCACTCCGACCAGGTCGTGATCCCGGTCAAGTCCGTCGACGACGCCGCCGAAGGCGCGTCCCGGGTCCTGAGCGCCCTGCGGGCGGGTAACGAGCACGCGCAGTCCCTGGCGGACCGCGCCGTGGTGATCGTCCTGGGCTGCACCCCGTCCCACGGTCCGGCGAAGCTGAACGAGCTCGCTGAGTCCTTCCGCCCGTTCGTGAAGTCGGTCGTCACTGTGCCCTACGATCCGTCGCTGATCGAGGGCAGGATCCGGTTCTCCTCGATGCTCCCGCAGACCCGCCGCGCCTGGCTCCGGGCAGCAGCGCAGATCGCGGAGGGACTGTGACCGTGACCCCGCACCGCAACCCGTTCGTCAACGAGCCGGAGGTCGAGCCGCAGGAAGACCCGATCGACGATGACCCGATCCTCGGGCAGCGCGAATCGCTGCGGGGCCCGCGGAACATTCAGCAAACCCTCGCCGCAGAGCCTGTTCAGGAAGCGGAACCAGCAGCCCCCGTGGCGGTGACCAGCGTGACCCTGTGGCTGGTCGGCGCCTCCGGTGGCGTCGGCACCAGCACCCTCGCGGGCTTGTGCTCGGAGAACGTCGTCGATGAATCCGAGCGGAAGCCGACCTACGCTGGCCGGGCCCTGTTGGTCTGCTCGACCAGTGCGTCCTCGCTCGAGGCCGCACAGCAGCTGGCCCGTAAGTCCGCGTCCGGTCAGCTGCCCTATGAACTGGTCGGCCTGGTGATCGTCCATGACCGGCCGAAGAACCGGCTGACGAAGCCGACCCTGGACTTCGCGCGCGGGGTCGCGCGGATGTTCCCGGTGGCTATGACGGCACCGTATGAACCCTCGTGGCGCGAGGTTGGCGTCACTCCACAAGCTTCCGGGACGCGACTGAAAAGCGTGCTCCGGAAAATCGAAAAGATCGCCCGCTCCGGGCACTGAGAAAGGCAAACTCCCATGTTCGGAAACACTCTGGCAGCACACACCCTGACCACCATCAACGCGCTCACCCCAACTCGTGAAGGATCGCTCTCGGCGCAGACCTTCACACCGACGCAGCCTCCCGGCACCGAGGGCCTGACGCAGGTCATCGGGTGGATCCTGTGGGGCGCGGGCCTGGTCCTGTTCGTGTTCTTCATCTTCGGCCTGGTCTCCGCCGGCAGGAACCGCCGGCAGGGCAACGAGATCGAGGCACCCATCTGGCCTATGGTCGCTGCCTGCCTGCTGGGCGCTTCGGGTGCAGTGTGGACTGCAATCACCTGAGCAACAACGCCCACCCAACTGATCGAGAGAAGGACACACGATGAGCACACAGGACACCACCCAGGAACCGAAGGCCCGCCCGAAGTGGTTCGGCGCCGCCGTGATGCTGCTGGCCCTGGTGCTGGTCGGCCTCCTCGCATGGGGCCTGCGGGTATTCCTCTTCCCCAGCAACGACGAACCGGCAGCAGACCCAACCACCGCCGCAACGCAGACAGCACCATCATCCGCCCCAGCATCCGCGTCCGCGACGGCAACACCCGTTGAGGACGCGGACGTCGCGTGGAACTGCCAAGCGGACCTCGACAACGACGAGGTATCTGTGGCTGACAGTGCTCCGGTAGTCGACGAATGGGTAGCAGCCGGGTATGGCGTGGTTCCGTTTTCGGAGTTCGGCGGATGCCAGAAGCAGCCCTCTGGATTGAGGGTTGGCTACGCACATACTGAGGCCGGATCGCTCATGGCGGCCGCGACGTTCGCAGTCGCTTTGGATCCGTCGAGGAGCGTTGAGGCTGCTGAGGACCTCGAAGTAGCGGTAGCAGAGGGACCGAACCGCGAGCTGTTGGGCGAAAGAGCGCAGCGTATCCGTGATGGACTCGAAGAGGGTAGTGACGGCGTTGCCGCGTCGCTCTCGACGCTTATTGGTTATGTACAGAACGAGTACAGCGAGAACGCTGCTTCCTACCAGCTCGTCTACACCCTCACTCCGCCGAACGGGCTGGAGCAGAAGATCGTCGGCCAGGTCGATCTGGTGTGGGAGGACGGAGACTGGAAGCTTGACCCGGCTTCCGGCACCGAACTGATTTCCGGAAGCCAGTATCAGGGCCAGCCCTACATTCAGTGGGGGCCCGACAGCTGATGGACTTTTTCGGAGACTTCCTTGAAGGCGTTGCCGGTAGCGCCATCGAAAAGCTGATCCAGTTCCTCGCAAGCTGGGTCGTGCAGGTCCTGACGGAAATGATCAACTTCGTCGGTACCTGGTGGTTGAAAATCGGCGCACCTGACATGGGTGCAGGATCCGCGACCGACCGCATCCAGCAGTCGACGCTGATCTTCGTCGGCATGGCCGGTGTCATCGGGACCGCGTTTGCGCTCATCAAGCTCGCCCGCGACCAGGACCGTGCCTCGACCGAGAACCTGATCATGGGCATGGTGCGCACCATTCTGACGACCGCGATCGCGGTTCCGATGGTGGGTCTGCTGTTCGGCGTCACCGACGTCCTCGCCCCGTGGCTGGTGACCACCATCTCCGGGTCCGCGCAGGAAGACGGGCTCGGAACCGCGATGGGCTTGGAAGCCCTCGCAGGAACCACGATGACCATGCAGCTCGCTGGCATCGTCCTATTCATCGTGCCCCTGGCCCTACTCGGAGCGATCATCAACGCGGTCATCGTGATCTTCTCCTACGGTGCGGCGATCGCATTGTGCGGGGTTCTCCCGATCTTCGCGGCCGCGTCACAGACCGAGCGTGGCCGGAAGTCCTTCGACAAGGCCGTGGGCTGGCTCGCCGCCGTCGTCCTCTTCAAGCCCGCCGCAGCGATCCTGTACGGGGCAGGACTCGCGCTCCTGAAAGGCATCAACGGCAGCGCAGACAACGAGCTCGGGAACACCACGATTGGCCTGATCACCGGTCTCGTCATCATCAGCAGCGCCTGTGTTGCGATGCCGGCCTTGGCGAAGGTCCTCGTGCCTGCCGTTAGCGCGGGACCGCAGGGTATGGGAGCCTCCGGCCTGGCAATGGTCGGCGGTGCCGTCGCCATCGGAGCACTCACCGGAGGGATTGGCGCTGCAGCCGGCGCCGCAGCTGCAGGCGGTGGTGGCGGGGGCGCAGCCGCCGTCACTGGTGGAGGGGCCGCAGCAACGGCCGGGGAAGCGGCCGCAACGGGTGGAGGTGCCGCTGCAACTGGTGCGGCCACTGCCGCAGAAACATCTGCGACCGCAGGCACCAGCAGCAGTGCTGCCGCTGCCAGTGGGGGCGGAAGCGGAGCCACCGGTACTGCAACGCCTGGTGGTGCAGGTAGCACCGGCGGCGGAACTGGTGGGGCCAGCCCGTCCGGGGCGCAGCAGAGGCCGGAGCAACCTGCCGCGCCGGCCTCGGACGCAGGTGGCGGGGCACTTGGAGGAAGTGCTGGCGGTCCCGGTAGCGGTTCTGGTGGTCCTTCGGGTGCGGAGCCGCGCCTGGAACGATCAGGGGCAGAGACGTCCCCTGTCAGTGATGCCGGTGCTGGTGGATCAGGTTCGCCTGGACCGACAGGCGCACAACCTCAGGCGGAGCGCACCTGCGCACCTACGGAATCACCGACGGGAGCACCAGCTGGTACCAGTTCCGGTGCCGGTGATGGCGGCTCGTCAGCTGGAGGACCGAACGGGGCCGAGCCCGCAGCAGCAGGTGACAGGCCTCCGACGGAAGCTCCTGGGGCAGCACCCGCGATGTCACCGACGGCTGAGGGGTTCCGGGCCGGTGCGCCGTCCGGGGCGGATAAGTCAGCCCAGAACCAGCAACGCATCGAGTACGCGGTGCAGAACGCAGTCAGGGACATGGAACGCGCAGTGGAAAGTGGGGATGACAGTTGAGTACGGAACAGACAATCGTCAGGCAGTACGGCAACATCGCAGAGGACCGGACGGCGGGTCTGATGGGGTTCTCGATGGCTTCGACCGTTGTCCTGGGCGCGGGAGCAGTCGGGGTGTTCATCGCGATCATGGCCTCGCAGATCTGGGTGGCCGTCGGTATCGCGCTGGTCGCGTTCATCGCGGCCACGATCCTTGGCTCGAAGGACCGTCATGGTCGGTCCAAGCCTGAGCGGTGGCTGGCGCGCAGCATGCACGCCAAGGCCAAGAAAGCCGGGAAAACCGTCTACAAGTCCGGTCCCGTCTCGCAGATCCCGGACGGATCATTCCGTGCACCGGGCCTGCTGGCCGCGACGGAGCTGATCGACTTCCAGGACCTCTTCGGCAACGAGGGCGTCATGCTGTGGCACCCGAAGCTGAAGACCGGCACCGTGTTCTTCTCCACCAACTCCTCCGGCCTGGGCCTGCTGGATCAGGACCGCGTCAACCGGCTCGTCGGGTCATGGGCGGCGTTCCAGCGTGATGCCGGTTCCAACGCCCGGGTCGAGCAGATTTCGGTGACGACGCAGTCGACGACCGATCCGGGTGAACGCCTGCCGGACGCTATCGCGGTGGCCCGGCAGCAGGCCGGGTCCCACGAGGTGCCCGCCTTTGCCCGGCAGGTGATGGATGACGTGGTGAATGACCTCAACCTCGACGTGCCCAAGCTCGAGCAGTGGGTGGCACTGACGTTCAGCGGCAAGGCCAATGACGGGGACCGTGCGCCGGAACGGTCCGCCGAGGAGCTGGTGGCCGATGTGAAGTCCCTCCTGCAGGGCTTCAAGGAAGAACTCGAGGACGTCGGCGCGGGCAGCGTGTCTCTCATGCGGGCCGCTGACCTGACCGACCAGACCTACGTCGCGTTCAACCCGCGCGCCGCGGCCGCGGTCGAGCGCGCCCGCCTCTCCGGCGACGGGACGGGCCTCACTTGGCACGAGGTAGGGCCTTCGGCCGCCCGGACGATCGGATACCCGGGCCGGTACGACCACGCCGGGGTGACGAGCAAGTCGTGGCAGATGTTCAAGCCACCGGCCGGGACGTTCCGCGAGAACGCCCTGGTGGCACTGCTGGGCCCGGATGCGAGCATGCTGCAGAAGCGCGTCACCGTGTTCTACCGCCCTCAGCCGCCGGAGAAGTCAGCGCAGCAGGTCGCGCAGGCGCTCACCAATGCGCAGTTCGCCACGAACCAGAAGGGTCGCCGTCCGACCAGTTCGCAGATCATAGCCCTCGAGAAGGCACGCAAGGCCGAGCGGGAGCAAGCCGAGGGGGCGGCACTGGTGCGCTTCGCCATCGGTGTCACCGCGACGGTCGAGAGCCCTGAGCAGCTGCAGGCTGTGGAAGCGAAGATCATGCGGAACGCCGCCACCGGCATCCAGATCCGCATGCGGTCGTGCGATTACAACGACGACGCCGCGTTCTCCTTCAACCTTGGGCTCGGGCTCGTGCCAGAGCATCTGGCCACCATCTCCTCCGACGTCAGGAAGGCCCTCTAATGTCCGCCTTTGACCAGCTCGTCGACAAGGTCATGGACCGGTTCCTGGGCCGCTCCGAAGCGGCGGCCGCCGTCAGTGCTGCATCGTTCCCGCAGCTCACGGAGAAGGGCATGCGGGTCCGCGAGGGTGGCATGGTGACGTGGGTGGAACCTCCGCCGGAGTTCACGGCCACGTCGAACCAGACCGCCGGCCTCTGGCCGTTCTGCGTCGGCACCTCCTCCCCACTGGTCGGTGCGGTCCTGGGCCGGAACCTGCTCAACAGCTCTGTGGTGTGCGGGGATCCGATCAGCCTGTTCCTGCACGGCATCATCTCCTCGCCGTCCGGGTTCATCCTGGGCCTGAACGGTCGGGGGAAGTCCTCGGTCGCCGTCCGCATGGCGTTGGCGCTGATCGACCAGGGGTTCCTGATCCTCGTGGCAGGGGACCTCAAACCCGACTTCGCCGGCGTCGTCCTGGAAACCAACGGGCAGGTCGTGCAGGTCGCCCCCGGCGTCGGGGCCATCAACCCACTCGACGCAGGCCCGCTCTGGCGAGAACTCGAACGCCTTCCGGCCCCGTTGCAGCGGCAGATGCGCGCTGAGATCCACGCCCGGCGCCTGATGACCCTCACCGGGCTCATCGAACTGGTGTTCAAGGAACCGCTGGACGCGAAGAAGCAGGAACAGACGGTGCTGTCCATGGCGATCGCCATGGCAGCCGAGAGGGCAGAAGGCGAGGACCGGCAACCTTTGGTCGGCGACGTCGTCGACGCCATCAAGTCCGCGCCTCCCCAGATCCAGTCGGCGCTGCTCATCGAGGAGTCCACGGAGTACCTGCCGCAGGTCAAGAACCTCCTGGCGGGCCTCAACGCCCTCGGCGAGCACGGACCGTTCGGGGACGTGTTCTGCCAGCAGACCACGAAGGAAATGAAGATCGACACCTCCGTCGACTTCGACATTTCCCTCATCGACGAATCCCAGCTGACGCTCCGCGCCGCAGTGCAGACGGTGTGCTGGTCCTACGGTCAGGCCGGCATCTCGGCCGCGAAAACCCTCGCCGACGCGGGTCTGATGGAGGAACGCCATCACCTGATGATCATGGACGAGCTGTGGCAGTCCCTGCGCGCATCTGAGCTGCTGGTCCACCAGATCGACTCCATCACCCGCCTGAACCGAACCAAGGGTCTGGGGCAGCTGATGATCACTCACTCGATGAAGGACCTGCAGCTGTCCACGGACGAGCTGACGAAAATCGCTACCGGCTTCGTGGAACGCTCCAGCGTGAAGATCCTCGGCGGGCTGGCGCAGAACGAGATGGACCTGCTCGAAACGGTGTTCCCCATCTCAGAGCGGGAAAAGGCAATGCTGGTCGGCTGGTCAGCCGAAGGGTCGATGAACCCCAACACCAATCAGGTCTCACCTCCTCCCGGGCGGGGACGGTTCATGCTGAAAACCGGGTCCGAACCCGGTGTGCCGTTCCGGGTGAACCTCACCGCCGGCGAACTCAGGGCCCACAACACGAACCAGGCATGGGCTGCTGCGCAGGCGAAGGTGAACCGATGAGGAACGAGGAGAACGGCCCTGCCATTGCGTTCTCGAGCGTTGTCCTGGCTGCATTCGTCGCGGTCACCCTGATTCACCTCGGGGAGGCGTTCACACCGGTTCACACCGACCTGTCATGGAACCCGATCACATTGGTGATCGGTCTTGCCACCGGGGATCCGTGGCCGGCGGCCGCGAGCTGGTTGCTCGGCGCGGAAGCGGTCGTGGTCATTGCTGCCTTTGCGTGGTGGAGCACCCGCCCAATGTCCCGGACCGCGGAGGCGTCCCGGCGGATGAGTCCTGGCGGGAAGATGCGCCCGGCGATGCTCGATGCCCGCCTCACCGAAGCCACCCGCCTCCACCCCGAGGCGGAGGGTATCGGCCCGGGCCTGACGATCGGGTACACCGGCGACACCGGCACCAAGGCGGTTATGCAGGGCTGGCGGGAGTGTTCGACCCATGTGTGGGGGACCGGGCGCGGCAAGACGACGACCCAGGTCGTCCGCCACGCAACGGAGGCACCTGGCGCCTACATGATGACCAGCAACAAGGTCGACGGCGTCGCCGAGGTCCTGGCGGCCCGTTCCGAGACCGGGACTGTGTGGCTGTTCGATCCGCAGCGGATCTGGCGTGACAGCCACCGGCCGGCCATGATCTTCAACCCGCTCACGATCGTCACCGATACGGTGAGCGCCGGCGAGGTCGCCTCAATCTTTGAATCATCCTCGTCTCCCAGTGCGGGATCCGGCCGCGGTGATGCGCAGTTTGACTCGCAGGGACGCGATTTCCTGTCTTGGTGTCTTTTGGCTGCCGCGAAAAGCGGCGGCACTATGAAGAACGTCCTGCTGTGGGTGGCCGGTGCTGATTTCATGGAGCCGGCGGGCCTGCTTGAACGGGCCGGGCATGCAGGTCCGGCGTCGGCGTTGAAGGGCATGGGAGACCAGCCGGAGGACACTCGCGGATCCGTGGCAGCCAGTGCGCAGCGCATGGCTTCAGCGCTGGTGCATGACGAGCTGGTGGCATGGTCGATGCCGACCCCCGGTGTGCCGGTGTTTGACCCGGCACGGTTCGTGACCGGCAAGGACACCCTGATCCTGCTCTCGCAGGACGCTGGCGGTTCTGGTGCCGCATTCGTGTCGACCCTCGTCTACGCGGTGTTCACTGCAGCGCAGCAGGCCGCCCGGCGTGCAGGCGGTCGCCTGCCGGTGCCGCTGGTCGCTGACCTGGATGAGGTTGGGAACGTGGTCAAGCTCAAGCAGCTGCCTGAGTGGTATTCGTTTTTCGGGTCGATGGGCATCGTCGTCAGCGCGTACTTCCAGACACGCGGGCAGGGGATGGCCATGCTCGAGCGGACGGGGTGGGACACGCTCTGGTCGGCGGCCGCGATCAAGGTCTACGGCGGTGGATCCGACGACACACAGTTCCTCGAATCGCTGTCCAAGACGATCGGTCAGTACGACGCGAAGGTCCGCAGCAGTTCGACCTCGAGGAACGGGTCCTCCCGGTCCGTGCAGACCCAGAGGCGGGACATCATGTCCGTCTCCCAACTCTCCGAGCTTCCGGCTAACCAGGCGTGGGTAAAAACCTCCAACGGGGGTGGAACCATCGTGCGTACCGTGCCCTGGTTCCGGGACAAAACCATCAGCGCCCGCATCGGGGACACCGTTGAGCGCATCAAGGCAAGGCAAACCTCGTGAGTGATGAGCTAACAACCGGAGAAGACTCCGGCCGGGAAGCTGAGGCAGTTACTCCTGCTGATCTCGTGGAGTGGGTTGAACACATTGTCTCCAGGCTGGAGTCTGTAGATCGCTCAAGTGGGCAGCACTGGTGCTCCCAGTGGTGGAATCATGCGGAGGCAGTCGACCGTCTCCGTGCCCTGCACGAGCGGTGGCTGGAAGCACAGGCAGACGGTGCGATGTCGAGTTGGTGGGTTGATCACTTCGACAACCACGCAAGCATCCTGTTCGCCAAGCGCGGTCCTTTTGGTGAATGTGGGACTACCCATGTGGCCAAAACCACCCGGCGGATCTTGGCTGCGGAGCAACCCCCAAGCGGATGGTCTTGGTGAGTCGCCTCTAAAGGCTAGCGCTGCCACCACGGCGTATTCGCTTTAGAGGACTGAAACAAGGCTTGTTATACAAGCCTTGTTTCAGTCCCCTTAGCCCTTCTGACGTGATGTGTTGAATCACGCTCCGGCACCCTTCTGGTGCAGCTGCCCTGGCGGCAGGCAGGGCAGGATCAGGGCGCGCGTCAGGTAGGCGTGCGGGGCCCGTCCAGTGCTCTGCGTGTCTTGGTGGGGTACTTTCAGCGCAGGAGGCGGCTAATGGCCTGGGTCGCTTCCTTGACTTTGGCGTCGACGATGTCGGAGGAACCAGGTGTTGCAGCTTCGTGGGCTACGTCAACGACACAGTGCTGCAGGTGGCTTTCCAGCAGTCCCAGGCTGACGGCATGCATGGCGCTGTTGACCGCAGCGACCTGGGTGAGGATGTCGATGCAGTACTTATCGTCCTCGACCATGCGTGAGATTCCGCGGACCTGACCTTCGATGCGCTTGAGCCGGCGCAAGTAGGCGCTCTTGTCGGTCGCATATCCGTGCTGATGAGGTGCTGCCTCGTTGGGCGGGTCCGTCTGGTCGGCTGGCTGTACTGCGGTGTCAGTGCTGAGGCTGAGCTTCGGCGCGGTGTGGGTGGTCATGGTCGTTCCCCTCATCATCGTCGGCGCGCTGCTGCCCGGCGCAGGTAGCCGTTGATGCGGTCCTCGGCCATGCGAGATACATGGCCCCCACTAGTATCCGTCAACGATGAGGGGCGGGGTGAACGAATAGCGGTGCTAGAAGTTCCGCTGGTGCTTGGTAACAGGCCATTAAGCCGCGTGTGGTGGCGACACGCCGAGCCTCGTTATACGAACGTGACTTCTCATACCGCCCTGGGGTATTCTCCTCAGGTGATCCCGGCACCCGCCGAGATCGCTTTCCCGCGCAGAATGCCGAGCCCTGCCGCTGCTCCCGGGATCCGTTCGTACAATCCAGTTGGCAGGGACGGGGGAACCAAGTTTCCACCGGGCCACCGCACGCGCCCTAGATTCCCTGCGTGCGTTGACCCTCGGGGTTAAGTCGATCCATCAGCTCATTCCTGCACTGCGTTACTGCGGCTGTCATAGGACTGGTTTGAGGACGGCCGGGTGACTCCCATCCGAACCCGACAGCTCACCCCGCAGGCATGGGAGAGGCAATCACCATGTCACGTACGTCCATTCCGGCGCGCCACCGCGCCGTCGTCACCCACTCCATCGCCCTCGAAGGCCTGTCGCACTCCGCGAAGACCGGTGCAGTAGCACTGGGTAAGCCGGCCATCATCGCAGCAGCAACCGGCGGCCTCGTCTTCGCCGTCGGCGCCCCCGCACAGGCCGGCACCTACACCCAGGAAGCCACCACGGGCACCGTAGCCCAGGCCCCCGTCGCAGCCGCACCCGTCGCTCCCGCAGTTGTTGCAGCTCCTGCCGCTGCAGCCGGAATCCACACCGTCGTCGCCGGCGACACCATGGGCGCCATCGCTGCCAAGCACGGCCTGAACCTCAACACGCTCCTGGCCCAGAACGGCCTCTCCTACGCGTCGGTCATCTACCCCGGACAGCAGATCAAGCTTTCCGGTGGAGCCAGCGCCGCTGTCAGCCCCGCAGCTGTCCCCGCTGCAGCACCTGCCAGCCAGGTCTTCTACGCAGCACCCGCCCCCGCAGCTGCCGCAGTGGCACCCGCCCCCGCAGCTGCCGCAGTGGCACCCGCAGCCGCACCGGCCGGCATCCAGCTGACCTCCGCCACCATCGCCCCGATCGCCCCGGCGGCCCCCGCGGCTCCTGCGGTCCCCGCCAGCGGCGTCGGTGCAGCCCTTGTCGCCTCGGCCTACGGTCAGCTCGGGTCCACCCAGGACTGCACCATCCTCGTCGAGCGGGCCCTGCGCTCCATCGGCAAGAACGTCGGAGACCTCGGCCCCACGCAGTTCTACCAGTACGGAACCGTCGTTGCGACCCCGGCACCGGGTGACCTCGTGATCCGCCCCGGCCACATCGCCATCTATGTCGGTGGCGGCAAGGTCATCAGCAGCGGCATGAACGGCATCAACGCCACGATGGAGCACCCGCTGTCGGACCTCGCCGGTTCGTCCTTCGTGCGTGTCGCAGGTTAACTTCACCCTCTGGTGAAGTGGTTGCCCTCAAGCTGAGATAGCGGTGAGTGCCCTGGACGGGGGTGCTCACCGCTATTTCATTGCCCGCATTTCTTTGCTTTCGGGGGCTGCTGTGGAAGTCGACCGCCGGACACCGTCCCTAAATATTGATGAGCTAGACCGTGGTGAGACCGTGACGTTGGGATGGTTGTGAATTAGTGAATGATCCGTGGGTTAGTGGACCAGTTTGGATACCGGAGGCCGCGCCGTCGTGGGAGACCTACCTGGCGCCGACACTGCAACCCATCCCGCTGATTCCCGGAATCGCCCTGGTTCTGGGTGTGCTGTACCTGGCCGGCGCCATCCGCCTGTGGTCGATGGGGCGTTCCTGGCCGGTATGGCGGACGGCAATCTTCCTGGCGGGCTGCATCATCATCATGATCACCATGGGCGCAGGAGTCGAGGGCTACGGGCTCCGCATGTTCTCGGTGTTCATGTTCCAGCAGCTGACTCTCATGATGGCCGTTCCCCCTCTTCTGGTACTAGGCAGGCCCGGCACCCTATTGCTACGGGCAACCCCGCACCGTGGGCTCGGGCGCCCGATCCTCCGGCTCGCCCACGCAGGACTGCGCTCGAGGTCCGCCCGGCTTGTTCTCCATCCGGCGTTCATGATCCCGGTGTTCCTGGTCAGCTTCTATGGTGTCTACCTCAGCGGTATCGCCGACGCGATGCTGCCGTCCTGGTACGGGCACATCACCCTGGAACTGCTGTTCCTGATTTCCGGTGTGCTCTTCACCGTCCCCGTGCTATCGACGGACCCACTGCCGGTGAAGCAGTCCCACTTTGGCCGGTTCCTCGACATCTTCGCCGAAATGCCGCTGCATGCGTTCTTCGGCGTCGTCCTGATGATGGCCACCACA
The DNA here is from genome assembly GCF_056680255.1 of Arthrobacter sp. BC5. NCBI lineage: Bacteria > Bacillati > Actinomycetota > Actinomycetes > Micrococcales > Micrococcaceae > Arthrobacter > Arthrobacter sp. BC5. The sequence goes on from NZ_JBWXPX010000002.1 coordinate 132,035, forward strand.
CCTGTCGTCGACTTCTTCGGCACTCTGCCCGTGGGATGGGACGTTGATCCGATGACCGATCAGGGTATCGCCGGCGGGTTGGCCTGGTCCTATGGGGAGTTGCCGTCGGTGCTGATGCTGCTGATCATCATGGTGCGCTGGCAACGCGACGAAACAGTGACCTCGCGCGCTACCGAGCGGAAGCACAACAGGGAGGGAACCCCGGAGCTCGACGCATACAACGCCTACCTCGAGCAGCTCAGGCAACGCTCGGAACGCCAGGATCGGCAACGATAACCAGACGTCGACCCGCGAGCAGTACGCCTGGCGCAGCATCCTCGTCGTTCAGTGCCCTCCAGCTCGTCTGACCCTCGAGTTCAGTACGCGGTGGTTCGAGGTAAGCGCCCGGGATGGCTAGCTTGCGACGAGTCGAACCGCTTCACGGAAGTCATCGAGTGACGTCAAAGCGCTGTGGTTCTGGTCATCGAGGAGGATCAGTGCGGGGGCCCGGGTCATGCCGACGCCTGCGGCTTCGGCCCGGTCGGCCTCGATGAGTGCCTGCACGTCGGAGCTTCGCATATCAGCTTCGAACTGTCCGCTGTCGAGTCCGAGCTCACGGGCAACGGCCAGATAGGTGTCCGTGGTGACGCTGGTGTGCAGGCGGGGGAGTTCCTGAGCGTCCGGGCCCAGCGTGATGGCTTCCAGGAAGGGAAGGAAGCATCCCTGACGGTCGGCGGCTTCCAGGGCTGTGGCCCCCAGGTGCGCTTGGTCATTCGTGGGCAGGTGACGTGCGACGAAGGTGACGCGTCGGGAGTAGTCCGCCCGGAGGTTGGAGAGAAACTCTTGGATGGAGATGGTGCCCGGCGCGTACAGGTCGATGAATTGCACCAGGACAGCCCGTTCGTGGGAAGCACGCGACACCAATCGATCACTGGCGACGATAGTCCCCCGCAAGGTATTAAGTTGTGTCGCTCGTTCGGTCGAGCTCGTGTTGGGCGCTGCCTGGGGTGCGGGGGAGTTCCTTGCAGTGGACGGCGGCTCGGGGGCCCGATCGGTCTCGTCTCGATCGTTGGACAGGTACCCCTTGATGCCGATGAAAAAGGCAATGGAACCCAGCACCACGATGATGGCCAGGGGGATCATGGCTGCAAACCAGGGGTTCATGAAGAAGGTGCCGATCCTGTCACGTCCGACGGTTTTGAACAGATGTTCCTGTTCGCTGGCGTCGGGTGGGTCGTCTGTCGGAACGTGCCGCCCGAGATGGTGCCACCGCGGCACATCAAATACATCGTACCGTGAACTATCCCGCTCGGATTGTCCTGCCGGTCGTGGCAGTGCCCGAGCTATGGCCGTATTCACCGTGGCTGGCCGGGCACGACAAGCGGTCAGGGCGAGGGCGGTACGGGCAAGGTGCATGCAGCGAGGACGAGCGGTGAGGGACGTGAGGTGCTTCATCGCACGACCGCCTCGTCCAGAGGTGCTTCTTGTCAGACGCGTTTGGCGTAGACGACGTAGTTGTCGTCGAATTCTCCGGTGTCAGGGTCGTAGCCGTCGCATGTGATCAGACGGAGTTCTGAGCCTTCGGTGTTTCCGTAGACCTTCAGGGTCGGGAAGTTGTCCTTGGGGTATTGCTCTCCGCGGTCGACGGCGAAGCGCGCCGTCGTGCCATCTTCTCTGGCGATCTCGATGATGTCACCGGGCTTGAGAGCGCGCAGGTCCGCGAATACGCCAGGTCCTCCATCGGTGGCATTGACGTGTCCGAGCAGGACGGCCGGTCCGCGTTCTCCGGGGGTGGGGGATTGGTTGTACCAGCTGGCGGGCGCGCCGGGCCCGTCCGGCGGCACCTCGAGGGAGCCGTTGTCTCGCAGCCCCAACGCGAGGAGGTCAGATCCGGCACCGATAGCCGGGATCGAGAAGGAGGTGGGAGTGGACGCTGGTAGTACCGGCGGTTGCGCTGGGACCGGGGCGGCGGTGGCAGGCGCGGCCTCTGCCGGCGTGGCCGTTGCAGAGGGTGCGGTGCTGGGTGCTGCAGACGGCGCGGGTCCAGCGGCGGAGGAGGTTGCCGTGGCTGTGGGTGGCGCGGCAGGAGATCCGTCGGAGGCGGTGCTGTTTCCGCATCCGGTCAGTATTAAAGCGGCGACCGCCGCAGAAACGAGAAAGTTTCTGCGGCGGTCGCTGGGTGAACTAATCATGGTGTGAATGCTGTCCGATCAGTTCGTTGTTCTTGGTGGATTACGCCTGGTCGGCTACGCGACGACGAACGACGTAGGTTCCGCCGGCTGCAACGGCGAGGACGAGGCCGCCACCGAGGGCGAGCATGCCCACGTTGCTGCCGGTCTCCTGTGCGACACCGGTGTCAGCGCCACCGGAAGGCATATCGCCCATCTGGGTTGCGGCGAGGTTTCCACACAGTGCCGGTGAGGTGGCGCCGAGGGGGAGCTTGGGGTCGAGGTCACTCGGGGAGTTGAAGACTTCCTCGGAGACGCCGGCCGTTGCGGGATCCAGGCCGTGGACGACGACGACGGCGGTGCCGGCGTCGAGGGCGTCCTGGGTGCCCTGGTTGATCTCGAAGCTGCGCTGGATGTTGTAGCTTCCACCCTGGCCACCGAGGGCAAGGTTCAGGCCCTCTTCGGGTCCGGTGGCGCCGCTGGTGGTCAGCGTAGTCTGGATTCCACCGTACTTGCCGGCACCTTCGGTGACGCTGACAATGCCGTCGCTGTTGGCGTCATCGGCGTCGGTCGGGCAGGTGCCCAGGGCGAGGCCGTGGATGTGCTGGACGTGGGGGTAGGGGCCATCCATGAAGGTCTCGGCAAGGCCGTTGACCTGCAGGTTCACGGTTGCGGTGGTGCCTTCGACGTCAACGGTGACGGTTCCGGTACCCGTGGTGCCGTTGAGCTGGCCGAGGGTGGAGGAGTAGGAGCCGGACGCGTGGGCGGCCATAGCTGGGGCCCCGGCCATGGCGACGACGCCAAGGGCGAGGGTCGGTACTGCGAGAAGCCGCATTTTCTTGTTCATGAGATGAATCCTTCACTGTGCGGTGAGCGCGTACCCATGCGGGCACGTCTAGCTGTGATTCGAGGCACTTAAGTCCTTGGATTGGTGTGATGGCTGATCATTTTTCTAATCCCTCCAAAAGCACAGGAGGAGTACCTATCGCGTAGGGGCTTTGCGAAGCCGAATGAGGGCGTCCCTGATCCGGCTTTTCACCGTGGGTAGGGGGATCCCGAGGTGGGCCGCAACCTGTTCGTAGGTGAATCCGTCATAGAACGCCAGGGTGACCGCACGGGCCTGGACGGGGGAAAGGTACTTCAACGATGCTCGAATCCACTGTTGCTCGACCATGTCGAGGGCTGTTTCCGATGTGTGGTCGTATTCCCTGGTGTACATGCGGGTGAGGTAATCAGCTTCGTGCCTTTTGGCCCGGTCTTCGGACCGGAAGCGGTCCGTTGCACGATGGACCGCGATCATCGTGACCCAGGTATCCGCGTTCCCCAGCGCCGCATCATAGGTGTGTGCCTTCCGCCAGACCTCGAGGAAGACGTCCTGAATGATCTCGAGACCGACCTGCTCATCGAGCACCATCCGGGTGCACAGGGTATACACCCTGGGCCCCATGGACGTCAGAAGGTCCGCGAAGGCGACCTCATCGCGTTCTGCAATCTTGATGAGCAGCTCGCCCATTCGTCGGCGAAACGAGGACGAAGCCACATCACCGGCGTCGCTGGGATCACCGGCGTCACGGGCGCTCGAGCTGATGGCGTGCCTCCTGTCGCGGGTGTGCTTTTTCAGTATTCTTGATGGACCAATCGTGACCCGCCCGACTGACCGCCCGTTTCGCTGAGTATGGGCCCGCGCATGGCGAGCACTGTCTGCCTTTGGCAGCTCAAATATCCGCGGACTAGTGGGAGATTACCGTCGACGCCGGGAGGCGCTGGGATTCACAGCCCTCACCTAGACAGAGGCTGTACTGTCAGCATCATCCTCATGTGCGAGTGATGTGGATTGCGTGCAAAACACACAATCTATGGCGCCGGACGACGGTACGCGGCCTCCTCCGCCACCGACGTCCGGCGCTTCCTTTGCATCAATGATCTCGCTGCCGCTGTCTTGTCGACGATCCTCAGAGCACTAACCGCCGTAGCAGTTATGAGTCAGACCAAACCTCCAGCTGAAGTGCTCCGAATCACACGAGAAAGCGCCCATGGCACCACCATGGGCCCCGGCTACCCCTCAAGGCGTGTGACGCATCATGGAAGCACAGCACATTCGCTTGCGTTGGTTCGCTGCAGGGCTCGTCCTGGCTGCCGGACTCACCGGGTGCGGTGCCGTGGAACAGGATCCCCTGAACGTCAACAGTGGTCAGTCAAAGGATCAGGGGGTCGTTGATGCTTCAGGCACGGAAGACACACCAAGCGATCCTGCTGGAGAGTCCGCGGCATCCTTCATCACCGAGGATCTCGACGATGATCCGCTGAACATCGGGGTGGACGGCGCCAGACTTTGCGGTGTGCAGCCAAAGGATAGCTTCCTCCGGTACACGATCATGCTGCACAATCCGACCCTCGAGACCTTCACCTTTGACGACATCAGCCTCGGCGATGCTCAGGGGCTGACTCAGGTCAGCGCCATGATTACCCCGGCCAACCGCGAGGGCCACGGAAATCACGGTGCGCCCGCTGTCGGACCAAGCGAGCACGCGCCAGCGGCCCATGACACCCCGGCGCCCACTCCCACCGCCTCCGAACCAAGTACGTTCACGGTGGAACCAGTACCTGCAGTGGGGTACCAATTCGAACCGGACAAGCACATCAACATCGTGGTGTCCGTGGCGCTTGAAGATAACGCACAGCGCGGCACAGCCGACGATGTCGTCGTCGGGTTCTCATCACCGGGCCGAGAATTCTCCGTGCCTCATGACCTGAACATCACGATCGACAGGACCACCTGCTCCTGACTTAAGGGTTCCTCCTCCTAAAGGAGAGCATCCTCCCTTGAGAGACAGTGGTGTGTTTTACAGAACCGCCAAGACCTCTCTTATCTAATGGAAGCAAGCACTATAGCCTCAACGACCATCGCCTTGAGGTGTTTAAACCTCCGCTGCAACCGGACCTCACGCTGCCTGACCACAAGGGGCCCCGGCCCCGGAACGTCCTCATTTGACCTGTCGCACCAAAGGATGGCGGTCTCAACCGGTCAACGCACCACCACCCGGGACTGTCAGAAAAACGGTGTGTGAGGGTTCGGCCTGATCCGAGAGGAGATGGCCGTGAACGACTTCACGACCGAAGTATCAGAGGCGATGATCGATCCTGTGACGGGAGAAACCATCGATCAGAAGGACCTTGCTGAACGCCTGCTCGCCCAGGCGAAGGAGCAGGGCGTGAGCCTGGTTGGCCCTGGTGGCTTGTTGAGCCAGCTCACGAAGAACGTGCTGGAAACCGCTCTGGAAGCGGAGCTGACCGAGCACCTCGGGCACGAGCACGGGCAGACACCGATCGCAGAGAACATGCGCAACGGTACGAGGCCGAAGACGGTGTTGACCGAGATCGGCCCGGTCGAAATCGAAGTGCCAAGGGACCGGGACGGTTCGTTCGAGCCGGTGATCGTACCCAAACGGAAACGACGCCTGGACGGCATCGACGAGATCGTCCTCTCCCTCTCCGCCCGCGGACTGACCACGGGTGAAATAGCCGCGCATTTCGAGGAGGTCTACGGGGCCAAGGTCTCCAAAGACACGATCTCGAGGATCACGGAGAAGGTCGCCGGCGAGTTGGGCGAGTGGGCTTCCCGTCCGCTGGACCCGCTCTACCCGGTCCTCTTCGTTGATGCGATCGTGGTCAAGGTCCGGGACGGGCAGGTCCGCAACACCCCGTTCTACGTCGTCATGGGCGTCACCACGAACGGGGAACGCGACATCCTGGGCATCTGGGCCGGCGACGGAGGTGAAGGAGCGAGGTTCTGGCTGCAGGTCTTTTCCGAGCTGAAAAACCGAGGCGTCGAGGACGTGCTCATCGCCGTCTGCGACGGGCTCAAAGGCCTGCCCGAGGCGATCAACACGACCTGGGAGCGGACCGTCGTGCAGCAATGCGTCGTGCACCTGATCCGCAACAGCTTCCGCTACGCCGGCCGGCAACACCGGGACGGAATCGTGAAAGCCCTCAAACCCGTCTACACCGCGCCGTCCGAAGCGGCGGCGAAGGACCGGTTCGCGGAGTTCGCAGCCGAGTGGGGCCAGCGGTATCCGGCGATCGTAAACCTCTGGGAATCCTCCTGGGCGGAATTCGTGCCGTTCCTCGAATACGACGTGGAGATCCGACGGGTCATCTGCACGACGAATGCGATCGAGTCGATCAACGCCCGCTACCGCCGAGCGGTGCGCGCCAGGGGCCACTTCCCGAACGAGGCCGCGGCGCTGAAATGCCTGTATCTCGTGACCCGGTCCCTTGACCCCACTGGCGGCGGCAAAGCACGCTGGGTGATCAGGTGGAAGCCGGCGCTCAACGCGTTCGCGATTACCTTCGCGGGCCGGTTCGAGAAGACCACTTACTGATGAAAACCGCCGGACCCCACACACCGTTTATCGGACAGTCCCCACCACCCGGGCAGGATGAGTGGTGGAGGTGTGTGTGGAGTTCACGATGGAGCAGCAGCAGGCGATTTGGGAGGGCTGGCGGGACGGTGAGTCCTTCCGACAGGTCGGTGACCGGGTTGGGCAGCCCGCGCACGTGGTCCAGTACTTCCTCCGTGGCTACGGTGGCATCAAGCCGAGTGTTCCTCGACAGAACTGCCGACACCTGACGCATCAGGGGGTGGCTTGTGAAAAAGTGAATTATCCGACGCTAAGGTTTTGCTGGGCGCCGTAGCGGCCTGTATTTGCCGGGTTTGATGTGGTTGGCGCGGGGCCAGGTGTAGTCGCCGGTGAGGTTGATGTGTTCCCATCCCAGTGGTGAGAGGAACCGCAGTAGCTCAAGGTCTGTGGTGTTCTTGTCTTTGTTGAGGGTGGTGATGGTGCGGTCGAGGTAGACCGTGTTCCAGAGAACGATGGCGGCGGTGAGGAGGTTCAGCCCGCTGGCGCGGTAGCGCTGCTGCTCGAAGGACCGGTCGCGGATTTCGCCGAGTCGGTTGAAGAAGACCGCTCGGGCTAGGGTGTTCCGGGCTTCGCCTTTGTTCAGGCCGGCGGTGACTTTGCGGCGCAGGCTGGGGTCTTGGAGCCAGTCGAGCAGGAAGAGGGTCCGTTCCAGTCTGCCTAGTTCCCGCAGGGCGGTGGCGAGCCCGTTTTGGCGGGGGTAGGCGCCGAGTTTTCGCATCATCAGGGACGCGGTCACGGTGCCGGTTTTGATGGACGCGGCGAGGCGGAGGATCTCGTCCCAGTGTGCGGTGATCGTTTTGGTGTTGAGGCTCCCGCCGATCAGCGGTGCCAACGTGGCGTGCCCCGGGTCGTTGGTGGGTGTGTAGAGGCGGGTATCGCCGATGTTGCGGATTCGGGGTGCGAACCGGTATCCGAGCAGGTGCATGAGAGCGAAGAGGTGATCGGTGTATCCGGCCGTGTCGGTGTAGTGCTCTTGAATCGCGAGGTCGGACTCGTGGTAGAGCAGTCCGTCCAGGACGTAGGTCGCGTCGCGGTCTCCGACGTTGATGAGTTTGCTGTGGAAGGGCGAGTACTGGTCCGAGACGTGCGTGTAGACCAGCCGTCCGGGTTCGGCGCCGTACTTCGGGTTCACGTGCCCGGTGGATTCAGCTTTGCTGCCGGCACGAAAGCGCTGCCCGTCCGAGGACGAGGTGCTGCCATCACCCCAGTGCGTGGCGAAGGGGTGGACGTGCTGAGTGTTCACCAGCTCCGCCAGGGCGGCACTGTAGGTTTCATCCCGTATGTAGGAGGCTTGGTGGCGGTCCAGTTGGGCATAGGTGACGCCGGTGCAGGACTCGGACATTTTCGTCAGGCCCAGGTTGATTCCGTCGGCCAGGATGGCGGTGAGGAGAAGTTGTTTGTCCTTGGACGGTTGGCCGGATTTGAGGTTGGTGAAGTGGCGGGTGAATCCGGTCCAGCTATCGACTTCCATCAGCAGGTCGGTGATCCGGATGCGTGGGAACATGGCACTGGCCTGGTCTATCAGGGGCTGGGCGTGCGCGGGGACGATTGTCTCCAGCGGGGTAATTTTCACGCCCTTGCCGGTGATCAGCACCCCGGGTAGTTCATCGCGGGAGGCCAGCTCGTTGACTTCCTTCAGTCGTTCCTGAAGGAGGGCCAGCCGGTCCTGGAGGTATCGGGGGTTTCCGTCGACCGTGACCAGGGGAAGTTTTTCGGTGGTTTTCATGCCGGTGTAGGCGGGGCCGGCGAGAAGGTAGTCATCGAAGTCGCGGAACTGGCGGGATCCGGTGACCCACATGTCTCCGGAGCGCAGCGCGTTTTTGAGTTCTGCGAGGGCACAGAACTCGTAGAAGCCCCGGTTCAGGCCGGTGTCGGTGAAGACCAGAGGTTTCCACCGGGGCCGGATGAACGAGGTGGGTGCATCGTCCGGGAGCCTTCTGGCGCCGGTGCTGTTCAGGGATCGGATGACATTGATTGCGTCTAGCAGGTCTTGTGCTGCGGGCGCTGCGTGGAGGTCAAGAACGGCAAGAAACGCCGGCGTGTAGCGGCGCAGGGTGGTGAAGTGGGTGCTGACGAGAGCCAAATGGTCTTCAAGGCCTGGCCGGGTCAGTTCCTTGGCGTGGGCGATGCTTGTCGCCAGGGATTCCCAGCCGATGGCCGTTTCGATCGCGATGAAGGGATCTTCGCCGTTTTCCTTGGCCTCAAAGAGGGCATCACCGAGCCTGGAGTGCAGGCGCATCATGGCGGCGACGGTGGAACGGGACGCCAGGGTGGCTTGGTTTTGCTTGTTCTGCGCGGTCCGGATGAGCCGGCCAATGATCCGGTCGTGCAGCTCGATGATTTCGTCGGTGACGGTTGCCATGCTTTCGGTGGCCATGGCGAAGAGGGTCGCGTACCGGCGTGCGGGTTCAAATTTGGCCAGGTCGGCCGCGGTCATGGAGGCACCCTCGCGGGCAAGCTTCAACAGCCTGTTCCGGTGGACCAGCCGGCCCGCCGCCCAGGGCAGGTCCAGCGCACGCCAGGTGGTGAGCCGGTCGATGTGCTCATTCATTGCCCGTGCGTTCGGTCGCAGTGGCGCCTGGCGCAGCCAGCCGATTTCCGTTCCGGAACGATCGGGGCGGCGGCGCAGCAGCCCGTCGAGCCGTTGCCGGTGGCCCACGGACAGTTGCTCACCCAAGGTGGCGTAGATTCGCCGGTTCGCCCGGGTCAGCGCCTGGGCGCAGGCCCTTTCAATAATCCCGATCCTCGGCAATGCAATTTTCTGTGTTTGGAGGAAGTCCATGGCGCTCTTCACCAGGAGCAGGCCCTTGTCCGTGTGTGCGGCCACCTTACTGACGTGCTCCACGAGCTGGCGAAAGTCCGCGATGCCGAACGTGGATATGCCCAGATACGCGCGGATCTCCCGTCCGTGTTCCTGCCGCGTTTCCTCACGTGTTCCGTACTCGTCCCACGCATCAATGGGAACGGCCAGACGGGAGGCCATCCATGAGACCAGCTCAGGAGCCACCTCAGTGTCTTGGGCCAGCGCGATTCCCGGGTGGCGCAGCAGGCACAGTTGGATGGCAAAGCCCAACCTGTTCGCGTCCCCGCGGCGTTGCCGGATCAACGACATGTCCCCATGGCTGGGGGTGTAGTGGGCTTCGAGGTCCTGGGGTTCGGTGGGCGTTGCCAGGATCTGGCCGCGCTCGGCCACCGTGAGCAGGGAACGCAAGGCCACCTCAGATTTCCTGTGCCGCTACGTTGCCGCCCCACGGGGCCACCATCTCTACCTGCAGCGGATTTACCTGCAGCGCACGGGCACCGCTCATGGTTTCGCCAGATGCCGGTAGATGGTGGGTCGGGTGACGCCGAATTCCTGGGCAATGTGCTCTACAGTGTGGGTCCGTTTCCCGTCGGGGCCCTTCTCTTCATACATTTCGCGGGCCAGCTTGACTTGGCGCGGACCGAGTTTTGGTTTCTGCCCGCCGGTCCGTCCCCGCGCACGGGCCGCGGTCAGCCCGTCGCGGGTCCGTTCGGACATGAGGGCGTGTTCGAACTCGGCGATCGAGCCGAGGATCTGGAAGAACATCCGACCGATGGCTGTGGAGGTATCGATGCCCTGGTCCAGGACGACCAGGTCCACTCCGCGTTCCTGCAGCGTCTTGGATAAATCGATGAGGTTTTCCAGCGACCGGCCGAGCCGGTCGAGCTTGGTGACGACAAGCTGATCCCCTGCCCTGTTGGCCGAGAGCAGGGCCTTGTCCAGTTCGGGCCGGCGTGCCAGTTTCCCTGAGGCCATATCGAGGAAGATCTGTTCGCAGCCGGCCGCGGTCAGGGCGTCGTGCTGGGCTTCGGGGTGCTGATCGCGGGTGGAGACCCGTCCGTATCCGACTCGCATCACCAAAACGTATCACTAACCGGGTTAGGCGTTACATAGCCTCGTACACGGGAACCGTTACAAAATGAGCCACGTGGTTGCGCTACTCCTGTGGATCGCAGCGATAAGTGGCGTGGTTCTTGCAGCGTTCGGTGGCCCACCAGCGCCGGTGTGCCGCTCAGTTAGTCAGGGCAGGGATGATCGCGCCGGAGAACACCTGCCAGGCTAGGGCGGTCTTGGCGATGAGGCTGAGGATTATGTACGCGCGTTCGCCGTACAGGTAGTCACGCCAGGGACCGACCTGCCGGTACTGGAGCAGCTGGTTGATGGCGAAAATGTTGAAGAACAGGAACAGCGAGATGATGATCCCGTAGACGAAGGCGGGCGGTTCCGCCGCGCTCGTAGATCCGATGGACAGGAAGTAGATCAAAATGGCGATCCAGGGCACGATCCCCGCCAGTGATCCGAGGATGAAGGGTAAGAAATTGCCGCTACCGGGCCTCTCATACTTCTCTTGAAGGGCGCCGAAGCCGATCATCGCCGCATTGACGGCGAACAGGCAGATGAGGGCTGCGATGTCGGTGATTCCGGTGGTTTGCGCGATGAGCCAGATCATCACGGACGAGCTTAGCGAGTACTCGACCCAGCGGAAGTAGTTGTGTTGGACCCTCAGGCCGGCTTCGTAGCGCGGAAAGAATGCCGGTGAGGCAACCGCGAAGTGGAAGAGGGCGGACAGTGCCACGAACACCACGACGCCGGCGCCCACGTTGACCGCGAAGAGTTCCACGCGCTCGGGCGGGAGCGGGAATCCGGGCGGTCCTGCCAGGTAGTCCGCGGTGACGGGAAACGTGACCTGGTTGTCGAGCATCGCCAGGATGATCGTGAAGATCACGGCCTGCAGGAGGTGCAGCGAGCCGGCTACGACGTTGATGCGTCGCAGTCGACGGAAGCTATGAGGGCTCACATCGCTCACGTCAGCCGGACTGATGTCTGAGTTTGAGCGGGCTGCACGGGTCATGGCACTCCTGATAAGAGCGAACCTAAATCGTCCGGGGCCATCAAGCTAACATTGACCATTCAGTGTGCCTAGGAATGCTTCGTCTCTCAGCAATTAGTCTTTCAGCAGTTCTGTTGCTCTAGGCCCAGGTCCAGGTCCAGGTCCAGGTCCAACCGCAGCATCGCATCGGATCGACCGCCCACCTCCGGCCAGTTGCAGCATGCTCCCGGTGGTCGCCAGGGCGAGTGGTTCATCTGAGTCCTCCAGTAAGAGAGCGTGGCGAAGAGCGGTTCCTCTCCAGCGTCGTCAAGGCAGTCGGCACAGCAGGACGCGAACGTCGTCGATAGAACCCTTCCCATAATGGGTGAACTGTTCTTCACTTGTCAGTACATGGAGGGGAGTATCCCCTGTCCGTTCGTCGTCACTACGAGGATCCCAGCATCCTCCGGCGGACAGGGCCGATTCCGCTCGGCCGGGAGAGACCTCCATTTGGTTCAACAACTAACTGGAAGGTGCTTATTCATGGACGTCCCGTTGTGGGTCTGGTTCGCCGTCATCGGCTTCATCCTGATTATGCTCGTCGTCGATCTCGTTGCCCACCGTAAAGCCCATGTGATCAGCGTCCGTGAGGCCGCGGCCTGGTCGGCTGTTTGGGTGTTCTTCGGCGTCGCGTTCGGCGCCATCGTGTGGCGGTTCTGGGGGGCCGAGTTCGGTCAGCAGTACTTCGCCGGCTACCTCATCGAGAAGTCCCTGGCCGTGGACAACGTCTTCGTCTGGGCCATCATCTTTACGTTCTTCGCCGTCCCCCGCGAGTACCAGCACCGGGTCCTGTTCTTCGGGGTCCTCGGCGCCCTGGTCTTCCGGGCGATCTTCATCGCCGCCGGATCCGCGATCATCGCCAGCGCCGGCTGGGTCCTCTACCTGTTCGCCGCGTTCCTGCTCTTCACCGGGTACCGGATGCTCATCCAGCGTAACGAACACATCGACCCCTCAAAATCCCGTGCCCTGAAACTCTTCCGCCGCTACGTGCCCATGACCGATGCCTTCCATGGCCAGCGGTTCCTCATCCGCAAGAACGGGATCCTGCTCGCCACCCCGCTTCTAGCGGTCCTGGTCCTGGTCGAAGTCACCGACATCGTTTTCGCCGTGGACTCCATTCCTGCGATCTTCGCCGTCACCGACGAGGTGTTCCTCGTCTTCACCGCCAACGCCTTCGCGATCCTGGGTCTGCGCGCCATGTACTTCCTCCTGGCCGACCTCATCCACCGCTTCGTGTACCTCAAGATCGGACTCGCGATCGTCCTGATCTGGGTGGGCATCAAGATGGCCCTGAAGATCGACCTCTACTACATCCCCACCACGATCTCCCTCGCCGTCATCACCACCATCCTCACCGTCTCCATCGCGGCCAGCCTCATCAAGACCCGCGGCCAGGGACGCCATGAACCACCTGCGCCCGCCGAAGCGCCCTTCCGCACCGCGGAACCCGAGGAACTGGCAGAACTCGAGCCCCTGTGGAAGCGAACCCGCCGGGAAACCACAGCCAAGGCCCCATCACCTGGCGCCTCGCGTGCCGCATCAGTCGATGCTGCGCCGGCACCTGACGCTGATCAGGATCCGGTGGACGATGCCGCACACAGCGGTGATCAAAGCACACCGGGTCGCTCCTCCAGCGGTGACCACTTCGACGCACCGCGCCACTAGCCACCGAGCTGTCGTCATCCCTCACTCGTAACAAAACCTGTCCAGGAAAGGAATCACAATGCCATCAGCGCCCACCAATCGACCCACCACACCAGTCGACCTGTACACCAGCCGCCGCACCGCCCGACGACACCCGTGGACGTTTCTCACCCAGCACGGGCATGTGCTGCTGGTCGTCGCGACGGACCCGCACCCCCTGGTCGAGAACATCGCCGCCACGGTCGGCATCAGCCCACGCAAGACACTGCAGATCCTGAAGGATCTGGAGGACACCGGGTACCTGTACCGGATGCGGGAGGGACGGCGCACCCGCTACACCATCGACCCACACAAGCACTTCCGCCACCCGGCGACCTCGCACAAGGAGATCGGTGCGCTCCTGGCGATCTTCACTCAATCGCCAGCCGATACACGCTATTAGGACCCCGGGCTACGACCAGAAGGAAACTCCTCATGAAACACCGCAGAACAGCCCTCCTCGGGTCCGGGCTCCTCCTTACAGGGGCGTTGCTGATCACCGGATGCGACGACACGCAAGTGCCGCAAGGACCGGGAGTCGAGGAGCAGGAAGACGCCGAAAACCAAGACGGCAGCCCCGACGGACAAGACGACGGACAAGACGACGGGCAGGACGAGGACAGTGACGAATAGCTCTGAGATCAGAAGCGGCGCAGTACCTCTGGCGCGCGCGAGGCCGACACCAGCAGAAGAGCAACCGTTAATGACGCCACCAGAGCAACGAGGTGCCCACGCCCATTCGTGGACTTTCCTGACGAACCACGGGCATGTCCTCATCGTGGTCGCTGGGGACCCGAGCGCCCTGGTCGATGACATAGCCGCACGGGTCGGGATCACCGGCAGGGCCACCTTGCACATCCTGAAGGACCTGGAGGACACGGGATACCTGCAGCGCATCAAGGAAGGACGGCGCACACGCTATGTCATCAACGCGCACCAGCACTTTCGCCACCCAGCGATCGCTCATCAGGAAGTCGACGCACTCCTATCGATCTTCGGATCAACCGCTACAACGACACGGAAGGACAGAACGTGAGAGCGCCCACCCGTACCCCCACCAGCATCAGGTCACTGCCGGCCGGTGTCCTGGCCCGACCTCACCGCAATGCCATGCATCGTCGGGAGATCCTTGTCTCCGAGGGGCAGGAAGCGGCGGACACGAGGATTGGAAAGAGGCCATGATCGACGGGGGCCGCCTGTTCCAGTCTGATCACCGATCACCAGAACGAGAATCAGGGCTGGGTGAAGCAGGCCAGGGCAACGCTGAGAGCATCGACGAGACTGTTGACACCGCTGCGGACGCCGCATTGCAGGTCATGGAACAGCGCATCAATGCTTTGGTTTCTACCGTCCCTACGCTCTTCCGCTACCCGCGCGGCGGTGGCGGACCATGATCATCGTTCTGACCGGAATCGACGGGGCGGGCAAGACGACGGCCGGGCAGATGCTCGCGCAGCAGCTTAGCGCGGCCGAGTATCCTGCGGTCTTCACCAAGAACAGTTCTGGGCGGCGGAGCATCACGGCCTGGTGTGGTAGGCGGAAAATCAAGCCCCCGGTGCGCCTGCTCGATACTGTCGAGACGAGTATCCGCTGCATTAACGTGCTCATCTCTCACCTGCGCGCCCGGCCAGGTAGCAGGGTCGTCATCATGGACCGATACCTGTACTGCCAGGCGGCATTGAGGCAAGCGAGGGGCCTGAAATCAGGCTGGTTCCTGCCCTTCCTGTCCAAGGCCCTGCCTACCCCCGACATCGTCTTCTACTTCGACGTGCCACCCGACATCGCCTACAGCAGGATCCGACGGCGGGCCGCGGACACCGAGACCCTCGAGCACCTCCACGCCTTCGACGAGGCCTACCGGGAGCTCGTAGAATTTCCGTCCTTCATCACCATCGACGCCAGCAACCCTGCCGGGCAACTCGTCGAGGCCATGCTGCAGGAACTCGGTGTGTGCGGTCTGGGGCTCCCCTCATGAGCACGCCCCGAAACGACGGCACAAGGGCCCCCATCAGGGCACCCCGCAGCCGATCGATGACAGGAAGCAACTTCGAGCTGATCGCATGGCTTTTCATGCGCTGGTCCGGCGCCCTCCTGGTCGTGCTGATCTTCGTGCACCTCTTCGTGAACCTCGTGCTCGGCGACGGGATCAACCAAATCGACTTCGCCTTCGTCGCCGGCAAATGGGCACACCCCTTCTGGCAATGGTTCGACCTGATCATGCTCTGGCTGGCCATGCTCCACGGCACCAACGGGCTTCGCGTCATCATCAACGACTACACCGACACCGCCCGGACACGCATGATGCTCAAAGCCGTGCTCTACACCTGCACCGCGGTCATCATCGCACTCGGTTCCCTGGTCATCTTCACCTTCGACCCCTGCCCCGTCGGAGCTTCCCCGAGCACGCTTCCCGCGCTGTGCTCGGCCGGACCACCCTAGAACTCTCACCGGCACAAGGTCTGGCCGTGCATGTCACGAAGCCGTAAACGATCACGGAAACCGCCGAAGGCAGCCGATCGGCAACCAAGTGACCGCTCGTGCCGCCAACACCGGTCGACTTCTCACCCAACTCGATGCTGAGGCCAACAACGACCGGTCCAATACACCTGTAAGGAGAAATCTGTCATGGCACTATCGGACGAAGAACGCTCCCGGTTCGAGGAGCTCGAACTGCGTTTCGCGATCGAGGATTCTGAGCGCGCCCCGCGCCTGCAACACCCAAATTTCCCGCACCCCCCACGACGTCGCAAAGCAGCGTTCATCATGATCGTCGTAGGGATGCTCACCGTGATCACCTCCATAGCACTGTCCGCCCCAGCTATAGGTGTCGCCGGTTTCGTCATCATGGTCGCCGGCGGCATCGTAGGAACACCACCGCCTCCACCAGAACAAAGGGACACATCACCGCCGGGTCCGACACGTCCGTCGGGTCCGCAGTCGAGTACGAAGCCCCTTTAAGAAGGTCGAGCTGGACGATACCTTCATGTCAGTACGCTGCCTGATCCGTCGCCGTCCGTACTGCTGGGAGCGACTCAGAACACAGGGTCCGACGCACGAACAGTAGACAGGCGAAACGCAGCACCTGCACTGCCACGGCCACGGCCTGGAGTGAGCTTGGCCGGCGGCCCTAGCCACAATAGGTGAAGTTTGCTTTACTTATTGTAATGGAGGGAAGCATCCCCATATCCAGTTCGTTGTCGCAACGAGAGTCCCTGCACTCTTCGGCGGACAGGACTGCATGCTGCGGCTGGGATAGACCTCCAGCGGGTGCAGTAATTGACTGGAAGTAGGCTCGCGTGAACAGTTCTGACCGCACATGGACCGCCGCCACCTCAAGGGCCCAGCACCCGCGTTCACCTTTACCTGGCCCTTGGAATCGAGCTCACAATCATGCCTTGGTCGTAGCGCGGCGTGTAGGAGCCTTCCAAGCCCAGGTGAGAACAAGAGCTAAGTCTGCTGTAACGATCGGCGGTGTTGTAGTGCTCGGAATGACGTTGTGTGGGTGCTCGTTCACGAACCCAATTGGTACAGGGATGAAAGACTCCTCCAGTAACGGAGTGCACGAATCAAGCGGAAACGTCCGATTGCAGAACATTCTGATTGTTGGCGAGTCCGCCGAGGAGCCTGGGCGTGTTCTGGGCACCATCATCAACGATGGTAATAAGGACCTTATGCTCGAGATCACCGTGGCGGGAGAAGCCGAAAGGATGTTAGTCCGCGGCAGGAACTCGGTTCGTCTCGAGAGTGCGGGTCCGCTTATCTTTGAGCGAGCCGGCGCTGATGCAGGGTCAGTAGTGCCAATGACCGTCACTCACGCGGGCGGTTCCTTCACCGTACTGGTGCCTGTCCTTGATGACTCCCTACCGTACTACGCTCCCTATATGCCCTAACTCATCTGTCCTCAGACCTGTCGCACCCGCTGCGCTTCTACATCACTGCCTTTGGCAGGATTCTGGAGATCAACAGCGAGACCACGCGATATGCGTCCATCGCGTCTTCCACAACCCTTTCTGCACGGCAGACGACGCAGGGCGGGTTCCGGTGCACTGACGTTCGGCGATCGCGTCGACACACGCGTGACACCACACACGAGAGAGCGAAGCAGTTTGTGAACCAGGACCACCTGAAGAGGTCTACATATCGTTTTGTCCGGGATTCGGTCTATCAGCTTTTCCACCTGCGTTCGAAGCGGCCGCTCAGCAGGGAAGACGCCTCGGGCAGGATCACAGCTTTCGTGTACGGGGACATTCTGATCCTTGCTGCGCTTATCGCGTTGTACCCACAGGACCTACTCACCTTCAAAGCTCTGACCTACATCATCGGCACTGGCGCTTCAACCTTCATCGCACACGTGCTGGCCGAACACGTCGGAATCCGGGTAGCGGCACCCGACCAAGCAACCACGTCGCACCTCAAACGTGAGGCGTGGCATGCAGTACCGATAGCATCAGCCGCGGTCGGCCCCGCACTTCTCATGACCGCCGCACTGGTGGGCTGGATTGACCCGGAGTTTGCGCTGCAACTGGCAATCCTCATCACAGTCGTCCGACTGGGCAGCCTGGGATGGGTAGTAGCACATCTTCGAAGCGAACGGGTAGTTCCTCAGACCTTCATCCTGGGCTTGGCCCTGGCCGCACTATGCCTGGCAGCCGCCCTCCTCAAAGCTCTGGTCACCGGATAGTGGCGAAGCCATCGAAACTGCTGCGCACAGAGCCACGCGAAGGGCGTCCCTGTTGAGGCACCGAGGAATTCATTCATCCTGAGCCGCGGATCCAGATCTTTACGCTCATACGGAGCAATTCGCGGCCAGCGTCCGCGAACGACCGTCCATAAGACACTTAACAGCAAGAGGACTCGGAACGGTGCGTCGTGTTCCATGGGCCGTGTCCGAGACCTATGTACTGTCACCGACGTTCGCGGTACAGTTTCGGGCTATGGCAGCTGTTGGTTATGCGCGCGTGTCGACCCGGGAGCAGAATCTCGACGGTCAGACCGATGTGCTCGAAGCTGCCGGGTGCAAAAAGGTCTTCATCGAACACGCCTCCGGCGTTCTTGCGAAGCGGCCAGCCCTCGATGACGCGCTGGACTATCTGCGTGCCGGTGACACCCTGGTCGTGACGAAGCTCGACCGACTTGGCAGGTCGGTACGGAATCTGAAGGAAGTCGTGGATGGGCTCGAGAAGCGGGGCGTCGGGTTGAAGGCGCTTTCGCAGGGTATTGATACGACGACTCCGGGCGGGCGGTTGTTTTTCCATATGCTCGCGGCGATCGCGGAGTTCGAGCACGATCTCATCGTGGAGCGTACGAAGGACGGCCTGGCTGCAGCGCGGGCTCGCGGGCGTAAAGGTGGTGGGCGGATCAAGATGAGTACGACGAAGATCCGTCAGGCGCGGGCCATGTATGACGAGAAGACATACACGGTGCAGCAGATCGCGGAGACGTTCGGGGTCTCGCGTGGGACGATCTACCGCCATCTCGGCGAAGACGTCAGGGCATAGAGGCGGACGACCGAGGTGCGGCGCAGCGTCCATGACAAGATCGACCTGCTGCGCCAGCACGACCAGGGCGTTCCGTGGACCCGTGTCGCCGCGGAGTCGGGGGTTCCGTTACGGACATTGAGCCGTTGGGCCAGCACGTACCGGACCGATCCATCGTCGACCAGCCTCCGGCCAGCCCGTCGGCGTGACCGCGGTAGAAGGCGGCTTCCCGCAGAGCTCGTGGAAACTATCGAGGGTTTGGCGCTTCGCCGGCCCGAACCCAGCAAAGCCTTCATCCACCGGCGGGTAGCCGACATCGCCCGCGACCGCGGGCTCCCGGCGCCCAGCTATTCCACCGTCCGGGCGATCATCGCCGGCATCGACCCGGGCCTGCGGACCCTCGCCCATCACGGGGACGCCGCATACCGGGACAGGTTCGAACTGGCCTTCCGTCGCACCGCGGACCACCCGAACGAGCAGTGGCAGGCCGATCACACGCTGCTGGACGTCATGATCCTCGACAAGGCCGGCGACCCGGCGCGGCCGTGGCTGACCGTCGTACTCGATGACTACTCGCGTGCTGTCGCCGGCTATACCGTGTTCCTCGGTGCCCCGACTGCCGAGCAGACCGCCCTGGCACTGCATCAGGCCGTGAACCGCAAGACGCATCCCGCCTGGCCTGTGTCCGGTCTGCCCGATGTCCTCTACAGCGACCACGGCTCCGACTTCACCTCCGCCCGACTCGAACAGGTGTGCCTCGACACCCACATTCAGCTCATCCACTCACAGGTCGGCGTCCCGCAGGGCCGCGGGAAGATCGAACGCTTCTACGGCACGATCACCACCGAGTTGCTGCCCCACCTGCCCGGGTACATCCCCCACGGCACGAACGGGAAACCCGTCTCACCGCCGTCGCTGAATCTCGAGCAACTCGACGGGATCCTTGAACGCTTCATCGTCACCGAGTACAACCAGCGCAATCACTCCCAGACCGGCGACACACCCGCACACCGTTGGGCCTCCTCCGGTTTCATCCCGCGCAGCCCCGCCCGGCCCGAAGACCTAGACCTGCTCCTCCTCACTGCAGCTGCCACCCGGAAAGTGCAGCGCGACGGCGTGCAGTTCGCCTCCACCCGATACATCTCACCCATCCTCGCCGCCTATGTCGGTGAGCATGTCACCGTGCGCTTCACCCCCCGCGACGTCGGCGAAATCCGCGTCTACTTCAACAACGAGTACCTCTGCCGCGCTATCGCCCCCGAGCTCGCCGCCGAACACGTCTCCCTAGAGGAGCTCCGGGCTGCCCGCGCCACGCGCCGGCGTGAGCTCAAACAGCAACTCCAGCAACGCCGCAGTCTCGCTGACGCGCTCCCTACCGACACCCGCTACACACCGATCGATCCATCACACCTGACCGGGCTGACCGACTCGAGCGACGCGGAATCCACTCCAGCGCCGCCGCCCGTAGAGGTAGCTCCCCGACAGAACAGATTGCGTCTCTATGCGACCGACTAACGCCAAGCACACAGTCCTCTTCGGCAAAGATGACGACGGCCGCCGCTTCCTGACCGGCGACTTCGCCGAGGTCAACGACGACGCCCCACCACTACCGACCCGTCCCCCTTTCCTCAGTACCAGGGAGCACCGCCGCTTCACCGAGTTCGCCGACGCCGTCCGAACCCACCGCTACATCGGGCTGTGCTGGGGACCGCCCGGCATCGGCAAAACCCTTTCCGCCCGGCACTACGCAGCCGCCGACGACTGGGAACAATGGCACACCCTGTTCGCCGACCAGCTCGGCCCCGTGCCGCCCGCGGTCCTCCAAGCGCGCACAGCGTTCTTCACCCCCACCGTCGCCGCCACCGTCCGGCAAATCGACACCGGCCTCCCGAAAGCCTGCCAACAGATCTCCTTCGCAGTCGACTACGCCGAACACGGCGTCGTCGACCCCTACGTCCACACCGAATCCCGATCGAGTGGCCGCACCGAACTCCTCATCATCGATGAAGCTGACCGGCTCAAGGCCACTGGCCTCGAACAAGTCCGCGACTACTTCGACCGCCACCACATGGGCGTCATCCTCATCGGGATGCCCGGCATCGAGAAAAGACTCGCCCGCTACCCCCAGCTCTACAGCCGCATCGGATTCGCCCACGAATACCGACCACTCACCCCAGAGGAGCTCACCGCCGTCCTCACCCAACGACTCCCCGCCAGCACCACAACAACCGACCCCCTCGCACAAACCACCGCGATCGCGACCATCGTCCGCATCACCGCCGGGAACTTCCGCCTCGTTGATCGACTCATCACCCAAATCCAACGCATCCAGGCCCTCAACAACCTCGACACACTCACCCCCGAGGTTGTCGACGCCGCCCGCGAAGCACTCCTCATCGGCCACTGAATTCCGCGCAAACAACGCCACTTACCGCTGCGATTCACATCGAAGCAGCTCTAAAGCCCCAATTCATGTAGCGATACTCAGTGCCAGTATCTATGTATCGATTCGACGCGTGTGCGGTGAGTTCCGCTACATTGGAGGGCATGGGACACCTTTTGGGCTACGCGCGAGTGTCGACAACTGATCAGGACGCCTCGCTACAGGTCGACGCGCTGAACGCTGCCGGTTGTTATCGGGTCTTCGTCGACACCATTTCGGGATCTCTGAACCAGAGGCCGGAGCTCACCAAGCTTCTGGATCAGCTACGACCGGGGGACACTCTCGTCGTATGGCGGCTCGACCGGCTCGGCCGCTCCATCCGCCACCTCATCGACCAGCTCACAGCGCTGCAGAATAGGGACATCGGGTTCAAGTCCCTGCAGGAAACCATCGACACAACATCGCCCGGCGGACGCTTGGTCTTCCACGTCTTCGCCGCCCTCGCCGAGTTCGAACGAGACCTCATTAGAGAGCGCACCAAC
The DNA here is from genome assembly GCF_056680255.1 of Arthrobacter sp. BC5. Lineage (NCBI taxonomy): Bacteria > Bacillati > Actinomycetota > Actinomycetes > Micrococcales > Micrococcaceae > Arthrobacter > Arthrobacter sp. BC5. The sequence goes on from NZ_JBWXPX010000002.1 coordinate 153,580, forward strand.
GCCGGCCTTGCGGCAGCGCGCGCTCGAGGCCGCACCGGTGGACGGCCACCTCGACTCAGTTCTCAGCAGGCCACCGCCGCCAGGCGAATGTACGAGCAGCAGGACATGACGGTTGAACAGATCGGTCAAATCCTCGGTGTCAGCAGAACCACCATCTATCGGACGCTGAGACGCGATGACGCAACTCCAGCGAAGGGCCGAAGGCCGAGAGTGAAGGCAGCTGGGGGAGAGGTTGTCGCTGTGATCTCGGAGGCAACGGCATCAGCACGACAAGGCCAACAGTGACCAGGAGAACATGATGATCAGAATCATCCGCTGGTTGCTCACCTCAAGCATCCGCTACAGCTACCTGTTCGTCCGTGCACTCATCCGACTTCCCCTGCTGTTGTTGCCGATCCCTGCGCGCATGCGCAACCAGGTCGCTGGCGCGTTGGCCGTCGGCCTGTGGTTCTTCTCATCGTGGTTCGTTGCCACCGCGGCCGGCGCACCGTGGTGGGGACAGCTGATGATCACCGCCGCAGCTGTGCTGGTGATCGCCGGTGTGGTGCGGATGGAAGGCCGCCGGCCGATCGTCCGCCGACTCGCCCGCGTCCGATGACGTCCTGGCAGGGGTAGCCGGCGATGGGGCAGCGCAGGGGAGAGGCTGACCGGTTCTGGGAGAAAGTCGTCAAAGGCCCGCGGCCGCATGACTGCTGGATCTGGACCGGCGCCGTGGCCGACGACGGCTACGGACGGTTTTGGGTGACGAGGGACGGTGAGCAACGCGCCCTGCGGCCGCAACGCTACGCCTACGAACACCTCACCGGAGAGACCCTGCACCCCGGAATCACGCTCATGCATGTCTGCAACGTGCCGCTGTGCGTGCATGTCAGCACCGGGACGGAAACTCACCTGCTGCCCGGTACTCAGGCGTTGAACATGCTTGACCGGTCCCAGAAGGGCCGGCATGCCAACGCCTCGACCTTCCGGTGGCGCGGTGTCGGCCGCGCCCAGTTCCGAGCCCAATCCGTTGAACTGCGCACAGCCCTCCTCGAGCACGGATGGAACGAACCGATCATCCGACCCCTGCTCACCGGCATCGACCCCGAAGCCCCAACCCTGTTCTAGGGCTTACCTGATCTGCGCTATCAAGGTTGCTCGCCGTACACAGCTTCCGGACACGGTTCATGTGACGCGACTACCGCTCCGGATGCATCTACTTCTGGATGTCCTATGGTCGGTCGTTCGAAGAACAACCTCTCCGCTCCACCTGATGTCGTTAGTGCTGGCGCAGACCGTGCTGCAGCCCTTCTCGGTCCTATCGATGGAGATGGAGCCTAATCTCGAGACATGGAGCACAGAAAACGCATTGAGCGCGTACTTGATTTAGCAACCGTTGCAGCGTGGAGTGATGCGTTCGGGAAGCTCCATTTCAACCGGTATGAAGGCCAGGCCCTTCGCGGATTTTTCGAGGAGATTGAGCACCTGATCGAACGGCGCGATGACGTAGACCAACTGCGGTCGGGCTTCGACACTGACCCGCAGACCGGCCGACAGCGCCCGAATGATCTGCAGAGGCGTCGGCTCTATTCCTCGACAAAGATCTACTTCGACACGTACTACAGTGCGCTTTCCCACCTCTCGTCGGTAGTAGGACGTTTCTCAAAGGTTTTTGGCGGTGTCGCTTACACCGACAACAAGCCGTTCCTGGCTTGGTTGGAGAGGTATCACGCCGATCTCCCAGCGCATCTGAGTGCTGGCGCATTGACGTTCCATGAACTTGAGTCTGCCCGTCTATTTCGAGCACTCCTGAATCATCCGCAACAGTTCTCCCCTCCCGACTGGTCGACGGAGACGCGTTCCTTGTACGACGTGGTTCACCTCGTGATGCACGGGGCGCAGTCACGGTCGGGCAAGATCCCTCCAGGAACCCGGCGCGACATGATCCCACCGTTTGTCGAGGCGGATTGGAGAATGGAAGCACCCGATGAGGTCAGCGTGACTAACTGTCTTGCAAACGCTGCAGCACCAATCCTCAGCGCCATACTCGCCCAGCGAAGACCAGACGCCGCTTTCGTAGGTATAGACAGCCGTAAGGTCGATTCCGATGCGACCGTGCTGACCGGGGGCCGCCGTATCAGCCCGGGCTCAAATGTCGGTAGCTCCCAACCCACAGCGCCAGCCGAAAAAGACGTGAATGCGGTTCGCAACGAACTTAGGGCTTGGCTGGAAAGCCGGAGCTGAACCTCACTGGCTTGCATCGCGTCTTCGAACGCCTTCGGTAGTGCACCGGTACAGGAGAGCGGCTACCAAAGGCGTGAAGGTGTTCAGACGCCGATGATGGTGAGCCAGCCGGCGAGGGCGAGGAGGGTGATGATGAGGACGGGGATGGTCAGGACGATGCCGGTGCGGAAGTACTGGCCCCAGCCGATGTGGATTCCCTTGCGGTCCAGGACGTGCAGCCAGAGTAGGGTGGCGAGGCTGCCGATGGGTGTGATCTTGGGGCCGAGGTCGGAGCCGATGACGTTGGCGTAGATCATCGCTTCCTGCGTCAGGCCGGTGGCTCCTGCGGCTCCGATGGCGAGGGAGGCGATGAGGACGGTGGGCATGTTGTTCATCAGGGACGCGAGGACTGCGACGATGACCCCGACGCCGAGGGCGGTGATGAGGACACCGTTGTTGCTGATGGCGGAGAAGACGCCGGCGAGTTCGTCGGTGAGGCCCTGGTTTCGCAGACCGTAGACGACGAGGTACATGCCGATGGAGAACAGGACGATCTGCCAGGGCGCTTCACGGAGGATCCGCGGGACTGAGATCCGTCCGTTCGGGAGCGCTACTGCGCCGCCACCTGCTGAGGAGAGGGACACGTCATGGTTCACGTCCGAGCTGCTCATGTCAAAGGCTGGGTGAGCACTGTTCGCGGTGCCACCAGTAGAGCGGTGAGCTGCACCGACTGATTCGTAGTCGAGGTTCGCCGCCCGACCGGCAGCATCAGCTCCGGACGTCGCCGCCTGCACTGCTGAAGCCGGCATAGGGGCTGTGGTGCGGGAAAAGAGGAAAGCTGGCTTGCGGGATGCGACGAGCATGAGGACCAGTGCGCCGAGGCAGGCGACGGCGGACAGTGGGATGTGCAGTGGTTCGGCGGCGAAGTAGCCGATGAGCAGGACGCCGAGGATGATCCAGCCGGTCTTGAAGGTCAGGGGGTCCGCAATAGCTGATTTGGGTGCCTGGAGGACGCCGACGTCGTAGTGGCGGGGGATGACCTTGCGGAAGAACAGGAGCAGGACGCCGAGGCTCGCTGCGACGGAGACGATGCCGACGGGGACCATGACGGCGGCGTAGCGGGCGAAGCTGATGTCGAAGAAGTCTGCGGTGACGATGTTGACGAGGTTGGAGACGACCAGGGGGAGGCTGCCGGCGTCGGCGATGAAGCCGCAGGCGATGACGAACCCGAGAGATGCCTTGGCGGGGAATTTTAGGGCCAGGAGCATCTGGATGACGATCGGGGTGAGGATCAGCGCGGCCCCGTCGTTGGCGAAGACCGCCGCGATCGCGGCTCCGAGCAGGACGATGAGCGTGAACAGCAAACGTCCGTTGCCCCTGCCCCATCGGGCGACGTGCAGGGCCGCCCATTTGAAGAACCCTGATTCGTCGAGGATGAGGGAGATGATGACGATCGCGACGAACGCGAACGTCGCGTTCCAGACGATGTCCCACACGACCGGGATGTCGGAGAGACTCACGACAGTTGTGAGGAGCGCGAGGACCGCACCTCCCAGGGCGGACCAGCCAATGCCGAGGCCTTTGGGTTGCCAGATAACCAGGGTCAGGGTGGCGAGGAAGATCAGTACAGCGACCACGGTCATGGCAGTCATAGCAGCGGGGCTCCTAACAGGAGGGCAGGATGAATCGCGCGGACGAGCTCACCCTGTGAGTGCGTGGTGAGGTCGTGACGGGCTTGGGGGTGAGCGCTGGGCGAAGACGGCAGTCGAACATGATCGTTGTCGTCCGGGCGGGAAGAGGTGGGGGTGTGGGTTAGCGGGTGGTGAGGGTGGTGTGGAGGGCGGTGACACGGTCGAGGATGTCGTCGCGGACCAGACGCATGCGCTCCAGGCCGGCGATGCCGCGTTCGCTGGGCTCGTCGGTTTCCCACCGCTCGTAGAGGGTGCCTTCGACCTCGTCGACCTGCGCTTCAGGGCCGAGGATGACTACGAGGTCCGCCTGCGCCTGGTCCTCGCGGGTGATCTGGCGGGGCACGTTCTGGGTGATGTCTACCCCTACCTCGGCCAGGACCTGGGCGGAGAGGTCGTTGACCGCAGACCCGGGCTTCGACCCGGCGGAAGCGGTGGTCACGGAGTCCCCGGCGACCTTGTCCATGAGGCCGGCGGCCATCTGGGACTTGCCGCCGTTCTTCACGCACACGAACAGGACAGAGGGCTTGTCGGCCTTGAAACTCACAGGGGTACTCACTTCTTCTGAGTGGACGGGAGGAAAGCAGGAATCAGACAGGGGCCAGGCAGGAACCGAGCAGGAACCAGGCGGACCCGGGAGGCTGGGGGTTCTACTTGGGTTCGGTGAGGACGCCGGCGAGGGCGTCCAGGGCTCCGGGCACGATGGAAAAGTACGCCCACACGCCGCGCTTCTCACGGTGCAGGATCCCGGCGTCGACGAGGATCTTCAGGTGATGCGACACCGTCGGCTGCCCGAGATTCAACGGCTCGGTGAGGTCACACACACAGGCTTCGTTCTCGGCGCTGGACGAGATCAAAGAGACCAGACGCAACCGGTTCGGGTCGGCAATCGCCTTGAACTGCTTGGACAACGCCTCAGCCCGCTCCGCGCTCATCGCCGGCGCCCCGGACGGCACGCAGCACGGACCCTCATCAACCACGGAATCGACCCTGTTGTTGGGTGCGAGCTCCGTGGTTGCAGCCGCGGTTCGAGGCTCGGAAATCGTCGTCATGCCACTCAGCATACCCGCACATTGACAATCTTCGATATAGCTCCGCATACTCAATATCGAAGACAGTCAATCTCTCCCCGGTGCCTGCATAAGCGAGTGCCGGAGAGCCGTTCGACTCCTAGTCACCATCTAATACGCCTGCCCGGAGTGCCGGGACAGAGCGAGGACCGAAGGATCACCATGACCACCGAACTTGCAGCTGTAGCGACCACCGATCAGAAGAAGCCGTCGGTCCTGTTCGTTTGCGTCCATAATGCCGGTCGTTCGCAGATGGCCGCCGCGTACCTGAACCACCTGTCCGAGGGACGTATCGAGGTTCTGTCCGCCGGTTCCCAGCCCGCGGCCCAGGTGAATCCTGCAGCTGTCGAGGCCATGAAGGAGGAGGGTATCGACATCACCGCCGAGACCCCGAAGATCCTCACCTCCGAAGCCGTGGAGGCCTCCGACGTCGTCGTCACGATGGGCTGTGGAGACGAGTGCCCGTACTTCCCGGGCAAGAGGTACGAGGACTGGGTCCTCGAGGACCCCGCCGGCAAGGGCGTCGAGTCCGTCCGCCCGATCCGCGACGAAATTAAGGGCCGCATCCAGCAGCTCATCAGCGAACTCCTGCCCGCTACCAGCGCCAGCACCGGTACGCCGAGCGCCTGACCCGCGCATTCGCTTCACTCGTCGCTCCGCGTTTCCAGGATTCGAAAGGCACCGTTATGACAGGCCCACAGCAGGACTTGCAGCAGGAAAAGATCATCATTGTCGGCTCCGGTCCTGCCGGGTACACGGCGGCGATTTACGCTGCCCGGGCGGGTCTAGCCCCGAGGGTCATCGCCGGCGCGGTGACGGCGGGAGGTGCGCTGATGAATACGACGGAGGTCGAGAACTTCCCCGGGTTCACCGACGGTATCCAGGGACCCGAGCTGATGGAGAACCTCCGCCAGCAGGCCGAGCGCTTCGGTGCCGTCATCGAATACGACGACGCCGCCACCGTTGAACTCACCGGGAACCTGAAAACCGTCACCACCCTGAGCGGTCACACCTATCAGACGCCGGCGGTGATCCTCGCCACCGGCTCCGCCTACAAGGAACTCGGCCTACCCGATGAGAAGCGCCTGTCCGGCCGGGGAGTGTCGTGGTGCGCGACCTGTGACGGGTTCTTCTTCCGCAACCAGGACATCATCGTTGTCGGCGGCGGGGACTCGGCGATGGAGGAAGCACTGTTCCTCACCCGCTTCGCGGCCACCGTCACCGTCGTCGTCCGCGGCTCAGCGCTGCGGGCGTCGAAGATCATGGCGCAGCGGGCTATGGACAACGACAAGATCCGCTTCGCGTACACCAGTGCGATCACCGCGATCCACGGGGATGCGAAAGTCACCGGGGTCACCCTCACCGACACCATCACCGGCGACACCCGGGAAATGGGCGCGACAGGGATCTTCGTGGCCATCGGGCATCTGCCCCGCACCGACCTCGTCCAAGGCCAGGTCACCCTCGACGACGAGGGCTACATCGTCGTCGACGCGCCCACCACCTTGACGAACCTTTCCGGTGTCTTCGCCTGCGGCGACGCCGTTGACCACCGCTACCGGCAAGCAATCACCGCAGCAGGCTCCGGCTGCGCCGCAGCCCTGGACGCAGAACGCTACCTCGCAGCACTCGAAGACGCACCCAGCATCGCCACCGCTCTCATCGAGGAGAACGCCCATGTCTGACACCACCCCCACCCCATCAACTGCCACCTCAGCTGCCACTACCGGCTCCACCGAGCTCACCGACCTACCGGTAGCCGTCATCGGCGCCGGGCCGACCGGGCTCTCCGCGGCCGCGAACCTCCTCGAGCAGGGGCTGACCCCGATCGTGTTCGAGCAGGGCGGCACTGTCGGGGCGGCGGTCCGTCAGTGGGCACACATCCGCCTGTTCTCGCCCTGGCAGTACAACATCGACCCCGCAGCCCGGCGCCTCCTGGAACCCACCGGTTGGGTCGAGCCCCGTCAGACCGCCCTCCCGTACGGGCGGGAACTGGTGGATGCCTACCTCGAACCTCTCGCCGCCATCCCCGCCATCAGGGACACTCTGCACTTCAAGAGCACCGTTACCGCGGTCACCCGTCTCGGTATGGACAAGACCCGCACCAAGGACCGCGACACCACACCCTTCCTCGTCCGCGTCAGCAGCCCCGAGGGCACTACGGATCACCTGGTCCGCGCCGTCATCGACGCCTCCGGCACCTGGAACCAGCCCAACCCCCTCGGACAGGCAGGACTGGCTGCCCCCGGTGAGAACGAAGCCTCTGCGTTCATCACCACAGCGCTGCCGGATGTCGTCGGAACCGAACGCGACCGGTTCGCGGGTAAGACCGTCATGGTTGTCGGCGCCGGCCACTCGGCGGCGAACACCCTCATCAACCTCGGCCAGGTCGCCAAGAACGAGCCCGGTACCCGCATCCTCTGGGCCGTGCGCGGGAGTGGATCCGCGCAGAAGCTCTACGGTGGCGGGGACCTCGACGGCCTGCCTGCACGCGGGCAGCTCGGCAGCCGCCTGCGTACCCTCGTCGGTGACGGTGTCATCGAGCTCATCACGAACTTCACCATCACCAGCTTCGAGACGACCGATGCTGGTCTGGCCGTGACCGCGTCGATGCCGGACGGGCCCCGCACCATCGACGTCGACGTCCTCGTGCCGGCGACCGGGTTCCGGCCGGACCTCGACATCCTGCGCGAACTCCGCCTGGAACTGGACTCTGCCGTGGAGGCACCGCGTGCCCTCGGACCGCTGATCGACCCGGAGTTCCATTCCTGCGGAACAGTTCCCGCCCATGGCGCGGACGTGCTGGCTCACCCGGAAAAGGACTTTTATCTCGTCGGGATGAAGTCCTACGGTCGAGCACCTACGTTCCTGCTCGCCACCGGATACGAGCAGGTCCGCTCCGTGACCGCCGCAATCGCCGGCGACCTCGAAGCCGCATCCCGCCTGCAGCTCGACCTGCCCGAAACCGGGGTCTGCAGCACCGACCTCGGCGGCTCCTGCGACACTCCTGCCGCAATCACGCCCGATGGAATCGGTGGAACCGGTGAAAGTGGTGGTGCGTCCTGCGGAACCACGACGATGAGTGACGAATCAACTGAGGCTGATGCGGGCGGGTGCTGCTCGGCGCCCGAGCCACAACTGGTCATGATCGGATTCCCCACCGGCACCGCGCACGGCCGCTCCGGCGACCCCGACTACTGACCTACCAAGGACCGATACCGGCAGAAAAAGCGAGGCAGGACCCGGCAGGTGGATCCGCCTGCCGGTCAAGGCACCAGGAAGGACAGCACCATGAGCACGCTCTCGCCAGCTGATGATCCCACCGGCACCCACGAGCACGTCCTGCACCGCATCTGCGACGAGCTCGCCGCCTCCTTCGATGGCGTGTTCGGCCCCGACATGGTCGAACGGTACGTCTTCGAGTCCTACACGGCCCTCGCCCGCACAGCGAAGATCAAAACCCACCTGCCGATCATCACCCGCCGATTCGCCCGCGACCGGCTCAACGCCCTCGCACACGCGCAAGGCAAACGCCCCAGCGGAGTCCCCGAAGTCCTCTTCGTCTGCGTCCAGAACGCCGGCCGATCCCAGATGGCCGCAGCCCTCCTTAAGGACCTCACCCAGGGCGCCGTGAACGTCCGCTCAGCAGGCTCCATGCCCGCCGAGCACCTCGACGAGAACGTAGTCACCGCCATGAACGAAATCGGGCTCAGCCTCGGCGAGGAATTCCCCAAACCCCTCACCGATGACGTCGTCCGCGCAGCCGACGTCGTCATCGGTGAGGGCTGCGGAGACACCTGCCCCATCTACCCGGGCAAGAAGTACGAGGACTGGCGCATCTCCGACCCGGCAACCATGGACCTCGACGGAGTCCGAGACGTCCGAGACACCTTGCGGACCCGCGTCGAAGCGCTCGTCTCACAACTCGTCACCTAACACCTTTGCAGTGCTACCCGACTGGATGTAGTGAGTGCATCAGATGGCGCGGTGGTGATGTTATTCCTGTGCGGAAGCTCGTTCCCGCCAATAGCTAGCCGCGTCTTCTCCGCTTCGCATCGCGATCAGTTCGTCCGTCCTAGTCGCAAGAGCAGTGGCGGGATCTATGCCATCTACGTAGGCCTCCAGCGCCAAGTGGAGTGCGCTGCCGCTTAGGAACTCTGCATACTCACGAACCGATTGCACCATGTCGAAGCTTGCAGGGTTTCCATGAACCAACGCGTTTCGGACGCGACGCCGACGAGCTTCTAACGCAGTTCCCTCTCGGGTGTAGTCCTCGATGAGGAGTGCATAAATTGCGTGATCACTAACGCTGGCGAACATGCGTCCTATCCAGGCGCGCTCGTGCTCTAAGCGGCAGAGAGATAGGAAATCTTGAGACCGATCAGCGACAAGTAAGATCCAAGGCTGCTCTGAATGATCAGACATCCACTTACCTGTCAGCTCATTGAGCAGGTCCTGATCGCCGCTTAGACCGAGTAGGCACATATTGACAGCCCGATGAAGGTCGGTGAGCCATTGAGCGTGAGCCCACCGCTCACCGAGGAGCACGAACAAGGTGTCTGGACTCATTGCAGCATGTGCAGCCACGTGCTGAACGATGCGGTCCGAGAGTGGGATCAAGCTGCTGATGTCCGCCTCTGACGGCTTCCGTAGTGCCATGTCTCGACTGAATGGTTGATCGGCTGCAGCCTGCACTTGAATCGCCGCAACCAGAAATCGGGGTAGATTCTCGCGAGCAAGAGCCTCCGCTATCCGCGGGCCATGTTCCGTGATGGCTTCAGCAGTCATACTCGCTCCCCAGGTGTCATTAGTGAACCCAGTGTGGTTGCGGACAGCCCGCCGCCCCGCAGTGGCGGGCTGTCCTGAGCGGAGCACCGCGTGCTCCGCGAACTGCGGACGAATTCCTCCCGAGCGGTGTATCGAGACGCTGAGGATGATGTCAACCATCTCTATGGCTCGCTCCAGCGCGCCCGCACCGGTGGTCGCGCCCAGGTCCACGCGCACAATGGTGCCAATGTCGTCTTCTTCGTCCATTCGATCCGAGATGCGGAAAATGTGACTGTGCTTTATCAGCTCCCAAAGTTCCTCTTTGTGGGCAAAATCCCATCGGTGTGGCGCTGGCTCGGCGTTCGGGATCGCCCACTGGGCCGAATAGAACGAGACCCGTCCGGCGGATAGATGCACGTGCATTTTTCCCTTATAACCCAACCAAACCACGGTGGGTTCAATGTCAGCTGGCGTCCCCACATAGATGCGCGCCTTTGAGACTCGGTCATCGAAAGGGGTGTCGTTCTCGACCCATGGAAGATCACCGGGATCACGTCCAAACGCGACTACTGAAACTAGGGTGCTAGCGACCTCCTCTGCATTCACGCCGCGTCGTTGCACTTGATCGAACAGGAGTTCAGCCATCGGGCGATACTCCCGTCGCACCAGGTTTCGATCCTTGGATGCTGCAACGAGGTCATCCCAACTGGCGCGCACTGCATCGTCTTCAAGAAGCGCTTCCCGAAGGATAGTTGCGGTCCTCTCTACATCAGTCCAGACGGGCCCAGTACGAGTACCAGGAGGCTGCTCAAGGACCGCTCGCGCGCCCTCGGTCAGACGGTCAAAACATTCCCGAAAGGCCTCCAGTGGCACAGCAATGCGAGCCTTGAGTGCTGGGCCTACCGCTTCGACGGACTCGGTCAGGTCGAGCTGTAATGAAGCCCGGTTCGGACGTGGCTTCCAAGCCTCGATCCCACTCGCTAGTTGGACCCATGCGGAGATCTCACTCAGGACAGTAGTGAGCGGAGGGATTGCACTCAATCCCCGCCGACGGTCGAGTGAGGATACGAGCGATTTGGGCCAGTCAGGATCGTCGTCCGACCAATGGTCACTGATGTTGTATTCGATCATCATGAAATTTTCCTTGGCTGCATAGGGTCCGAGCCAGTATGGATTCCTGTCCTTGTTCAACTATGAAGTAGGGCGAGATCTTAGCTGTTCAATCCCTGAACGGTCCTCTCGCTTCGCTCCGGCCTGTCACCGGCCAGGCTGCTCCTTCGTCGCATCCCGTCCGGGTCTTTTTTGCTGCTGTCCTTATGTTGTTGAGCGGGTGGTTTCCGGGGCAGTTGTAGTGTTTCGGCTACCCAGGGGTGGTGGGTATGGCTTTGTCTGCTGTGCCGGGCGCTTGTCGTGACGGCTTCGTAGGATTGGCCGCCTGCCGTTCCCGTGATGGCCCGACCGCTGATTGAGAGACGCGACTGAAGCTCGCTGGATAAGGACACGACGGCGCGGTTATCTGCTGGGCTTTACTGGATGCCGAGATGATTGGAGGCTGCGATGGCGCAGCTGTGGGCTGGTGTAGATGCTGGTAAGACCCATCACCATTGCGTAGTGATCGACACGGACGGGACCCGCCTGTATTCGCAGCGGGTCGCCAATGACGAGAGTGCCCTGCTGAACCTGATCGCCGACGTCGCCGGCCTCACCGGTAATCCTGGTGGGGGTGAAGTGGTGTGGGCGACGGACTTGAACCATGGGGGAGCGGCATTGCTGATCGCCCTGCTGGCTGTTCATGATCAGCGGCTGCTCTACATCCCGGGTCGCACGGTTCATCACGCGTCCAAGACGTACCGCGGTGATGGGAAGACCGATGCGAAGGACGCACTGGTGATCGCTGACCAGGCGCGGATGCGCAGGGATCTACAGCCCCTGCGGGTGGGGGATGAGGTGAGCGTCGATTTGCGGATCCTGACCTCCCGCCGAGCCGACAAGGCAATCGATCGTGTGCGGGCTATCAACCGGCTGCGCGCCCAGTTGCTGGAGTACTTTCCCGCTCTCGAGCAGGCCTTTGACTACAGCCGGTCCAAAGCCGCGCTGATGCTTCTGACCCGGTACCGGACACCCGAGGCCCTGCGCCGAGCTGGTGAGGCTCGGGTACACGCCTGGTTGAAGAAGCACGGTGCCCGTAGCAGCGCCCTGGTCGCTGAAAAGGCCCTGACCGCAGCGAAGTCCCAGTACACCGTGGTGCCAGCACAACGGGTCGGGGAAATGATGGTCGCGGCCTTGGCCCAGGATGTCCTTGATTTGGAACGCGAGCTCGCGGACCTTGATGCGCTGATCAGTGCCCGGGTTCTCGATCACCGGCACACCAGCATCCTGCTGAGCATGCCGGGTTTTGGGCCCGTCCTGAGCGCCGAGTTCCTCGGGGCGACCGGCGGGGACATGGCAGCGTTTGACGGCGCGGATCGCCTCGCCGGCGTCGCGGGCCTCGCCCCGGTCCCGAGAGATTCGGGCCGGATCTCCGGCAATAATCACCGTCCCCGACGCTACGATCGCCGGCTCATGCGTGTCTTTTACCTATCAGCAATGTCCAGCCTGAAAAGCAATCCACCTTCCAGGACGTACTACGACCGCAAGCGAGCCGAAGGTAAATCGCATACCCAGGCCCTCATCTGCCTGGCACGTCGCCGCCTCAACGTCCTTTGGGCCATGCTCCGCGACAACGTGCAATACGAAGCTCAGCACGAGCTGCACCCGAGACTGTCGTCTGCACTCTGAGGACGATCGCGTATGGAACTTGATCGTTTCGCTCAGGTGGAAGGAGCGCTGAGGGGAGAATCCGTGGCGGAATAAGGAAATACGTGCTCTGATATCCCCACCAGTAGTATCTCCGTCGCTACTCGCAGGGCTAGGAGCCGTCATGTCAGACACCGATGAACTCGCTATCGCCCTGCCAGACCGAGTACAGGTCGCCCATCAACTCGCCGTGGTCACGAGGTTCCTAGCCGTCGTCACGTGGATCGGGGTCCTGGCGATGTTAGTCGTGAGTCCGAACGGGCTTGTTTTCGTGCTGCTGGGGGTGCCGTTAGTCGTCGCAGCTGCGGCTATCTGGGCGAGCCGCACATCCAGGACGAGCATGCCGACACGGCGGCAGGGTAGGGCAACCATCAAGGCTGCGACTGGAGCACGCGTGGATGGTTTGCTCCCACACGGAACCACGTTGACGCTGGGTGCGAGCCTGATGGTTCCTGTCTACTACGCGGCGACACTTGCATGGGTGGGTGTGGCGTACGTCGCGCTTAACGATCCCAGGCCCATCGTCCTCATCGCTTTCCCGTTGCTAGTCACGTTCGCCGCTTACGCCGCGAACAGGCACTTGAAAGCGATCGACACACCACCCGCACCCTAGTCATCGTCATTCGCCAGGCACGACGGGTGAAACCTTTCTAGCGCAGTGCGAAGTATGGAGTGACTCACGGTCGACCCCTGAGTCAGGTCACTTACCTCGGTGCATGGGCTTAATGAGCGCCCCATCTGAGTGCGGGTCCCTCTCGCCATGTCTCTTGAAGAAGTGCCTTGGAGCACGGCGCGGACGTTGACAACATCATTGAGATTCCTTCGGATTGTGCGCCCCCGCTCCACAGCGTCAACCGGCTCCGCCGGCTTCGGGCACACCGATCCTGTCCGGCGCTCCTGCGTCGCTTATTTCCTCCCAGGATCGTCGCACCCTCGCACCTACGGCGTTGAGCACTGCTCCGTCGGGGACGAGCGAGCGAGCTCGCCAGCAGGCAAAAAACAACGGGGGGAAGGGCCACCACAGTCCCGCTGGCACACCACAGGCCCGGACCCACACCTACCAAGAAGGAACACAACCATGAACGAGAACAAGACGACCAAGGACACCGCCGAGACTGTGTCGGTGCCTGCCCTGCCGGTCGACGATCGGAGCGGGGACGGGTACGACTGGATGGAAACCCTCACCGGTACGGCATGGGCTGTTCTGCCCAACTGGGGTTCCGAAGGTTGGGACGCCGGATCGTGGCCCTACATCATCCTTGCCGTGGCCAAGAGCAAGGACGACGCAGGGGAGCTGTTCGGGTACGGCCAGTACCTCGAGGGGGACACCGAAACGCACTGGTTCCGCTCCCAGCCCGCCTGCCACGAAGCGATCACCGAATCGGTGTTCTGGTTCTGGAAGTCCGGCCAGTCAGACGGCCCGGAGGACCTGCCCGTGGCGGCGGCCGAGCTTCCCAGCCGCTACCGCAAGCCCTTCTTCGGATGGACGCAGGGACGCGACACCGTCGAGTAAGCGACCAGCAACCGCACCCCGCCCCAGCGGGCGGGGTGCGGCCCGGCCCGGCCCGGCCCGGCCCTCCACCTCATCTCACTACCTCGAAAGCAGGCAAGCACTGATGGTCGAAATGCTGTTCTCCATGAACCGTGTCACCACCCAGGCCGACTACGTCCGAATCGCCGTCGACGAAGACGCAATGCTCGCCTGGCTGCAGGAGAACCCTAAAGAAAATGAGTGGATCCAGCCCGTCAGCGCCAAGGACGACATATGCGCCGAAGACGTCCGCCGCTACATCGAAGCCCACCCCGAGCTACGCGACCACCGCCACTTCCACGAAGCCGCCGGAGAACCGCGCGAGAGCTGGTCCCAGCTGGAAATCATCGGCTCGACAGACGAGAACTTGAACTAAAGTTAGCTGGATTCATGCGGTAGAAGTGCTGTTTTTCAGATGAATAAATGCTAGAATTAGTAGCAGCAGCACAGCAGTTGACTCTCACTAAAACCCACACGTAACCAAGGACTGAGCGCTATGACCATCACCATCTTCGAGAAGCCATCCGGGTGCTTCGGATGCAAGAAGACGAAGGAACTGTTCGACGCCGCCGGCGTCCAGTTCGTCACCGTGGACATCACCACCAACGACCAAGCGCTGGCCTACGTCACCGACGAGCTCGGCTACAGCCAGGCACCCGTCGTGGTCTACGAGAAGGACGGCAGTGAGGACCACTGGTCCGGCCTGAACCCCACCAAGATCAGCCAGGTCATCGCCCTCGACGGCGCCAAGTAAGAAGCCGCGGACAAGGCCTGCAAAACAAGCCTTGCATTACAAGCCTTGCATAACAAGCCTTGTCCGGCAGTACGGGAACACCCAAGTAGCTACCAGCAGCACCGACATTCAACGACAACACCAGCACCCCATACGAAAGGCAGTTGAGCATCATGGCCGGAGAAACCGTCATTACCGTCATCGGGAACCTCACTGCGGATCCCGAACTCCGCTTCACCCCCAGCGGGGCAGCGGTCGCGAACTTCACCATCGCCTCCACCCCGCGCACGTTCGACCGGCAGAGCAACGACTGGAAGGACGGGGAAACCCTGTTCCTGCGCTGCAACGTCTGGCGCGAATCGGCCGAGAACGTTGCCGAGACCCTGACCAAGGGAACCCGCGTCATTGCCCAGGGCCGGTTGAAGTCCCGCAGCTACGACACCAAGGAAGGCGAGAAGCGCACCGTCATGGAACTCGAGGTCGACGAGGTCGGACCGAGCCTGCGCTACGCCTCCGCGAAAGTCGCCCGCGCCCAGCGCAGCGGATCCGGTGGCAACGGTGGAGGTAACGCCCAGGGCGGGGGAGGATTCCAGGGAGGAGCTCAGCCGGGCAACACATGGCAGCAGCAGCCCGCGGATGATCCATGGGGAGCCCCCGCAGCAGATCGCGCAGGCGGTGCCGGCGGTGCCGGTGGATGGGGCAACGGACCCGAGAGCGAGCCGCCGTTCTAGCCCGCAGCTTTGCACAGCGTCGCGGGACAATCGTCGGTGGCCGGCCCTACGCTGGCCACCAACGCACCCCTTCCACCACCCACCAGTCACAGCAGCCGGCCCGGCGGGCCGCCCGAGTAGGAGAGAGAAACCCATGACCAGCACCCCCGAGACGCAAGCGCTCACCAACGAGCATCACTGCGGGCTGAGGTCCTGGGCGAAAGGCACCTACACGATCGAGGCCGCCACCGAGCTGCTGATCCGCGCCCACGAAGGCCGCTTCGCCAAGCCGGGACAGCCATGGATCGGCCAGGGCAGCCGCTGGCCCTACGTCGACTTCGAGGCGATCGAGGACAACCTCGAAGGACTCTCCGGAGGGGAGCGCCGGTTCATGCTGCTGGTTGCGTCCCTCGGCGACGGGGGAGCGCTGGTCGACCTCGGCGACGTCATCCCGGGCTTGGACCGGGACGTGCTGGCCCTCGTGCTCGCCGCAGTCGCTCACGCCGGCGGAAGCCACGAACACTCAGGGTTCGAGTTCACCGAAGACGGCACCCCGACGTCCACCGTCCGCCTCGCCCGGCTCTACGACTGGCCTAACGGCAACATCATCTAGAGCCGCTGCGCGGCACACCAGCACATGATTGACGCGGGGGACTGAGAGACTGGACGGATGCCCGCGAATCGACCAGCAAGTGGCCAAGTGGCCAAGTGGCCAAGTGCGCCGAATGCGGGCGGACGTCCCCGCTGACGTTCACCGGGGACGGGACGCCACAGGGTTGGGCATACGTAGCGGACGCGGGGATCACGCTCTGCCCGCTGCACCGGCCGCGGATGCCCGAGGGCTGGCAGGACGTCATCAGGATCTACAAGAAGGGCGAGATGGACGAGTTGGCCGGCGACCCCAAACCGCCACCGCCAGCAGGAGCTTTCGACGACGAGGAGTAGCAGGTGAGCAAGCGCAAACCGGCGTCTTTCACGCCGTACTTCACGCAGACCGACGCCGACCAGGTGCGGGCAGCGTTCCTCGCCGCAGGGCAGGCCGAGGGGTACCGGTCTGTGACAGACTTGATCGAAGCAGCTGTAATGCGTGAAGTGAAGCGCCTGCAGCGCAAGCACAACAACGGCAGGAAGTGGGAACCGGTCGCACCGGGAGCCCTCCGGCCAGGCCGACGGACACTCGACGAAGAGAAGAACCGGGTCCAATAAATTTCCCTTGGTAGGGAAAGCAAGAACGGAAGCGGGACCCGTGTGGTGCGGGGCCCGCTTCCACCTTTTAACCCTCCTATGGCCGGCGGCCGTCACCGTGAACGGTCGCCCGCGCAGCCCTCCGGGATCTCACGTATTGAGTGACTGCGATGCCCAGTCCCGCGCCACAGCCAGCCAGCACCCCTCCCAAGCTCAGACCAAAGACCAGCCGGGCGATCAACAAGATGCCGACGATCAGGGCGAGCTGTACGAGGAGATTGGCGAGGTCACGCATGCAGCTCACCCTACGGTGAGCACGTTCCTGGCTGCCGCTGCGGCCGAGGGACAAACGATGCGGGGCCGGCGGCCGCGGGTGTATCACCTGTAGTGCTTCCCCGGTTTCCGCTGGCGCTCCAACCAGGGCAATGGTCCTGCGCTTCGCTCCGGCCTGTCACCGGTCAGGCTGCTCCTTCGTCGCATCCCGTCCGGGTCTTTTTTGCTGCTGTCCTTATGTTGTTGAGCGGGTGGTTTCCGGGGCAGTTGTAGTGTTTCGGCTACCCAGGGGTGGTGGGTATGGCTTTGTCTGCTGTGCCGGGCGCTTGTCGTGACGGCTTCGTAGGATTGGCCGCCTGCCGTTCCCGTGATGGCCCGACCGCTGATTGAGAGACGCGACTGAAGCTCGCTGGATAAGGACACGACGGCGCGGTTATCTGCTGGGCTTTACTGGATGCCGAGATGATTGGAGGCTGCGATGGCGCAGCTGTGGGCTGGTGTAGATGCTGGTAAGACCCATCACCATTGCGTAGTGATCGACACGGACGGGACCCGCCTGTATTCGCAGCGGGTCGCCAATGACGAGAGTGCCCTGCTGAACCTGATCGCCGACGTCGCCGGCCTCACCGGTAATCCTGGTGGGGGTGAAGTGGTGTGGGCGACGGACTTGAACCATGGGGGAGCGGCATTGCTGATCGCCCTGCTGGCTGTTCATGATCAGCGGCTGCTCTACATCCCGGGTCGCACGGTTCATCACGCGTCCAAGACGTACCGCGGTGATGGGAAGACCGATGCGAAGGACGCACTGGTGATCGCTGACCAGGCGCGGATGCGCAGGGATCTACAGCCCCTGCGGGTGGGGGATGAGGTGAGCGTCGATTTGCGGATCCTGACCTCCCGCCGAGCCGACAAGGCAATCGATCGTGTGCGGGCTATCAACCGGCTGCGCGCCCAGTTGCTGGAGTACTTTCCCGCTCTCGAGCAGGCCTTTGACTACAGCCGGTCCAAAGCCGCGCTGATGCTTCTGACCCGGTACCGGACACCCGAGGCCCTGCGCCGAGCTGGTGAGGCTCGGGTACACGCCTGGTTGAAGAAGCACGGTGCCCGTAGCAGCGCCCTGGTCGCTGAAAAGGCCCTGACCGCAGCGAAGTCCCAGTACACCGTGGTGCCAGCACAACGGGTCGGGGAAATGATGGTCGCGGCCTTGGCCCAGGATGTCCTTGATTTGGAACGCGAGCTCGCGGACCTTGATGCGCTGATCAGTGCCCGGGTTCTCGATCACCGGCACACCAGCATCCTGCTGAGCATGCCGGGTTTTGGGCCCGTCCTGAGCGCCGAGTTCCTCGGGGCGACCGGCGGGGACATGGCAGCGTTTGACGGCGCGGATCGCCTCGCCGGCGTCGCGGGCCTCGCCCCGGTCCCGAGAGATTCGGGCCGGATCTCCGGCAATAATCACCGTCCCCGACGCTACGATCGCCGGCTCATGCGGGTCTTTTACCTATCAGCAATGTCCAGCCTGAAAAGCAACCCACCCTCCAGGACGTACTACGACCGCAAGCGAGCCGAAGGTAAATCGCATACCCAGGCCCTCATCTGCCTGGCACGTCGCCGCCTCAACGTCCTTTGGGCCATGCTCCGCGACAACGTGCAATACGAAGCTCAGCACGAGCTGCACCCGAGACTGTCGTCTGCACTCTGAGGACGATCGCGTATGGAACTTGATCGTTTCGCTCAGGTGGAAGGAGCGCTGAGGGGAGAATCCGTGGCGGAATAAGGAAATACGTGCTCTGATATCCCCACCAGCAGTATCTCCGTCGCTACTCGCAGGGCTAGGAGCCGTCATGCCAGACACCGATGAACTCGCCATCGCCCTGCCAGACCGAGTACAGGTCGCCCATCAACTCGCCGTGGTCACGAGGTTCCTAGCCGTCGTCACGTGGATCGGGGTCCTGGCGATGTTAGTCGTGAGTCCGAACGGGCTCGTCTTCGTGCTGCTGGGGGTGCCATTAGTCGTCGCAGCTGCGGCTATCTGGGCGAGCCGCACATCCAGGACGAGCATGCCGACACGGCGGCAGGGTAGGGCAACCATCAAGGCTGCGACTGGAGCACGCGTGGATGGTTTGCTCCCACACGGAACCACGTTGACGCTGGGTGCGAGCCTGATGGTTCCCGTCTACTACGCGGCGACACTTGCATGGGTGGGTGTGGCATACGTCGCGCTTAACGATCCCAGGCCCATCGTCCTCATCGCTTTCCCTTTGCTAGTCACGTTCGCCGCTTACGCCGCGAACAGGCACTTGAAAGCGATCGACACACCACCCGCACCCTAGTCACCGTCATTCGCCAGACACGACGGCTGAAACCTTTCTAGCGCAGTGCGAAGTATGGAGTGACTCACGGTCGACCCCTGAGTCAGGTCACTTACCTCGGTGCATGGGCTTAATGAGCGCCCCATCTGAGTGCAGATCCCTCTCGCCATGTCTCTTGAAGAAGTGCCTTGGAGCACGGCGCGGACGTTGACAACATCATTGAGATTCCTACGGATTGTGCGTCCCCGCTCCACACCGTCAATCGCTCACGCGACGGGGCCGGCCACAAACCTTTACGGCGCTCCTGCGTCGCTTATTTCCTTCGAGGTTTCTGGCAGGCCCTGCCCTTCGGGTTGACAGTGCTCCGTCGGGAACGAGCGAGCGAGCTCGCCAGCAGGCAAAAAACAACGGGGAAGGGCCACCACAGTCCCGCTGGCACACCACAGGCCCGGACCCACACCTACCAAGAAGGAACACAACCATGAACGAGAACACCCAGCACAACGCCACCGTGACCGCGTCGACGGCCGCTGACCTGCTCGCCTACGTCCCGACCGTGCTCGGCTTCCAGCCGCGCGAGTCCTTCGTGGTCATCACCATGCGCGGCAAGATGGCGGGCGCGACCCTTCGGACCGACGCTCCCGGCGAAGGGGTCCGCCCGGTCGATTATGCGCGGACCGTCATGGAGTACCTGCTCGCAGACACCGCCGCCGACGGCGCCCTGCTGATCGCCTACACGAACGAGGTGGCCGACGCCGCCCTGTCGGGCGAGAACGAGCACGCGAAGCCCTACATGGACTATGCGAAGGCCATCGAGACCGAAATGGAGCGGGCCGGATGGTCCCTGCGGAACGGGTGGCTGGTCACCGACAAGGGATACACGACCTACTTCTGCGAGGACGCCGGGTGCTGCACACTGAACCCGCCGGACGAGGTCCGTGACAGCGCGGTGAACGCCGAATTGGTTTACCGCGGGTACAGCACGCGCCCGAGCGTGGAAGCCATGGCCGTAGACCCGGCGTTCATTGGGTCGGGCGATGCTCACGCGACGATCAGTGACGCGACGTACTGGATCAACAGGCTGGGAGCCCCGGATGATCTGGAGTTTGACCACCAGAAGATGCGCGACGCCCGCGCCGAGTGGAACGAAGCACTGGGGGAGGACGTCGGCGAGGCGGCCGCGTGCGAGCTGGTCGGTTACCTGCACATCAAGTCCATTCGGGACCGGCTGATGGCCGACGCGATCAGCGCGGCCGATGACGAGCTGACGTTCGGGAAGATCCTGACGGGCCGGTACGAGGGGCGGCCGGATTGGTCCCGCGTGGACGCGACCGAGGACCTGCTGATCAAGGTCCTCGAGTACACGCCTATCGAGGACCGCGCCCCGCTGTTCTGCATTCTCGGATGGCTGTGCTGGTACCGAGGATCATCGTCGGTAGCCATCGCCTACTTCACGAAAGCTGTGAACATCGACGGGCAGCACCGACTGTCCCGCCTGCTCCGCGAAATGGTCGGCCGCAGCTACGTCGCACTGCCCGCGCAGAGCGAGGCCACCGCGTACCCGCAGGGTAGGCGCCACTAGCCAGACACCCGGAAACGGAGCCAGCTGGACCACAGGCCGAGGGCCGGACACCCACCCCCACGGGAGTCCGGCCCTCTTCCAGTTCACCGGACAGCAGGAGCTCCACGGGGACAGTGCCGCCAGTTTCGTTGGGTACGCGGGCGGCGGCCTCCGCCGCCAGCACTGAGGAGAATAGGCGCATGGCAGGGGATGGGATTCCTGACTTGGCCGCTAGCTGACGGCCAGTAAATGCTGGTTCGGTCCACGGGGAGATTTGTCGGTATTCCGTCTCCTGCCGCTTACCGTGGGCGACCGGGCCGGATGGGGTTGTGACTTGATAGGAACGTGCGCCTTTCGCTGTTCAGTGCTTTGTCCGCCCGGCCCGGTCAACCGTGGTTGCCCTCCGCTGATGCGTAACCGTTAGGAGCAGGGATGACGAAAACAGCAATGACAAGAGCAGTGCATCAGTCGGTCAGGACTATCACCGTTGGGGTCGACACTCATTCGAAAGTCCATCACGCTGCAGTGCTCGATGAGCGTGGGGCGATGCTGGGAGAGCGGCGCTTCACAACGGACGCCCGTGGTTACCAGGCGTTGCTGGACTGGGCCGCGGCCTTCGGAATCATCAACGCCGTGGGCGTCGAGTGCACCGGCTCCTACGGGGCCGGTCTCACCCGCCACCTTCTGGCGGCAGGTGTCGACGTCGTCGAGATAAACCGCGGCCATGCCCTGATACGCAGCAGGTCGGGCAAGAGCGACGCGATCGATGCCGAGGCTGCAGCGCGGAAGGTTATGTCGGGGGAGTGTTCATCTCCGGCAAAGGACACAAGCGGGGCGGTGGAAGCTATCCGAAACCTGCACCTCGTGCGGGATTCTGCCGTGAAGTCCAGGACAGCGGCCCTGGTACAGCTGCGCGACGTACTGGTGACAGCGCCGGATGAGCTGCGTAATCGTCTAGATGCGAAGACGTTGCAGGCCAAGGCCATGCAGGCGAAGTCGCTTCGTCCGGACATGGCTCGGCTGCACGAGCCGGAGCAGGCAGTGAAGTACGCGCTGCGGGATCTCGGCCGCAGGATCTTTGACTTGACGGCCGAAATCAACGCAACGGGCAAGCACCTCACCAGGCTCACGAACGACGTTGCTCCGACGCTCATGGCGCTACCTCAGGTCGGTCCAGTGAGTGCAGCCCAGCTCCTCGTCACGGCAGGGCAGAACATCGACCGCTTTCCAAGCGAGGCAGCCTTTGCCAGGCTCTGCGGTGTTGCCCCGATTCCCATTTCGTCGGGAAAGACCAGCCGCATGCGCCTACATCGAGGCGGAAACAGACAGGCCAACAAAATCATCTACCTGATCGTCATTTGCCGGCTCCGCTACGACCCGCGATCCCAGGCCTACCGCGACCGTAAGAGAGCGCTCGGCCACTCCACCGCTGATGCCATCAGGAGCCTTAAACGCTACGTCGCACGAGAGCTCTACTACGCCTTGAAACAGGATCTGGCTCAGGAAAGGAACTCAGCCGTTACGGGGTAGGTGGACGCGGAGCGTCGGCAACGAGCAGGGCTGTTGTGCTTACAGTCCGGTTCCGCCAATGGTCTTCGCTCACGATGGCTTATGGAACATCAGCGCTGTTCCGCTGAGTAGTGATACGGCGGCGGTGAGGACGAGCAATGCCCCGAGTCCCAGGCCCGGGATCACGGCGCCGGCGATGGCCGGCGCTGCGACCGAGCTGAGGGCTCCGATGACCAGGCATCCGGTGAACGCGGCACCTGCGTGGTCGGGTACAAGCTCGGCGGTCCAGACCGCGAGGACGGCCGATCCTGCCATGTACCCTGCACCGAAGATGCACGCTGAGGCCGCCGTGGCGATCAGGGAGTCACTGGCCAGGCCGAGAAGTGCCAGCGCCGCAGCGACCGTCACGAGGCACAGGGCGGCGACCCGTGAGGCACCCATCCGCTGCGCTGCGGCTCCGGTCAGTATGCCTACCATGCCGGTCACACCGATTGCTGCGTAGAGTGCCGGGATAGCAACCGCGGGGAGGTCACCGCTGGCCACGATGTCCGCGGCGTAGGTGAAGTAGATGACGACGACGGCGAAGTAGACCACGGAGTAGGCGGCCGGGACTCGCAGCGCCCTGGCCAGCGAGGAGGTATCGTGCGGTGTGTTCGAGGCCGGGTCCGGCTGCGTGTTGAGTTTGGTTCGCGGGATCAGGCGGAGGTTCACGGCCGCGGCGGCCACCGCGGCAAGGGCGATGCCGGCCCAGACCAGACGCCACGAACCGGACATCGCCAGGACGGCCAGGGCGCCGAGGAGTACCAGTCCGCCGCTGGTGCCGGTCGTGATGATCGCCAGCGTCCGGGGTTGTTGTCGTGAGGGCACCGTACGGGTCACGATGTCGGAGTAGGGAGTCCACACCCACCCGCCGGCGCTGCCTGCCAGGATGACACCGACCGCGAGCAACCCGGGGGATTGCGCGACTGTCACGATCACCGCTCCCAGGGCACCAGATAGTCCGCCCACGGTTGTCGGGGCGCGTGACCCGTAGCGGGTTGCGAGGGGCCCTGCGAGCAGCAGGCCGGCGAGGTAGCCTGCGAAGGTTGCGCTGGCGATCAGGCCGAGCACCAGCTCCGAGAGCCCCAGATCGTTCCGGATGTCGGGCAGTGTCAGGCCGTAGCCGTACCGGGCCATACCGAAGGCGACCCCGACCACCGCAGCACCGGCCACGCCGACCCGGGCACCCGCGGAAAGCTTCATCAAGAACCGTCCTCCTACATCCTGTGTCCTGCGTCGTGTATAGGAACCGCTGACTCCTTACAGCCGACTTCCGGGATACGGCGAAGGCGCGGGGCAGCGCCTCCCGTCCGCCCTAGCCTATGGGCTAGCCTCGACCGCCCCTCAGGGGTTCGGACCGGGGTGGCGGCCGTTAGAGGCCTCTCAGAGGAGACGCCCGTGGGACGACACATCATCAATGTGCCGTCCCACAGGGTCTGGGGCAGTATCAGCTCCGGGAGGTTCCCACCCCTAGCGGGTCGTAGGACCGGTTAGCTGGTGGGCGCGTTCTCCCGTGCCTGTGTCTGCTGCCAGGTGTTCCAGGCGGTGTAGCTGCCGTCGAGTTCGACGACGTCGTACCCTGCCCGGCGCAGCGCGCTGGCGGCGACGGAGTTGCGGAGTCCGCTCTGGCAGTAGGTGACGATGGTCCCGTCGGTGGGGAGTTCGTCGAGGTGCCACATCACCCGTCCGCCGTTGAGCTGGTGAGCTCCGGGGACGTGCCCGCTGGTGTGTTCGGTGCGGTTACGCACGTCGAGGATCATCGCCGCATTCACCTCTGCAAGGTCTGCCGGCTGGACGAGAGCGGGTGTTGTCGTGGGGAGCCCATCGATGCTGGTGACGTACCCGGCGACACGGTCGATACCGACCCGGACGAGATGATCCCAGATTTCCTGCGCCTGCTCCTGTCCGGAGGCGAGCAGGACCAGCGGGTTCTTATCCTTCTCGGGGTTCACGACCCAGGCACCGTAGGTGGCGATCGCAGCGCCGGCGGGGATGTTCAGGGACCTTTCCACGGTTCCGGTGTGGACCTCGTTCGCGGTGCGGGTGTCGATGAACGTCACCGTGTCCGCGGCGAGATCCTTGGCGACCTGGCCCTTGTCGAGCTCGGCCAGGGGAGCGCGTTCTCCTATGACGGCGGGGCCTTCACGGTTCTCGCGCTTCATCCGGCTGAAATAGGCGTGCGCGTCGGGCTGGCCATCAAGGAGTTCGTTGATGAAGCCCTGCTCGTCGTTCGCCGCGAGGTAGGGGCCCCACCAGGAGTAGAGCCGCTCGTACCCGACAGTGGAGGAGGGGATGGCGCCGAGAGCTTTGCCGCAGGCACTGCCGGCACCGTGGGCGGGGTGGACCTGGACGTGGTCGGGCAGGGTCAGGAACTTCTCCTGCAGACTCTTGAACAGCTGCTTCGCACCCTCGAAACGGGTATCAACACCACCTGCTGCCTCATCGAGGAGGTCCGGGCGGCCGAGGTCGCCGGAGAACACGAAGTCACCCGAGAGCAGGTAACCAGGCTTGTCGCTGAACGCGCCGTCGGTGACCAGGAAGGACAGGTGTTCGGGGGTGTGTCCGGGGGTGTGGACAGCCTGGATGCTGATGTTGCCGACGGTGATCGCGTCGCCGTCGTAGAGGCGGGTTCCCTCGAACTCGTACTGCCAGTCTTCTCCGCCTTCCCCGGAGACGTAGATTTCTGCCCCTGTCGCCGCAGCGAGTTCTCGGGTGCCGGAGAGGTAGTCGGCGTGGATGTGGGTCTCGGTGACGGCCACGATCCTCATGTTGTTCTTCGCGGCGAGGTCCTGGTAGACGGCGATATCGCGGCGGCCATCGACGACAACAGCGGTGCCGTTGGCCTGGCAGCCGATGAGGTAGCTGGCCTGGGCGAGGTCTTCGTCGTAAATCCGTTCGATCAGCATTTGGTGATCTCCTTCAAGTCAGGTCGGGAGGAAAGAAGTATGGGGATTCGAGGGGATGTGGACGGCTCTGTAAGCGGAGGACAATCGACCCTCGTAATACCCCTGGGGGTATCTGGTGAGCTCCAGTCTAATACCCCCAGGGGTATCCCGCAAGGCGGGTGGAGTCCTGGCCTTCGGGTGCAAGGGGCTATGGGTGAGGGGGTGAGGGAAGGGTGCGTGACCGGACCTGAAACGGGGCAGGTCCGGGCACGCACCCGGTCTATTGGGGGCCCCTGTGTTGGCGCGGCTGGGCGCTGATGGGGCGCGGGGTATTGGTGTGGGTGACACCCCTCATCGCCCGTACCGGAAACAGCGGCTCCGGAAACAGCGGGTCCGAAAACGGTGGCGTCGGGTGGGGGGAGTGTCAGGTGGTGGGGAGTCCGGCCCTGGCCTAGGCGATCATGCCGCCGGTCATGGTGTCGGCAGTGAAGCCTGCTGCGGTGAGGGCGTCCGCGACATGGGCGGAGCGGTTGCCGCTACGGCAGACGACGATAAGTGGCGTGTTCAACTCAAGCTCATCCACGCGAGCTGGTAGCTCACTCATGGGCATGTGCAGGGCGCCGGGAATCATCCCTGATCCGACTTCCGGGTTCTCCCGGACGTCAAGGATCTGCGCTGACTGGCGGCGGGCATGGGTGTCGTTGACGGTGATCTCGGCCATCGGGTGTCCTTTCCTTGCTGGTACACAGGGCGCTGGTGGAGGGTGCTGATAGGGGCTGCCGGGGCAGGTGGGGTTAGGCGGGTCAGGCGGGTGTGGGTGTGCTGCGGTGTCGGCCCTGATCGGCTTGTCGGGTGCGGTGTCGGGTGTTTAGGGGGCAGGTCGGGATGATGAACCGGCAGGCGGCAAGTGTGATGAGGGTGGCTCCTGTGATGGCTGCTGCCAGGACGAGGCGGGTGTCCGCTGGTGCCTGCTGGATGAGGACGAAGGCTCCCATGATCAGGACGAACCAGCCGAACGCTTTGCGCAGCGCCGCTTCGGGGATCCGGCCGGCAAGTTGGGCGCCGATCAGGGATCCGACGATCGCCGCTGCCGTGACAGCGAGGGTCAGTGACCAGTCGATCTGGACGGTGGTGAGGTATCCGGCGAGGCCTGCGAAGGACTTCATGGAAATCACGACCAGGGACGTTCCGACGGCCACGGACATCGGCAGGCCACCGAGGAGGGCCAGGGCGGGAACGACGAGGAAACCACCCCCAGCACCGACGAGCCCGGTGACCAGACCGACGACCACACCATCGAGGATGACCCGGCCCAGGGGAAGCTCACGCTTGACGCCCTCCGACGCGCTTCCTGAAGTGCCAGTGTTGGTGTTGGGGGTTTTTTTGCGTCCGCGGATCATCGCAATGGAAGTGGCGACCATCATGAGGGCGAACGCGATGAGCAGGATCTGTCCGGGGATGAACCCGCCGAGGAGCCCGCCGATGAACGCGCCGGCCATGCCGGCTGCGCCGAAGATCAGGCCTGTCCGCCACATCACCCGCCCGTTACGGGCGTGGCTGATGACGCTCACCGCCGAGGTGACGCCGACGACGAACAGGGACGCGGCGATTGCTTCCTTGGCCTCGAATCCGGCCACGTACACCAGGATCGGGACGGTCAGGATCGATCCGCCGCCGCCCAGGACACCCAGGGACAAGCCGATCAGTATCGACAGGGCCAGGACGAGGATCAGGGTCGCGCTCACGCCGCATCAGCCCGTCGACCGGACTGATCCTCCTGGCCACCCTGGGTTGCTTGGTTTCCCTGGTCTGCCTGATTTCTCTGGCCTGATGTGGTGGGCAGGGAGAGGATCGCGGATTCGCGGGTGGGTTCCTGGGCTGCCTTGTTCCACGGCATCGCGGACAGGGCCCGGCCCATGGCACAGGTGTTCGTCGCCGCCGAGAACGTAAGCCCGGTCCCGATCACACCCGCCATGGCCCGGACCTTGGGGGAGACGAACCGGCCACCGATCAACCCGGTGAGGACGAGGGACCCGGCGACCATGCGGACCTGACGCTCAAGGTCCCACCGGGCCTTACCTCGCACGACGTCACCACCGGCTGCGGTGTACCCGGGAACTCCGCCGGTCAGGACGTGGGCTGCACTGATGCCGGAGGAAGCCAGGCGCTGACGTGCCTGTTCGGCCCGCACGCCGGACTGGCATGCCAGCACGACCTTGCTGCCCAGGCGGGACGCGAGTTCATCGGTGTGTTCGGACAGAAGCGGCAGCGGGATGTTGTAGGAGCCCGGGATGTGCGCGGACTCAAACTCAGCCGCGGACCGCACATCGATCACTACGAGGTCCTCCTGCTCATTCATCCAGGAGCGCAGGGTTTCAGCCGCTACGGCAGTGGGAGCCGCGGGCGAAGACATGGTGGAAGTCGTGGCGGATGCGGTGGGGGTCGTCGGTGCAGCGGGGGACGTGACGGGGGTGGGGGCGCTCATGGGAACCTCTCGGGGGTGTGGAAACGAATACCCCCAGGAGTATTCCGCATACCCCCCGGGGTAGTCAAAATACCCATGGGGGTATAAGCTTGAGGGAGTAGAAACGACCTTTGGAGAACACCATGCAGCTGGACCCGACCGAACTGACCCCCGTGATCAACCGCATGAAGCGAGCCCAAGGCCAGCTGGCCGCGGTAACCCGGATGCTCGAGGAGGGCAAGGACTGCAAGGACGTCGTCACCCAGCTCGCCGCAGTCTCCAAAGCACTGGACCGGGCCGGATTCGCCATCATCGCCAGCGGCCTGGAGCAGTGCATCGTCCGCGAGGACACCACCCTCGACAAGAAGGAGCTCGAGAAACTGTTCCTCACCCTCGCCTGACCCTGGCTCGATTCAGTCCGGAAAAAACCTGGCCCTGACCTGTTGAGATGGTCCTGCCGCCCGCCATTGCACGACCCACGCGAAGGAGTTTTCCATGACGTACACCCACTCCATTACCGTTCCCCTGTCCTGGGACGAAGCAGTGCAGAGCACGCGGGAAGCACTTGGTGAGCAGGGCTTCGGGATCCTCACCGAAATCGACGTCCGGGCCACCTTCGAAGAAAAGCTCGGGGCAGAAGCCGCGGACGCCGTCGGGGACTACATCATCCTCGGCGCCTGCAACCCGTCCCTTGCGAGCCGGGCCCTGGCCGCAGAACCATCCATGGGCGCTTTGCTGCCCTGCAATGTCGTCGTTCGACGAGGCCCCGACGAGCACGAAACGACTATTGAAGCCATCGATCCGCAGACCATGGTTCAACTCAGCGACAGTCCCGCCGTCCGGGACGTGGCCGACGACGCAGACACCCGTCTGCACAAAGCCCTCGCACGCCTCTCCAAGCCACAGGAGCAATCAACCTGAGCACCAGGTAGACCACAGCCACAGCAAGGACCCTCGCCCGAAGGCGGGGGTCCTTTCTGGATTTGAAGCGGCACGCAACCCATGCAGAGTAATAATTCAGCGCTGGGGGAGTAGGGCTTGTCTATAGGAACATCTCCCCCGGCCGCCGCTTCACACGCTGACGCGACCACACCTACCAGCCACGAGCTGCACCTACAGGGTTGGTCCGCCAGGCGACCCCCGGGTTCCGGCTGCGCCACCACGTACAGTGAAATCACTCCACCGAGTAAGGAAGACACACGCATGGGAACCACGGACTACATCGCGCGAACCACCCCGAGCATCACCATGACAACCCCGTTCAGCGAGAGTCTGGCCGTGCACTTTCCGCAGCTGACAGCGCCGACAGTGGAAGAACTGCTCGAGGACCAGATAACGGCCGGGCCCGTTCACTTCTCGCACGTTGACATCGTGTGGACACCCGAAGCCGACAAGGATCTCCTCGCCTAGACACACCAGCGGCTGAGAGAACCTAGCCGGGCACGGAGGGCGGCACGGGCACACCAGCCCTGCCGCCCTTTCCCATACCCCAACGATGCGCCCAGGCGTCCGTGGGTGGCCGGCGGCCGTCGCTGTTCTGGCCTGTAGTGCTTCCCTGCTCTCCGCCAGGGCTCCGAGCAGGGCAATGGTCCTTCGCTTCGCTGCGGCCTGATGAGGTCCGGGCGCTCCTTCGTCGCACCCGACCCTGACGTTTTTTGCTGCTGTCCTTCGGATTATGCGCCCCCGCTCCACAGCGTCAACCGGCTCCGCCGGCTTCGGGCACACCGATCCTGTCCGGCGCTCCTGCGTCGCTTATTTCCTCCCAGGATCGTCGCACCCTCGCACCTACGGCGTTGAGCACTGCTCCGTCGGGGACGAGCGAGCGAGCTCGCCAGCAGGCAAAAAACAACGGGGGGAAGGGCCACCACAGTCCCGCTGGCACACCACAGGCCCGGACCCACACCTACCAAGAAGGAACACAACCATGTCCGTTCTGGAACAGATCAATCCCGCCACCCTGACCATCGACGCGAACGTGCGCGCCGAAGCGCAGCTCGACAAGGCTTTCCTGTCCTCCATCAAGGAGCACGGAGTCATTCAGCCCGTCGTTGCTCACCGCATCGAGGACGGCACCGTGCATGTCCTCTACGGGCAGCGGCGCACCCTCGCCGCCGTGGAGAACAACCTCGACACCATCCCGGTGTACGTGGTCGATTCCCTCACCGAAGCCGACCGGCTCGCCAAGCAGATCGTGGAGAACGACCAGCGCCGCGAGCTGACGGACAACGACCGCGCCGAGGCCTTCCACCAGCTGTCACTGCTCGGTGTATCAGCGACGCAGATCGCCCGTAAGACCGGAGCGAAGAAGGCCACCGTGGACGTGGCCCTGAAAGTGCGCGCCGACGACACCGCGACCGCGTTCCTCGCCGCAGGCATGACGCTGGACATGGCCGCAGTGATCGAAGAATTTTCGGGAGACACCGAAGCAATCGTGAAGCTGGAAACCACCGCGAAGCAGGCCCCGCAGAGTTTCGACCACACCGCCCAGCGCCTCCGCGACGACCGGAAGCGGGAAGCCGCAGTCGCGGCCGCCAAGGCCGAAGCCGAAGCCGCAGGGTTGGCGATCATCGAGGAATCAGCGTTCACGCACTACGACTACAAAGGCCCGATTGCTGACATCACCGACCTTCGCACCGCCACGGGCGAGCGGCTGACGGTGGAGGACGCGAACGCCGCCTACGTCCGGTGGACCTACTCAGGAGTTGCGACGGCCTACGTCAACACCGATTGGAAGGCCGCAGGCTTCACGAAGCCCGGAGCACCCCGCGCCGGGAAGATGACCGAGGAGGAAAAAGCCGAGCGCCGGACCGTGATCGAGAACAACAAGGCATGGGACGCCGTCCTGTTGACTGAACTTCGGGGAGACTGAGGCCCAGCACTCCGGAGAGGTGGTCATCGTGGACGATATGCGGCTCAAGTTGCTCGAGGGTCAGATTGGGTTGCCTGGCATTGGCGCAGTCCAGCGAACCGCAGCAGGTTTGCTGCCGTATGTCGTGGTTGATGAGGCAGGGCTGGAGATCGAGCCGTTTTCGGTGTTCCTGCGTGATCTCGTGTTGACGGATATGAGCCCGTTGACGGTGCGGTCGTATGGAAATGACTTGCTGCGCTGGTGGCGGGTGCTGCAACTGATCGGCGTTCCGTGGGACCGGGCGGGCCGCTTGGAGGTTGAGGTCCTGGTGGGTTGGATGCGTTCGGCTGTTAATCCCCAGCGGCGGGGGAGCGCGGACCGGTTGATGAATCCGCGGACGGGAAAGCGGTCACTGGCTGCGGGGTATGCGCCGGCGACGATCAATCATGCGCTGGCTGTTCTTGCTTCCTTCTATGTCTTCCACGCTCGTTTTAGCCGGGGGCCCGTGATGAACCCGGTGCCGGAGAGCCCTGGCCGTCGAGCCCGGCTTGCGCATCGCAGCCCGATGGAAGAGATCCCGGGCGTGCGTCGTGCGCCGTTGAGGCAGAAGGCGGCCGTGCTGGCGCCGAGGTCAATGACGGATGATCTTGTTGATGAGCTGATGGGCGCGTTACGGACGAGCCGCGATAAGGCACTCGTGAGCTTGTATTTGTCATCGGGTGCCCGGGCGAGCGAACTTCTCGGGGTCCGGGGTGATCAGGTGGACTGGGCAGGACAGCGGGTCTGGGTCGTGTCCAAGGGGTCCAGGGCGTTGGAGCCGGTTCCAGCGTCTCCAGAATCCTTGCAGCATTTAGCGGCGTACTTCCATGAGCACGGCACTCCGAGACCAGACGAACTGATTTGGCGGGCTCTGCACGGGAAGACGCGACCGTTGAACTATCACGCGGCTCGGCGGGTCCTTCAGCGCGCGAATACCGTGCTGGGCACGGACTGGTCTCTGCATGATCTGCGGCATACAACGATCAATCGGATGGTGTCGGACCCGAATCTGACCGTGCCCGAGGTGATGGCGGTGACCCGACATCGGAGGGTGTCATCGATGGCGCCGTACCTGCGACCACGCATTGATGAGGTGTTCGAGAAGGTGCAGGAGCACTTTGCCGCTCCGCGACCGGAACCCACACTGACACCGGGATATGACGCGGATGACTTCACGGTCGTGTTCGGTGGTTAGGCCCCTTAGGCGCCCCGAGCAGCGGCGTATCGAGCCGGCATCGGCTGTGAGGAGACCGGTCCGCAGCGTCATCATGCCCGCGCCGGCGACCCCACCGAGCGTCCCGCCGCGTCCGCAAGGAGACCTGGACACTGCTTCTCTGGAGACGATCAACGGTTTGGTGGATGCGATTTGGCCGCGATCGCAACCGAGGTGCTCACTTCGGCGCGCGGGTTTGGGTTGGTTGCTGGGCTACCTCGAGGGGCACCCGGGCCGGACGTGGCAAGAACGATGGGTGGCTTCTGGACTCAATGATGGGCACCGCCGCGTCCGGGATCTGACCACGGGCAACCTTCGTCTGGACGGGGAACTGGGGCATTCACTGATGCTGCTGTGTTGCTTGCGCGTGATCCGGCCGTCCCTCGCAGCTTTCCGGATTAGCAGCTTCGTCCGCTACCACGAACAGTTTGAACATGCGCAGAATGATCCGGAGCTGGAGCGGTTTCTGGCATTGCTCGACCGGAGCGAAACCTCAGGGCATTTCAAGAGGTGCGCCCGCTTCGATGTTGCCGCCGCGTTGACGACCCAGGGCATCGCGTTCGCCGATCTGAGCGCGGAAGCGTTGCTGCACTACGCGATAGCCACACGCGACGGAGGTTGGGGCGCCGGCTACGAGGCCTATGTCGGCCACCTCGCCTGGCGGGTCCTGGCGGAATCCGGGCATTTCCCTGCGCATGTTCCTGCAACGCTGCGCGGAGCGATGCGGTCCCCGGCGATGACGCCCGCCGAACTCGTCGACCGCCACAACATCGTCGACCGTGACATCAACGCCCTGTTTGTGGCGTACCTGACCCGGCGCAGCCACGACATCGACTACTCGTCGTTGCGGGATCTAGCCGCGGACCTTTGCGGGAAGTTCTGGACCGGACTCCTGAAAATCAATCCAGCCCAGGCGGATCTCGCCCTCACGCCGGAAGATTACGAGAGTTGGCGGGCACTCCTAGAGGTTCGCCTCGACGGACGACCGCGCCTGAGCACAGACGCGATCCTGACGAACGTTCGCGCGTTCTACCTCGACATTCAAGGCTGGGCAGCTCAGGAACCAGAACGATGGGCCAGGTGGGTTGCGCCCAGCCCCGTCGGCAGCAGGGAGATTAGGTCACAGGCGAAAGCGAAACGCAGAGCTAAAGAACGTATGGATGGCCGCATACGCCTGCTTCAACCAGTCCTTCCTGCCTTCGTCGCCGCCGTCACCGCCCGCCGGGACCACCTGCATGAACTCTTGGAAGCCGCGACTATTGCCGAACCGGACCAGGAACTCACCGTCGGAGCAAAGCACTACAGGCGGTTGTGGACCGTCGGTGATGCCCGGCACGCCGAGATTCATGGGCGGCCCAACATCCGGGTGCTCGATGAGTTGACCGGGCGGGCGGTCAATGTCACGTTCACCGAGGATGCTTCGTTCTGGCAGTGGGCTGCCGTGGAAACATTGCGGCATACCGGACTGCGGTGCGAGGAACTCCTGGAGTTGTCGCAATTGAGCATCCGCCAGTACGCCCGGCCCAACGGGGAAGTTGTGGCCCTGCTCGTGGTCGCCCCGTCAAAGACCGACCGTGAGCGTGTGATCCCGATGACCCCCGAACTGTTCCATGTGATCGCGACGATCATCCGCCGACTCACCCGAAACCGCCGCAGCGTGCCGCTAGCAACGCGCTATGACAAGCACGAACGAATCACCAGCGAACCGCAACCGTTCCTGTTCCAACGCACCATCGGGCAGCGCACCGAAGTCATCAGCCCTGAAACACTGCGCGCAGAACTGAATAAGCTCAGTGATGCCCTCGCGGTCGAACACCCGTCACTGGCTGGCTGCAGGTTCACCCCGCACGACTTCCGCCGCCTGTTTGCCACCGACCTCGTCAACCACGGCCTACCCATCCACATCGGAGCAGCCCTCCTCGGACACCTCGACGTGCAGACCACCCACGGCTACGTCACCGTCTTTCAGGAAGACGTCATCCGCCACTACCAGACCCACCTCGCCGGACGCCGAACCGCCCGAGCTACCCGAGCAGCCCAGGAATACCGACCCCCGACCGCGGAAGAATGGACCGAATTCGAAGAACACTTCGACAAACGCAAAGTCGAGCTCGGCAACTGCGGGCGCCCCTACGCCACCCCCTGCGAACATGAACATGCCTGCATCCGCTGCCCCCTGCTACAGGTCGACCCTAAGATGATCAGCCGCCTCGACGAAATCAACGAAGACCTCATCACCCGGCGCGAACTCGCCCAAACCAAGGGCTGGCTCGGCGAACTCGAAGGCATCGACCTCACCCTCCAGTTCCTACAAGGCAAGCGGCAAGATGCACAACGGATGGCCCGATTCGGCGCAACCGACCTAGGCATCCCAGTCGTGCGTACTCCGGGAGATTGATTGGTTCATCCCCTGCTGAGCTCCGAATAGGCCCGGTTTTCACGCTAACCACCTGCTTCAAGACCACGCGTGGGCGCCGAACAATTGCCGGTGATCGCTCTATCGTTTAGGTATGCGCCACCTTCTTCGACTCGACGACTGGACCACGACCGAACTGCGAGATGTCTTCCGCCTGGCCGATGAATACAGTGCCGGAAACGGCCCTCGTTTCAACGGATGCGCAGCGCTCTTCTTCCCTCCATCGAGCCTCCGGACTAGGGTGTCATTCGAACGAGGCGCCACGCTCATGGGGCTACAGCCGATCACCATTCCGCCTGAGACACTCGATAAGCCTGAAGCACTCGAAGATGTTGCGGGCTACTTGGCGTCGTGGGTCGATGTGCTCGTTGTTAGGCACCAGAACATCAGCATCCTCGAAGGGCTAGCCGCATCTAATGCCCTTCCAGTCGTCAATGCCATGACGGCAGATAACCATCCCTGCGAAGTCCTCTCTGATCTCTACGCGATTTCTCGCACCCGCGATCTCGACCAGCTCCGTTTCCTTTTCGTGGGCGCCGATGGAAATATCGCGAGAGCGTGGTCTGAGGGGGCCAAAGCATTCGGGTTGAATCTAGTTCAATGCTGCCCAGCAGCGCTGGCGACACCAGGTACTCGGTGGACCGATGACCTCGATGCGGCGGTTGCCTCAGCCGACGTCATTATCACGGATGCTCCCGGCACTCACACGGACGAGCTGGCACCGTTCATCATCACAGCCTCGTTGCTGAAACAGGCCCCGGAGAGCGTACAACTTGCGCCGTGCCCGCCCTTTCAACGTGGACGGGAAGTGTCAGCCGAAGCAATCGACAGCCCCGCCTTCGTAGGACACAACTTCAAAGCATCGCTACTACCCGTGCAACAAGCGGTTCTCGCTCTGGCTCTCGGGAGGGGCTGACCGCATCAGCACGCTGGAAACAAAGTTCGAAAGAGTTCAGGGAACCGCACAACTCTTACCGGGCCCGGCCGATCTGAGGCACTTGCAAAGTGCAGAGAAGCTACGGTGGTCCGCATCGAGTTCGTGAAGGGACTACTCAAAGGCAAGACCGCGCCGAAGAACGCACTCCGGTTCATCGTGCAGGCCATGGCTTCCCACTCCTACACCGTGGGAAAAGGACTGAACGAGGAGAGCGATTTCGCCGCAGAACTGCTTACCGGGAAGGCTGGCACCGGGAGCGGGTTCGGTGCGAACCGGGAACTGGTGAAGATCGCCAGCCGTCCGAACGCTCGACACGAGGTCAACGCCCTCGCCATGATCTTCGCCGGTTTTGAGAAGCGCATGACCCGCCAGTCATGGCGCGGTTTCGACCCCGACGCGAAGCACTACCTTATGGCACTTGCGGCGTGGGGATACAACCTCAGTGATGTGGAACGGCTCATCACCCACCCCGCACCAGCCCCGAAGCTAGCACCGGCACCCGCAGCAGAATCCGCGCCGGAGACGCAGGCTCCAGAGGACGTTGCTGAGGACGGGGCAGATACCGAGGTTGCCGAAACCGCCGACGAAGCGGAGGAGGCCGAAGCCTTCGAGGACATTCGCAACATGGAAGAGGAAATGATCGCGGAAGAGTTGGCCGCGGCCGAGTAGCACCGGACACCGGTGGTGCAGGGAGCTAGACGGCCCTGCACCACCGGCCTCGGCCACGGGAAGGATCGGGCGGTCAGCTCACCACAGGTGGGCGGGGCGGTTCGCCGCCACTGTAGGAACCTCGAGCTGTGGTCACCGGCGACGAACCGCCGTCCTCGCACTCAACCTCGACACGGCTCCGGTGCCGCGCACCAGGCACGCGCACCTTGGCCGCGCTGCACACCGACACGATCCGACTTACCTCGCGGCCGACAACGCCGCCGGCTTGCGAGCCGTCATCCTCCACGCCACACCGAAGTTTGACCCGACAGCGAAACCGAAAATCCACGCGACCGGCACCGACCGGATGACCTCGGAGTTGCCCGCGAGTAAGAACAGCACGGCCAGTGTTCCGGCCAGAACCAGCAGTGCTACCCACGCATGACGCGAGCCGAAGCGGAAAAGCCAGATCCCCAAACCCGCAGCAGCAACGAGAGCTGCGAAAGGCTGCCACGTCACAGCGGCTGTACCGAAGACGATGAGGGCAAGAGTCAAACAAGCGATGGCACTACCAAGGACCAGAAATCCCAGCCCGGATTCATGCCGTCGGAGCCTCACCCGCTACGCGGCCTTTGTCTCGGCGGCAACCTGCTCCGCGACGTCGTCCGCTGTTGCCGCCAGCGCCGGCTCGGTACGCCCTTCCCCGGAGGGCGAGCTGGTGCCGACCCCATCCAGAGCCCGCTTCATCTCGGCAGTGCTGAGTCCAAGCCGGGCGGCGACCGCTGCTCGGCTCTCGCCGGTGTCGAGCATCTGCTGCACCTTCGCGCCAGCCTCCTTCGCGGCCGCCTCGGCGTCCTGCTCGGCTTTCGCCAGGATCGCGTCCGCACGCTCCTGCGCCTCGGCGCGAATCTGCTCGGCCTGCTGCTCCTGCTCGAAGAACTCCGCCGCCAGGTCAATCAACCGCTCGTGCCGCTCGGTCAGTTCCTGAGCTTTCGCCCTCGCCTTCTCCCGTGCCGCTACCTGCTGCGCTGACTTCCTCGGTGCTGCCATGATGACTCGTCCCCTTCACTCATCCTGCGTTCAAAACGTGTACCTGATCCCGCTCCAGCCGCGACTTGCGGTCCGACGCATTTTCCCTGTCAAACCTAACGGGTAGCGCCCGACCACTACGGGTCGACCCCTACCGAAAACCAGCCAATCCCGGACACCGTTCGTCCTCGAGGCCGGCACTCACAACTACTCATGCGGACCTCGCTGACGCTCGGACTGGATCTAACGGACGTTGACCACACGTGGACAGCTCCGAGATAACCCAACGTCTCTATGCTGCCCACCTGGTGGATAACGTCCGTCCGCGGTTCCACACAATCGAACGAACTGTGGATAACGGTAAATCGTGTTACCCACAGCCCATTCTCATGTGCACAACCGCATCACGTTCGCGATGGACCAATCGTAGTGGCCTCCACGTGGTTCCATCGCGTTTCCTCCTCCGTCGTCACCTCACGATTTCACCCCGTTCCAACCACCACAATCCGTCACACCTCATGCACTCATGTAAGTGAGGTCGACAATCGCGGCCCAGCCCGCGAGAATAGGGCTGTGATGACCGTCCATAAGCTCAGTGCTGGGGACGGTTACGCCTACTACACCTCCGAAGTCGCCAGCGGTGATGAGCTGCGCGCAGGCGGCCGCGAGCTGGGGGACTACTACACCGTCGACGGCATGCCTCCGGGGCAGTGGGTCGGACACTCCAAGGAGCTTTTGGAGGTTGAGGGCGAAGTCACCGAGGCGCAGATGAAAGCTCTCTTTGGCGAAGGAATCAAGCCCAACGCAGCTCAGATACTCGCTGATGGAGGCACACAGGCTGACGTTGCTTTGGGTCGGAAATATCTTCAGTTCGGCGCTGCCAATACAGACATGACCCGCCGCATCGACGAGGAAGTCGCCCGCTTCCGGCGCACCAGTGGACCCGCGTGGAGCGGCCCCGAGAATGCCGACAAGGTGCTTCCCACAGAGGCCATGCACGAGATCCGGTTCCGTGTAGGTGGTGAGCTATTCCGGGAGTCGCACGGCCGGAACGCCCGCAGCAACGAAGAGCTGGCTCGCTACGTTACGGCGCAGACAGCGCCCAAGCAGCAGACAGTGGCTGGGTATGACTTGGTGTTCTCTCCCGCCAAATCGGTATCCCTGCTGTGGGCGCTCGGCGGAGACGAAGCCCGCAAAGCCGTCGAGGCTGCCCACAACGAAGCTATCGCCGAGACGATCACCTTCCTCGAGAAGAACGCCGTCTACACCCGCCGTGGACCGCAGGGCGTGCGGCAGATCGACGTGAAGCACGGACTGGCCGCTACCCAGTTCCGGCACTACGACTCCCGCGCCGGGGACCCGCAACTGCACGACCACGTGGTCATCGCCAACAAGGTCCAGGGAGCCGACGGGAAGTGGTCTTCCCTCGACGGGCGGACCCTCTACAAGATGAACGTCGCCGCGTCCGAGACGTACAACGCGAAGGTGATTGAGAAGGTCTGCGCGGCCCTCGGCGTCAGCACTGTAGCCCGGACAACCGGTGGCGGAGAGCCCGTGTACGAGGTCGCCGGCATTGACCTGGACGCTATTCACCGAGCGTCCTCGAGGCGCACGAACATCGCCGGGGCGATCAACCGGTTGGAGTCCGAGTTCAGCGACAAGCACGGGTACGCGCCCAGCGATAAGCAGAAGATCGCCCTGGCGCAGCAGGCCACGCTGGAGACCCGGCCGGAGAAGAAGAGTGCCCGCCGGCTCTCCGATCTGGTCGAGGAATGGCAGAAGGACTACAGCACCGGACTGGACGGAGGGATGGGCATGCCGGTCGGACCGGCACTCCTCGAGCACGTCCGCAGCGCCGGCATCTCAGCAACTACTGGCACGCCCGCCGGCCCCAGTATCGCGGAGCTGAACGTGCACGAGCACGCCCGCGAGATCGTGCACGAGTTGTCAGGCAAGCGCGCTTCATGGGGTCGGAACCACGTCATCGCCCAGACCCGCCGCCACCTCAAAGACGCTTTCCCCGGGCAAGTGATCGCCGATGAGACCGTAGAGAAGGTCACCCGGTCCGTCACCGGCACGCACAGTCTCCAGGTCACGCCCGATGCCATCACCCCGCGTCTGCGCGAGTTCCTGCGGGCCGATGGATCGAGCCAGTTCCAGCAGGCCGATACTGCCCTGTTCACCTCCCACGAGGTACTGAATGCCGAGCACAGGATCCTCGCAGCTGGACAGAAGATCGTCATCCCGGCCGTGTCCATGGAACGCTTCGACGTCGTTCTGGCGAAGCACACCGAAGCGGCAGCGAAGGCGGGCAAGCCAGCCCTGTCCCCAGGGCAAATCGACCTCGCGCGCGCGTTCGCCACTGACGAGAAGCTGCTTAACCTCGGCATCGGACCGGCAGGAACAGGTAAGACCACGAGCCTTTCCCTGGCCGCCGACGCCGTCCGGGACACCGGCGGCCGGGTCATCGGGCTCGCCCCCACCGCCGCCGCGGCCGCCGTCATGAGCGCAGACCTCGGAGCAGAAGCGACGACCATCGACGCGTTCCTGGCCACCCACCGCAACCAGCAAGCCGGTACGAGCGCCAGCGCAGGAGCCTTCGCCCTTGGGTCTGGGGACGTGATCATCGTCGACGAGGCCGGCATGGTCACCACCCCGAAGCTCGCCGACGTCGTCGCCGTTGCCGCCCGTCATGGTGCCGTCGTCAGGGCCATCGGAGATGACCGCCAGCTCGGAGCTATCGGCTCCGGCGGGGCGCTGCGCCTGCTCAACAACGAGGTCGGAGCCGTCCGCCTCGAGGAAGTCCACCGCTTCCGCATGGAAGGCGAGGCGGAGGCGTCCCTGGCGTTGCGCGAGCCGCCCGCAGCCGGCGTGGACACCCCGTTCCACTGGTACCTCGAGAACAAGCGCATCACCGCCGGCACCACCGAAGCCATGACGCAGGACGCCCTTGGCGCGTGGATGGCCGACACTCAGGCCGGCAAGACTTCGCTGCTGGTCGCCACCGACAACGCGACCGTCACCGACCTCAACGCACGCGCCCAGGCAGCCCGCATCGCCACCGGCGACCTCACCGATGGCGCCGGCCCGATCACTGAGGCAACCCCCTCCGTCGTCCTGCGCGATGGACTGCGCGCCTATGCCGGCGACACTGTCGTCACCCGTAAGAACGACCGCACCCTGCAGGTCAATCAGGGCAAGGACTTCGTCAAGAACAACGACGTCTGGACCGTCGAAAAGGTCACCGCCGACCCCGCCACCGACGCAGCTCCCGACGCAGCTGCAGGTGAGGAGAGGCAGCGCATCACGCTCCGGCACGCAGGCCACCGTGGACGGATCACCGTCGACGCCGAGTACCTCCATGAGCACGGACAGCTCGGCTACGCTGCGACCGTGCACCGCGCCCAGGGCGCGACCGTGGACACCGCGCACGCGATTCTGGACGAGCGGACCGACCGCGCCGGCGCCTACGTCGCCGCCACCCGAGGACGCGAGACGAACCGTCTTTACGTCGCCCTCGGCGACGACAACGACCAGGCCGTGACCCGCGACAGTGTCCTGTCAACGATCACCGCGAACTACGACCGAACCCTGTCCGCGCATGAAGCAGTAAGGACCGAAGCCGTCCGATCCGGTGACGTCGCCACCCTCGCCGGCGTTTACACCGAGGTCGAAAACGCCGCATGGGAGGCCAAGACTAGGACCATCGCAGCCGACGTTCTGGGGCCGCGGACCGCCGTGCAGTTCACCTCGCACGAGGCATGGGGAGCGGTGGCAACCCACCTGCGCGCGGCCGAAGCCCAGGGA
Source organism: Arthrobacter sp. BC5 (assembly GCF_056680255.1). Taxonomy (NCBI): domain Bacteria; kingdom Bacillati; phylum Actinomycetota; class Actinomycetes; order Micrococcales; family Micrococcaceae; genus Arthrobacter; species Arthrobacter sp. BC5. The sequence goes on from NZ_JBWXPX010000002.1 coordinate 194,239, forward strand.
CTTGACCCTGCAGCACTCCTCGCCCAGGCCTCCGGCGTCAGCCGTGACAGCAGCGGGCGCGGACAACACGCCGACACCGGGCACCTTCGCGGGTTCGACGGAGCGCAGGACCCGGCAGCCGTCCTCGCCTACCGGCTCGAGCAGCGCATCGACGCCGCCCGCAGCCTCCTCGCCAACGCCGACAAGCGTCCCCTCGGCGCCGTGTCCGATGAGCATTTGGCCCGCCTCGCCGACCAGGCCACGAAGCACGCAGCAGGAACGGAGCTGCCCCGCCGCGCACCCGGTGAGATGCCGATGGACACGCAGTGGGCGGCACGCCCGTTCGCGCTCATGCGGACCGACAAGCTCATCGACGCTCGCACCGATGCCCGGCAGAGGGTGCAGGCAATTGACCCGACCCAGCCCGTCGACGCCACAACCCGGAAGGCACAGTGGACTGTGCAGGCGATGACGGTCGAGTTGGAACGCCGCCAGGACCTTTCCCCGACGCAGGCCGCGATCGAGCGCACCGCACGCGGGGAGGATCCCCGCACCGCCCACCAGGTCACCATTGGCGAGACCATCCGGTACGAGCAGCAACTCCGCGCCCTCGCACTGCCACAGGCAAGCAATACAAGCAATACAAGCAATGCTGGTAATGCAAGGAAGACAAGTAATGCAAGCATTCCGAGGGTCGCCGCCGAGGCGGTCAGTGAGGACCTCGCACCGTCCGTGCTCCTGCGCGATCAGCTGGTGCCTGCCTCCTACCGGAACGAGCTTGACCGTCTCCGAGCGCACCTCGGGCAGAGGGTCATGGTCCGTGGCGCGCAGCTCGCGGAAGAGAAGCCAGCGTGGACCAACGCGCTCGGGCCCGTGCCCGGTAGGCAAGCGAAGGCAGCCGAGTGGTACAGCATCGCGGCCGAGACCGAGGCATACCGGAACCGGTACAACATCGGCGCCCACGAAACAGTGTTGATCCCCAAGCAGTACCGGGATGATCCCACCGCGCAGCGCCTCATCGAGCGCGCCACAGCCCTGCACAAGCACAACGAACTCACGACCGTCGCACCGAGGACGGCCACGCAGATCCAGCAGGGAGCGGACGAGGCAGCGATCGTGGACCGCATGGCGACCGAGCAGGCAGCCGCCCGCCGGGTCGTCGACCGGATGCGTGAAGAACGCGGCGCCGCCAGCGACCCGCTGCCGGCACCGCAGCAGCGCGAGGCACGCATTGTGAATGCCGTGCAGGCCGAGCCGGTACCGCAGCAGGGTGACGATATGTCAGCTGCCGTCGCCCGTGTGCTCGCTAGACACCGCGCACAAGCGGCAGCGGCTGCAGGCGAACCGGCGACGGATGCGAAGAACCAGGGCCAAAAGGAGACAAGTGTGGGTGAGAAAAACAGCACTACTGCTCGTCGTACCAATTCTGGTGGAGGATTCAGCCAGCGGCAGGCCGAGCTTATCGAAAGTCGGAAGGCTACTGCCGCCGAGCGTCAGGCGCGCGAAGCGGCATCGTCAAAGAAGGACACAGCAGCAGCAAGCCGTCGAGCGGACCAGGCGACAAAGGACAACGGCCGCTCCCTGTAAACGCGTTGCCACCTCATGAGCCGAATAAGTGGCCAGCATGTTTAAGCGCATCCGTTGCGATCCCGGATCAAGCACGGGAGCGCTGTCTTCACACTGTTGGGAGCCCCAACGCTTGCGGCCTTTCATTCCACTCCTCAATCCGCGAGCTGAGCATTGTGCTGAGTTCTTGCGCCGTTGAGGAGTGAAGGTAGTGCCGGACCCCGTGGATGGTTACCTCGATACACTCATCTTGGTCGTCGTCCGTCAGGGTTACTCCTACATGGCCATGAGGCCAGTTCTGCGGCACATCTGGTTCGTGCGTTTCGGTGATCGGTTCGCGGATCACTTTCACCTCTTGACGTGCAGCCTTCAACCGACTTGCTTTCCCCATCAGACCCATCCTTGTCCTAGATGCATCAAGTATCTACGCCATGGCACGATACGCGGTCTTACAAGTTGCTGGTTCGAGCCTCGGGGGACTGCATCCGAAGGGCACGAGACCGAGGAGAAGGACGTTTTTGTCGGGGCGCCTTCGTAAGCTTCGCGGAGGCACTCATTCAACCGTATGGGCAGGCGGTCGCGATCGTTCCCCGTGGTTCAACAGTCAGATCTTGACCTCTTTCTTTCCCTTAGCAAGACGCAACAGTTTGAGGATCTCAGAGAACTTCGCACCCGTGTCGCGCACCTTGGTGGCGGTAGCCTCGCGGCGTTCACGGCCCTTTACCTCAGCATCGTATTGGTGGTGCTGCCAATGCTTCTGGGGAGCATCATCGACGGCAGCGGCCCATATGGTGTGGCCGCCCCGTATATTACCGTCGCCGCCACCCTGCTCCTCGGCATGTGGATCGCGTACTCGTTCATGCTTGAGCAACGAGACTTGGCACGCGCGTCAGCCCGCTTGGCGTTCTACGACGATGCCCTGCGACGTCAGCAAGAGGTTTCGAACGTAACGGTCCGCTAGACCACTTGCTGGACTTGGTCGTATCCGCTGCTTAGCTCGTCCTATGTATGTTCGCGCAGCTGCTTGCACAGGGTGGGAGACAGGGGGGTGCTTGAAGTGACGGTAATACTGCCTGGGTCGATACGGTCCTCAAAGGCGGCGAGCACGTAACCGTTTCCGGTTGCCGATGGAGCTAGTACACCACCGAATTCAAGGAACCATGCGGCGTGGCCCACGCTCTGGCAGGCATCCCAATCGTCGCCGGCGATATCGTCAATGGTCAGGCCCACCTGCTCCAGCGTTTCAGGTGCCCTGAGATCCAGGACGGGCAGGCGGGTGACTGCGAGGGAGTGAAACACCTTTGGGGCGGCCAAGAATGTCTCTGATGTCATCCCCTGTGACGTTGCTGCCCTGTCAAGCTCACCAATGCAGGCGCTTTCTGGAAGTGCGAGGTAGGTAGTGGCGTAGATGCCCCTGGGATTCCACCGACCTCCGAAGAGTCTGGCTCCCGCTCCCGATAGCGGATCGCGGCGGGCGGCGGTATAGCGATATGTCTGTCCGGAGAATGGCGTCGCTCCGATGCGGTCGACCTGTGCGACGACCTCATCGTTGGCGGGTGAACTCACAGAACGACGCCTTCAGCCAAGGCTTCGATGAGGTCAAGTACGTCACGAAACTGGCCGGCGTGGATACGGTCAGCGGGGCTGTCGTGTCCGAGCATGCGATTCGGTGAAAGCATCCAGAGGTTGGCCTGTTCTCGGGGAATGACTTCGGTAACGGCCTGTGCCACGTAGGCCAATTCGAGCAGCCGCTGTTTGTTGAGGCGCTGAGGTACGACGACACCTTGAGTCCATCGCGAGATGGTGCGAGCAGAGGCATCAACTATTTGCCCAACTTCGTCCTGGGTTAGTCCGAGGTTATCGATGATGTCGTTGACTTTGATGGCGAGGGCGTTGTTTCCGGCGGTGGCGGTCATTGCGTGTCTTCCGTTGTGTCTTGCTTATGTCACCTAGTATGTCACGTATACTGGCACGAAACGAGAGGCGGCGGGCATGGGTATCGAGTTCCGGTTGGGGTACAACAACCACTTGAAGGTTGAGGATTTCCTGACACGAGACGCAGGAGCGATCGGTGCAATCGCTCTCCATGTGTCCGGGGCCGGGCACCAGAACGCTGTTGCTGAAGCTGCTCGCGAAGCAGGGATTCCGGTCACCTTCGATCCAAGGACTGAGCGACTCGCCAGCCCGGGGTACGCGTTGGAAAAGATCCCGGGTTTCACCGGAACTCCCTACAATCTTTCTGCTCTCGCTGCTGACCCGGATGCCCGTGCCAAGCTGGTGTCCGCAGTCCTCGAAGCACATCCCGCAGCCGCCACTCTGGTTACGCCACCAAGCTTCTTCGTAGCGTCGCCCGAGACCGCTTTGCTCAACCTCGGGTTGGCCGAGTTGACCCGATCGGAAACCGATCTCCCAACTCGCCCAATCATGACCTTCGGGCCGCGGTGTTCCACCGGCCTTATACGCGACGTCGCCGAAGAGTATGCACGAGCCGGCTTCACCTCTGTAGATGTGCGCTTCTCCCCGCTGGGCGGCGAGAAGGAGAGCATCCGTAAGATCCGAGCGGTTTTCAAGAACCTCGACGTATTCAAGGGATACGGCCTGGAGGTGACCCTAGGCCAGTCGGGCAATATTGGCCAGGCGGCAGTTGCCCTTGGTCACGCAGACCACTACTCCGTGGGAGTTGGTCAGCTGGAGTCGGTGAACTATGCGCGCACCATCAATCAGCAGTCGAAGCCGCCAGAGTTTGATGAAAACGGCAAGAAAAAGGCTCGCCCATCCCAGGAGGGTGTGTACCTTCCGGGACTGGCTCTCACCGTCAGTCGAGCGACTGGCGCTGCGCTGCTTGGGCACACTGATATCCGAACGCGCATCGGCTGCCGTATAGGGGCGTGTGCCAGCTCCATCAAAGGACCGCTGGATGACAACAGGGGTCACTATCTCCACGCGCGAGCAGCAGAAATGCAACAGCTCATGGCACAACCTGCTGCGTGGCGTATGAAGTCAGAGACAGATCGGTTGGCCCGAGCCCTCGAACTGCGCAAGCTGATCAATCGGAAGTACCTCGGCAAGAAGGAGCCGCAACTTCATACCCGTACCCTCGAAAGCATCCTCGCGCAGATCGGTGAGGAGCAGGCTGCTGCCGTCGCCTGATTCGCCCCTGAGCCAGGCCTCTCGTGGGTAGAGGATTTGGTGCAACTGAGAAGCGTCCAATGAGTCATGCGTCAACATAGGTTTACATGAGGCTCGTTATCGGTTTCCCTTCAAATACGTGAAGCAAGTTCAAATGCTCTGGCTAAAAAGAAAATCTGAAGGGCTATGCCTCAGTTCCGTTGAGCACGTGGCTAAGTTCCTTGGCGTGACGTGATGAAACGAGCCAGTACGGTGTGCGGTCTTCTTTGTCCGACAGTTCGATTCGGACAACGCCGTCGATCCATCCGCGGATGCAGAGAAAAGCCAGGCCGTGCAGGTGCGTGCCCCGTTGCGCCGTAGCGTTCGCGCCAGCGAAACTTTGAGCCCTACCCACATATTGACGCTCGATGCGAGCTCGTCCTACATGTAGTTCGGTGGGTGTGACGCGGATCGTGGGTGTTGAGGTGAGCAGCGCGAAGATGAGGCCGACCAAGGTCAGTACCGATGCGGCGACGCCGATCAGCATATCGATGGGCGCGAAAACGATGGCAGGAACAAAAGCTAGGCCTACTGTGATAACCCAAATCCAGAAGCTCGGGTAGAGACGCTCCCCGTATAGGACTTCGCCCTCCTGCCCTGCAAATTTCGTGTGTTGTGGGGTGAGGCCGGGCATTTCGTGTGGCTGGTACATGAGCGTGGTCCGGTCTATTTGGTGGATGGCGGTGTGCGGTGCCTTGGAGGGTTTCCAGTGAGGTTGTTTGGTGAGGATGATTCCGACGATAAACAGGAGTGCGGCGGCGGGGTAACCAGTCACTACGTCCCAGAGAGCGGACATGTGGGGTTGGCGTTGTGGCGTACTGGCGAGGAGATGCCCGACGCCGGTCAGAAGCCCGAGTGTCATCAGGATCGGCCCGACGAATCGTCGCGTTCTCGTGGCGATGAATTTTTTGGCGGTCATATGTGCTGCGGTGTGTCAGGTGATGGCACGGACTTTTTGTGCTCGTTGTTGCTCGGGGTGACACCCCAGTGGGACGACAGTGCTTGCTCGAGTCTGACGGCCTCGTTTCGCAGGCCCGAGTCTTCTCCTCGCGCGAGGAGTCCGTACTCAAGGGTGGTGCCTCCCTCTGGTGTTGCACGGGCTTTGATCCATACGCGCCGACGCGCGGTGATGAGCGAGAGGATGAGTCCGGTCAGGGCGAGGGTGGAGAAGATCAGGGCGCCGATTTTGCCTGGGTCATAGGTGATGTCGAGGGCGACGAAGCGTTTCAGACTGTCGAACGTGATGGACCCTCGTCCGTTGGGCAGCTCGTAGGTTTGCCCGGGCTCGAGCACGATGCCACCCGCGTCCTGGTCCCGTCCGTTGAGTTGAGTCAGGTTCGTGGTGTCCAGTTGGTACACGGACCGCGGTGTTCCATCGTCCAAGCCGAGATCCCCATAGTAGGAGTTGAGGTTCAGTCGGGGGTTGAACGGGTCCGGGTCGGAACCAAAGGCGAGACCTTCGCTGTTTACGACGGCCGTCGGCAGGAAGAAACCGACGAATCCGAGCTGGTCAGGATTAGCATCTGGGGCCTTGATGACGATCGTCGATGTGTAGGCCGAGTCCGTGGGTTGTGACGGCACGGGACCGGAGAAGGCGATGTTCCCTTCCCCGTCGCGAACTTCGACGACGGGAGCGTATCCGTTCCCGACGAGATATACGTTGGTGCCGCCGATGCCGATGGGGGAGTTGACCTTTAGGACCCGGTCCTCGGCGGGCTGGTCAGGGCTTTCCTGCACGGTCATCCGCGCGGTGAAGTCCAGGGGCTGACCGTAGGTGGCTTGTTCGTCCCGGTTGAAGCGGACATCGAAGTCGTCCAGGGTCAGCGCGAAGGGGGTCAGGGTGTCGGGGTTGAAGTTGGTGCCAGGGGAGAAGGAGTCGTAGCCGATGAGGGCGTTGGTAAACCCTTCCCCTTCGACGATGAGTTTCTGTCCTCTGTAGCCGAACATGCCGCCGATGGCGACGGATACCAGTACGCCGATCAGCGCGGTGTGGAATAGCAGGTTCCCTGCTTCCTTCATGAAACCCCGCTCAGCACCCACGGACGGTGTGGCCGTGTCTGCGTCGCGGATGTCAACCCTGTATCGGAGCTTCCGCAGGAGCGCCGCTGCGTCCTTGACCGCCGCGGATGGGTCGGGGGCGGGCGTTCCCGCGTCGCCTTCGTTCAGGACGATGGTTCCGTGTTGGGGGAGTCTCGCGAACCGGCGGGGGGTGCGCGGCGGTGCTGATCGCAGTGCCTTGAGGTGGGCTTTGGTGCGGGGGAGGACGCATCCGACGAGGGACGTGAAGAGAAGGAGGTAGATCGCCGAGAACCACACCGAGGAGAAGACGTCGAACATTTGCAGGCGGTCAAGCCAGGGACCCGTGTCGGGGTTGTCCTTTAGGTACTGGGTGACGACAGCAGGATTGGCTCGGCGTTGCGGGAACAGGGACCCGGGGACGGCGGCCACGGCCAGCAGTAGCAATAGCTGCAGGGCTGTCCTCATGCTGGTGAGCTGCCGCCATACCCAACGGAGCATTTCGCTGGCGCTCAGACTGGATACCGAGATATCGGGTGTCTGCTCTGGCCTCGAATCGAGACCTTGGTCAGGTGCCTGGCCGGGAGCGTCCTCCGGGGTTTGGCTGGGTGTTTGGAGGGGTGTTTGTCCGGGTGCGGGGTCAGCTGGCATCGTCGTTTCCCGCCGTCGTGGACGGGAGGGGCGTCGCAGGGTTGTCTTCAGCCAGTGCGTCTGCGATCAGGGTTTTCAAGGTGCTTTCGTCGGCGATGCCGAGGATGCGGGCGCTGACGCGGCCCTGCCGGTCGAGGACCAGTGTTGTGGGCACGGCCTGCGGCGGCACATAGCTGGTGAGGCTCAGGAGCAGCTTCCCGTCGCGGTCCCCGAAGCTGGGATAGGTGATGCCGAAGTTCCGTTCGAACGCCTCAGCCGTGGGCTTTTCGTCGCGGACGTTGATGCCGTAGAACCTGACGCCCTCGGGTGCGAAGGAGGAGCTCAATGTCTGCAGCATGGGCGCTTCGACTCGGCAGGGGGCGCAGGCGGCGTACCAGACGTTCAGGACGACGACGTCGCCGACCCATTGGCTGGAATCGACGGTCGTTCCGTCGTAAAGCTCGCCCTTGACGTCCACTGGTTCGCTTCGGGTGTCGGGAGCGTATTCGGCGACCGACCCGTCACCGGCGATGTAGTTTTTGTTGTCGCCGGCGTTGGCCTGCTCGGCAAGGGAGTTGTTCTGCGCCGAGCATCCGGTGATGAGCAGTGTCACCGTCGCTAGCAAAGCTACGAATGTCCACGCGCGGGAGCGGGGGCGCGAACTACCGGGCGCCATCGGATCCTGTCGGGGCGTACAGGGCGCGGGCGGAGTTCCTGGTGCGTGGGGTGGGTTTTGGTTGGTGCGGGTGGGGGCACTCATGGGGCGATCTCTTCTCGATCGTGGTGTGCGCGGGGAAGGGGGTGCGTTCAGGGGAAGCATCAGACGGGGGTGAGGAAGGTTCCTGCGAGGTTTTGGAGCTGGTAGATCCACAGCATCCAGACGCCGGTGACCATGAGGACTCCGACCAGGACGAGCAGGGCTCCGCCGATGAGGTTGAAGACACGGATATGACGGCGAACGAAGGAAAGGGCGGTGGTGACCCACTGCACTCCGAGCGCGACGAGGATGAACGGGATGCCCAGGCCGAGGCAGTAGACGAACCCGAGGAGCGCTCCACGCCACGCTGTGCCGGTGGTGGTGCTCAGTGCCAGGACGGCGCTGAGGGTGGGACCCATGCAGGGCGTCCAGCCCAGACCGAAGACCACACCGAGCAGGGGTGCGCCGGCGACGCCGGTGCGGGGCCGCCAGGACATTTTCGCGGTTCGCTGCAGGAACGGAAGCCGGCCGACCAGTGCCAGTCCCATGACGATGACGAACACGCCGAGGACCCGGATCAGGGGGTCTTGCCAGCGTAGAAGCCAGGAACCGATGACACCGAACGCGGCACCGTAGAGGGTGAATACGAGGGCGAAGCCGAGGATGAACAGGGCGACGCCGGTCAGCAGTCTGCGCCGGTTGTCCGGGCGGCCGGGTTCTGCCAGTCCGGAAACGTAGCCCAGATAGCCGGGGATGAGCGGCAGGATGCAGGGGGAGAGGAAGGACACGAGCCCTGCGATCATCGCCAGGGGTATTGCGGCCAGCAGCGCCCCGGATTGAACGCTGTCTGCGAAGTATTCACCAATAGTCATTAGTGACCTACCGGCCGGGCTGTGGTGGTCGCTGGGTAGTGATGGGTTTGAGGGTGATGCGGGGAAGTCATGGGTGGAGTCCTTGGAACGCGGCGGCACGCAGCAAGAGAGCGTGAAGGCGCCGCGCGGAGAGTAGGCAGGGCTCGTCCGGCAGTTGTTGAACCTGGCGAAGGAGTGAGGCGGTCTCGGGGAAGGCGCTGGATCCTAGATGCGGCTGATCGACAGTTGCAGCAGGGAAACGCCGCTTGAGCGCAGGGGGGCCGCAACCGACGGTCGTAACTCGTGCGTCCTGTTAGCCCCGGGCAGGAAGACCATGGCGCGCAGACAATAAAAGCCAATGAGGCCGGCAACGACCAGCACCATCGAGCACAATGCAGTCGCCATTAGATGCCCATCAGGACAGGCGGCAGCACACACATCTCCCAGGAGGACGTCCTGACCGAAGTCTGGTCCGATAAGGGGGGACGGGGTCTGGTGAAGGACATCGGCAGATATCAGGGCGGCGGGGGAGGCGGCTACCTGCTGCGTGATGGTCGTCATCGAAGTGGGCTGTCCGGGTGCACTGCTGCTGTTGGAGAACGCAGGCCCGGCCCATACGTGCAGGATGGTGATGCCCAGCAGGAGCACGAGCACCCGCAGGTGCCACCGTGCGGGCGAGGGAACGGCAGAGGGATTCAAGAGCATCATCTGATGCATGACTCTCCCAACGCTCCTGCTGCATCGTTTGTTTTCAACGGTCTGACCTTGCCTCATTCTACCGGCGGACAGGGACGGACCTGATCCAGCAGGCTTGCCTTGAGTACTGCGGCTAGGGCCGCGGCCGATCTCATTAAAACCGGACGGCTACATCTGGTGATGAAATCGGCCTTCCTTGCCGATTCAGCCATTCATGTATAGTACAGCGCATGCTGACCAATGAACGATACCTCGATGTGATGAACAGGCTAGGACGGGCGATGGCCGATCCGACCCGGTCCCGTCTCCTCATGACACTGCTCGACCATCCCGCCTATCCGGCGGACCTTGCCCGTGAGTTGGAGCTCACCCGGTCAAATGTCTCCAATCATCTTGCGTGCCTTCGGGATTGCGGAATCGTCATTGCTCGCTCCGAAGGTCGGCAGACGCGCTACCAGATCGCTGATCCACACCTGGCTAAAGTCCTGACGTCCCTGGTTGAAGTGAGCCTCGCGGTCAATGAGGGAGCACCGTGCATGGATGCTGAATGTTCCCTGCCGGGTTGCCAGGATTCGGTGGTCACCGCGTGATTCTGTCTTCAGTTTTTCCAGCCATCGGGCTGTTCTTTCTTACCAACATCGATGACATCATCGTCCTCGCCCTGTTCTTCGCCCGCGGAACGGGACAACGAGGCACCACCGCCCGCATCATCGGTGGGCAGTACCTCGGTTTCATCGGGATCCTCGGCGCTGCGGTACTCGTCTCCCTCGGCGCAGGTGCCTTCCTCCCCGAGGAGGCCATTCCGTACTTCGGTCTCATACCCCTGCTGTTGGGTCTTCGGGTTGCATGGCAGGTATGGCGCAACCGAGACGACGACGATGACGACGACGAGGCGAAAGTCGCCGGTAAAAAGGTTAGTGTCCTGACTGTCGCTGCCGTGACCTTCGCCAACGGTGGCGACAATATCGGGGTCTATGTCCCGGTATTCCTGAATGTCGGGCCGACCGCCGTCGTCGCCTACTGCGCGGTCTTCCTCGCCCTCGTGATCGTCCTTGTGTGGCTCGCTAAGTTCGTGGCTACACGACGCCCCATCGCGGAAGCTCTCGAACGCTGGGAGCACATCCTGTTCCCCGTCGTCCTCATCGCTCTTGGCCTGTTCATCCTCATCAGTGGTGGAGCGTTCGGCCTGTGACGACATGCACCTACCTCCGTCCAAGCGGCGCCGAGGTTCCCCCCAGATTGTCAACACCGCGCCAAGCGGCAACAACGGGAAAACGTGATGAGTGAGGACAAGCTTGCTGCGTCCGCTGCGTCGAGAGCACACAATAAAGCCCGGGTGTGGCTGCTGGTCGGGTCTTTGATCCTGGTTGGTACTGATCTCGCGGTGAAGGCCGTCATCGAGCTACAGCTGCGTGAGGGCCAAACCATCGAAGGCGGACTCGTGGACTTGCGGCTGCACTTCAACCCGGGTGTCGCTTTCAGCTTCGGAGCCGATCTGCCGCCGATCGTCATCGTGCTCGGCACTGGTGCGATTATCGTGGGGCTGGCATGGTTCCTGCTGGCATCAGCTCACACCTTAGGCCGTACGGGTCGAATAGGGGGATCCCTGCTGCTTGGCGGGGCGCTGGGAAACTTCCTTGATCGGCTCGCTGGTGATGGTGTGGTCGACTACCTACACGTCGCGTGGTTCTCCACCTTCAACTTGGCTGATGTTTTCGTCTCCGTCGGTGTCGGGCTGTTCGTCCTCGGGACTCTGCTCACATCGCGCGGCAGCACCACCGAGTCACCCGACCCCTGACCCTTGACGAAGCGGTTCCACCAACGCCCTCCAGCTAACGAACTGTTCAGGGGTCGGCGCTGAGCCTGCCCCCAACCCGACCCTGGCGGAATTACAGTTTGATCACTCACTGCCGGCTCACGTCTTTGGCACCAACTTGTCCCATCGTGGTGGCACCCAGTGTGCTGCATTCGCTGGTGTGCTCCACGGTCCTCATATGAGATACCTGCGATCACGATCGCAGCGGACAGCGCCTAGTGAATGGTCAGACCGAACAGGCGGGCGACGTCGATCAGGTTCGGATCGGTTTTATCGATGGTGGACTGCTCATGGATGAAGGTCTCCGTACCGGCGAAAACCGCCCAGCACTCTTCGTTGTCGAGCTTGGACACGTATCGGATACCCGAGTAGTCGTAGACTCCTTCGTCGTCCAGGGAAGAGTAGGCCCAGCGTGCGATTTCTCTCGTCAAGAGCCGGTTCATGCCGCGCACGTCGGGGACGTCAAGTGCTTCAACACCCAAGGGTTCGAGCTGCTCACCAATCTGCTCGAGGATGTACTGGCGAGTTTCGAGGTCTTCGACGTCGATGAACGACGCTGGGTTCGTCGTTCCGACGGTGAAGAGGCGGCGTTCATCCCGCCAGGACGCCGGAATGCTGTTCGGGGGCATGAACCCGGTCGGGTCATCTCGGACAAGGGCCGCCATCTTCGGCGTTACTCTCTTACCGGCAAGGGTCTCCAAGTAGGACCCGCGCGGGGTGGTCGCGCAGTACAGGACGCCTCCGCCTGGTACGTCGAATCGGTTGCCGGCGTCCGGAAGCAGAGCGTCATCGGGTGAGATTTTTGAGAAACGTTCCCCCGAGGGGATGAGGGCGACTCGCCAAACCCTGTCGGGGATCTCAACCGTTCTGGGTGCCAACCTTGGCCCCGATCTGGGTTCCAGTTCGGGTTCCAGTTCGGCAGTGAGCGAGTCGCCCCGATCCACGCTTTATCCTCCTGCCCGGTACGCGCGTGCGGCGGCCATCGCTTCGCGGGTCCGGTTCTCTGCAATCGCTTCGGCCGGTGACATGTCATCGAGTTGGCCGTTCATACCCATGAACCAGGCCCTGACAGTGTGCGGCGACTGCGGCGCACGTGAGTCTTGGGCAAGGAATACGAAGATCTGATAGGCAGCCCTGATGCGGCGTTCAACTTCCAGGGACTTCGGGAGCTGCTTGGCAGCCATCCAGCGGGTGACGGTCTGTCGATCTTTTCCCGCAATAAGCTGCGTCAAAGCAGGGCCGAGGTTGTCGTTGAGGACTGTGACCATGTCGCTGAAGCTGGTTTCAAAGTCATTCCCCGGCGATCCTGTAGCACTGCCGCGGCCATGCCGTGTCCTGGTGGTTACTCCGTCGCCCATGATGGTCCTTCTATCGCCGTGTCGTGGTGGGTCCAATTACTGGTGCTTCATATATACATGTAAACGAGCACCAAACGATACAGGTTCCGACACTCGTATCCATCCGTTCTGATACTCGTGCTTACGACGGTATGGTGCCTCCTAGGCTGGAAGCATGACGACAGCGCGCCTCATCGAAACGATGGAACGACACCAGATACTTTTCTACCTGGTGGCGATCGTTGTCGGTGGACTGTTCGGGTGGCTGGTGCCGGCGGTCGCGGGGCCTCTGGAACACTCGATCAATCCAGTCCTGGGTCTGCTGTTGTTCGCCACGTTCTTGGGGATCCCGTTCGCTAAGATCGGGGTGGCACTGCGCGATGGACGGTTCATGGCAACGGTGATGGTCCTGAACTTCCTCATCGTGCCCGTCATTGTTTTCGGGCTCTCACGCTTCGTTGCTTACGATCAGGCGCTGCTCATCGGGGTGATGATGGTCCTGCTCACCCCGTGTATCGACTACGTGATCGCCTTTTCCGGACTTGCCGGGGGAGCCAGTGATCGGATCCTCGCCGCCGCCCCGCTGCTGATGCTTACGCAGATGTTGCTGTTGCCGGTTTACCTGCTGATCTTCGTTGGCCCGGACCTCGTTTCAGCTATCGAACCTGGCCCGTTCATCGAAGCCCTGATCGTGCTGATCGTCCTTCCCCTTGTCGCGGCCGCGCTTACCCAGCGGTGGGCCAGCCGTGCTCAGGCGGCACGACATCTCATCGGGCTGATGCAGAACCTTATGGTGCCCCTCATGATGCTGACCCTCGCGATCGTCATTGGTTCTCAGATCGTCGGCGTCGGTCAGCAACTACGCTCACTGCTTGCGGTCATCCCGATCTACATCGCGTTCCTGATCATCATGGTTCCGGTCGGCGTACTCGCTGCCCGCACTATGCGGCTCGACGCGGGCAGCACCACCGCAGTGGTCTTCAGTGGTGCGACCAGGAACTCTCTCGTCGTCCTGCCCCTGGCCCTCGCGTTACCCGAGCCCCTGGCGCTGGTTGCCTTGGTCGTTGTGACACAAACTCTCGTAGAGCTCATCGGCATGGTTACCTACGTCAAAGCCCTCCCCAAGCTCATCCCGGGCACTCCTGTCAGCGTCACCTGAACTCACCACACGGCTGTCCTGGGGTTGTCCACGGCTAACCAGGGAGCCCTGCGGGTAGCTCCCTTAGCGGCCGTAGCGGTGGATAACTCCTCAAGAACTGTCCCTAGGTGTGGTCAGCGAACCCTACGGTTACGCACCTCACAGCAGCCAGGAGCACCATGTGTACGACACTCATCGCAGGGGCCGTGTGCACGCCCCTGCGGTCAGGTGGCTGTGTCAACCTAAACTGGCCCCACTAGGACGGCTATAAGTGGCCCCGAGGGGTCATCGGTCAGTTTCTCGCGTGGCGGTATCGGAACTCAGCGAGCTAGCCCCGAATGCCGTTAAGTACGGGGTAAGCGTCTCGAGTCAGATGACGAAGCGGGTTGTAAGCACGTTGTTGTCAGCGATGGTGAGGCGTTCAGTTAGTGGGAGGCTTAGCCAAGAGAAGCAGGCGCAGATGTCCGCCCTGGCTGCGTTGAATTGCAGCCTGCCTCTAAGTTCGGCTGTCTAGCAAAGGGGTGTGACTTGGGTTTCTAGGAGAAGCATCCGGGCGGGAAATTGGCTTAGGCTCTTGGCTAAATCCTCATCCAAGTAGGTCAGTTTCAGACTCCGGAAAACTAGTCCGTCCGAGCTGATTCCTGCACCACGGCTGTCCTGTCTGGCAGGGTCGATAGCATCAATTACAGCATCCAGCGCGGCAAGGTCGGCGGCAGACCATGGGCTTTGATAGATTCGCAGTCGCGCGCCGTACAGGGGCTCAAGTGCTGTTCTTGCCTGACGGGCATCTACGGCCGAGACCACAACTTCCTCTTCGCCGTTGGACAATACTCTGTGAAACCTCCAGAGGATAGCGCCCGACGCAAAAAGCTCTTTCTCGATTCGAACAGCATCTGCTTCGGCTAGTTGCCCTGGCGCTGCTGTTCCTCTGGTTGATGGTTCCACCGTCAAGGCCGATGGTTCGTGATCAACAGCCTTGGAGATACTCAAGACTCCCGCGTCCCATATCCCGGTCACCGTCACGCGCCGCCCCATCCAGTGGGGCGCCAGGATCCCCCTGTCGGAACCACCGTGAGAGAGTCTGACTACGGAAGAGCCAGCAGGCAGTATTGCCGCTGCCGGCCATGGCTCGTCCCGCCACCACAACAGGCCAATCGCTCCGTCGGCTAGCTCGACAAGCCGCCCAGCAGCAGTGACTGGTTGCCCGTCGCTCACCGAAAGGTGTTCGAATTTCCTGCTGTTCGGTGTTTCACTCACGGTGGTTCCTCAGTGCTGGCTAGGGGCGCTTCACTTCCAGCATCATGCCGTACTTCTGGGGAATCACCCATTGTGTGTATCGGTTGCGGCACTGGTAGGACACGATGTCTGTATAAATATTCGCCAACGTCGCTCCTCTACTCAGGCAGAGGCTTTTGCTTGCGTAGATTGTGTCGTCCCACAGACGCCACATCAGGTCGTGGTCCATCGTGCTAGCAACATCGCCCTTTGTTGAGGTAGTGGTGATGGTTGCATTAGCGGTGGACGAATCATTCGAACCCGCGAACGCAGCTGGCGTGAATGAGGAAACGCTGATCACCGCTGCGAGTCCTACCGCAGCTAGTTTTCGGGTGATTTTAGTGGTCACAGAGTGCCCCTTAGAATGCAGAACCGCTCCACCCCCTGTGGAACGTAAGTACAACGTACTCTGTGAGAACGGTAAGAACCATACGTTCCATTCACTTAGGTCCTATAAGAGGTGATAGTCCTGTCTAGTATTTGATTCCTCTTGATTCAACTAGTCGTATTCTGCGCGAGGGTGTGGGCGAGGCGGTAGGAGTCGGTGCCGGTTTCGATGATGGTGCCGTTGAAGGTGAGCCGGTCGACGATGGCGGCGCAGAGCCTGGGGTCGGTGAAGGTTTTGGTCCAGCCGGAGAAGGATTCGTTGCTGGCGATCGCGATCGAGTTCTTCTCCTCGCGTTCGGTGAGGACTTGGAAAAGCAGTTCAGCGCCGCGGCGGTCTAGTTCCATATAGCCGAGCTCGTCGATGCAGAGCAGATCCACCCGCCCGTAGCGGGCGATGGTTTTAGCTAGCATCTTCTCGTCCGCGGCTTCCACGAGTTCGTTCACGAGCCGGGTGGCGAGCGTGTATCTGACCCGGTACCCCTTCTCCGCGGCAGCGGTAGCAAGCCCGATGAGCAGGTGGGATTTGCCGGTTCCAGAGTCCCCGATCAGGCACAGGGGCCGGCTCTTGGGGATCCAGTCCCCGGTGGCGAGGGTGTGGATGGTGGCGGGGTTGATGTTCGGGTTAGCGTCGAAATCAAAGTCTCCCAGCCACTTGTTCCGGGGGAAGTTCGCGGCCTTCACCCGGCGCAGGGAGGATCTGCGGTCCCGGTCGTCGCACTCGGCCAGCAGCAGCTCGGCCAGGAACCCTTGATAGGAGAGCTGCTCCTTCCCGGCGACGGTCAGGGCTTCGTCGAGGACCGCCCGGATGGTGGGCAGGCGCAGCCGGCGGCAGGCCTGGTCCACGGCCGCGACGGCGGCCTGCTCGGTGAGCCCGCGGCGTCGGCGCAGGGTCGGGGTCACCGTGCTGGTGGAGGTTGTGGGGGTCATGAGATGTTCTCTTTCGACGCTGTCCTTTGAAGAGTGGCCGGGCTTAGTTGCGGGCGTTTGGCCAGCAGCTCGTCATACACGCCAACAGATGGGGTGGGTCGGGTGTCGGCGGGGAGGCCTGCGATGACCGCTGCGGGTTCCATCAACCGGCGCTGAGTAAGACTGACAACTCGCCGCACGTCCTGCTCAGGGTGAGCGGCATGACGACAATCGGGCTGGACCCGGCCGGCGGCGGCCATCCTTGCCTCTACGGCCACCACATCGGCGGTCACCGCCCCGACCGTCAACGCGGCCGTGAGCCCGGCAACTATGTCCTCGGCGTCCATCGACCGGTGCAGCAGCAGGACGTCGATCAATTCACGGGTGCCCGCCGCGTCTCGGTCCGTTTTGCGGGCCGCCACCCAGAACGCCTCGTGCGCGGCCGTGAACGTCCCGACCACACGGGCGCGGGCTAGGGCGGTCGACCCGGGCAGGGCGCCCGGTTTCGTCTTCAAGACTTCAAGGTAGTGGTCCAGGTCGACGCTCTGCCCGCCCGAGGCGACGACGCAGGGATGAACCGCGATCAGGGTCCGGCCATCGAAGACCGCCAGCTCCGAGGCCCGCAACGAGACCCGTACTTTCTGGTTGATGAATCGGGCCGGCACCGAGTACTTCACCATTCTCACTGTGATCATCGAGGAGCGATCCACGCGCGGGGTGAGCACCAGCCCGGGATCGAAGACTTCGGCCGGCAACGGGGCGAGCAGGGGTTGTTCGGTGAGGAAGTCCGCGCCGACCGTGCGCAGTCGGTTGCTGATCCTGCGCCGATCATCAGCCTCATCCCACGCCCTGATCTTCTCGTTGAGTTCCGCCAGGGATCTCACGACCGGCATCGGGCTCAGATGATTGCGGCGGAACCGGCCGACTTCTCCTTCCACCCCGCCCTTCTCGTGCGCACCATCGATTCCGGGCTGGCAGTAGAAGGCATCGAAGCCGTAGTGAGAGCGGAACAGTGTCCACCGGTCGTTTTCCACCCGGTTCCGGCCCTTGCCATAGAGGACGCTCTTGATTGCACTGGTGAGGTTGTCATATCTGATATGCCGGGTTGGGATCCCACCGATCGTAGTGAACGCCTCGATATGGCCCTCGAGGAACGCCTCCTGCCCGCAGGACGGGTAAACCCGATGCACGGCCTTTCCGGAGTGCGAAAGCCGGAAGACGAACAGCTGACACTTGGTCTTCACCCCGCCAAGCATCACCCACACGTCCCCGAAGTCGACCTCCGCCTCGGCGCCTGGGGCGTGATCCTGCGGGACGAACACCTCACGGTGCCTGCCCGCCTCGACGTCGATCTCCGCCCGCCGATTTCGCACGTAATCCCGGACGGTCGAATACGACACATCGTTCAGGCCGTGTTCATCGACCAGCCGGGCAAAGACCCGGCGGGCCGTGTGACGCTGCTTCCACGGCGCCGTCACATCCTCCAAGAGCATCGCGTCGATCAGAGGTTTGAACGCTTCGAGCTTCAGTGCCACCCGCACCGGGTTCTTCCGCTCCGGGGGCTCCGCCGCTTCCAACGCCGCCCGCACCGTGCGCCGATGCACTCCGTGCCGGGCAGCCAGCCCGCGGATGGATAAGCCCTCCACCCGGGCGTCTCTACGAATCGCTGCAAAAACCTCCACGCGTGCCCTCATCCTTGCCCTCCACCATTGGAAACAAAATGATGAGTCCAACGTTGGGGTGGGGCCACTTCAAACCGTCACACTGGGGCCACTACAACCTGTCACAGTCAGTCAGGATGCAACCATCACGATCACATGATGCTGATACTTACGTTGATAGGGCGGAGCGTGCCATGCCCGCCTGTGCGCCGCTTAGCTCGTGACCAGTGGGCGGCAGAAGATCGTGGCCCGAGTGCAACCGCCGAATCACTCCTTATTCGTTGACGAGGATCGGGACGCCGACGGCGGCCGACGCTGCTCGGTCCGCGAACTCGGCAGGAACCGTTATATCGAAGGTCTCCGGCTCGGGTAGGCCGCCGTGAGTGTATTCGGACTCTGGCTCGTGGTCGAAACGGTTGGTGCCGAGCAGGTTGCCTTGCTCGTCGTAGAACCCTGCGATGACCTGGAGTGCCAGGAGCGTGCTGATGTCACTGGTGATGGTAATTTTTCCCGAGACGGAGGATCCGTCGAAGGTCAGGTCGTCGAGGACGAAGCGCTGATCGAAGGGCCCTGCTGCTTGGACGACCTCACCTACGGTCGGGCGGGCATCGGTGATGCTGTCCAGTTCGGGTTCGCCGTCGGGTGCTTCCAGGTCTGGAAATGCGGTCTGAACGGCTGTACCGGGCTCTTCAGCCGGCTCTGCTACATCCGTTGCTTCCGCCGCGCCCTCCACTTCTGCTACTCCGGTTGCTTCGGCCGCTTGTGTTGTCTGGGTGGTGGTCTGTGTATCGGCAGCGGGCATGGTTGTGGTGCAGGCGGTGAGCATGAAGGCGAGGGCGATACCACTGAGGATGGCAGGAACACGGAGAGGTGTTTTGCGGGGGGCTGAGTTTTTCATGGCGGGTCCTGGTGAAAATTGAGGAGGGGCGGGACACCACCTGTGTGGTGTCCCGCCCCTGGTTTGGTGGAGGTGTTAGCGGCGCAGACGTAGTGCGTCGGTCATGATGCCGAACAGGTCGGTGTTGTCCAATGTCCCGTTCATCGCGTTGCTGCCGGGGCCGTAGGAGTAGATCGGCACATCGGCGCCGGTGTGGTTACCGGAGAGGTAGGTGAGCCAGAGGCTTGCCTCGGGTGAGCCGTCCTGGATATCCGTGGAGTCATCGGCGGTCCGGAAGGTCGCTGGGGCGAAGTTGTTCGGGTTCGCCGAGCCTGCACCATTGATCGGCCCGGTGGAGCGTGTCGGGTCGAGGGTGCTGCGTCCGGGTCGGGTCGGGGTGGAGTTGTTGGCGGTGTTGCCACTGTCCACGTTTGTGGGCGGGGTCAAGGCTTCGGCGTTGGTGAAGGAACCCTTCTCGATGATGTTGAAGCCGGCACACTCGTGGTCGGCGGTGACGATGACCAGAGTGTTGCCATCACGCTCAGCGAAGTCCATGGCCACGGCTACAGCGTCGTCGAAAGCCTTGATCTCCTTGAGGGTCTGGGCGGCGTCGTTGGCGTGAGAACGCTTATCGATCAGGGCCCCCTCGATCTGGAGGAAGAATCCCTCGCTCTTGCCCTGGCCCTTTCCTTTGCCCTGCTTCTTGTCTTGGGCAAGGACCTCGATGGCTTTGCCCGTCATTTCCGGCAGGGAAGGCTCGGCTGCCTGTACGGCGGAGGGGTTCTCGCGCTTGGTTTTCTCCACGGTGAGGTTACCGGTGTTGAACAGACCGAACACCTTCTCACCCGTGGCTGCCTGCAAGTCAGCCCTGGTGGCCGGAACCTTGTCGGCGATGGAGCCGAGGACCGAGTATCCCTGAGCTTCAAGAGCCTGCTCGTCGGCGGCATCGAACCGGCCGAGCCCGCCGCCGAAGATCACATCGGCGGTCCCGTTACGGGCGATCTGCTTCGCGACGGGCGTCACCCGGATGTCATCGGTTCCCAAAGGGGCACCGGATACCTCGGTGTTCTGGCAGGATGCAGCGGAGTAGACCGGCCCCTGGCAGCCGCGGGCCAGAACGTGGCTCATCTGCCCTGCCGGGGTGGCGTCGGTGATCTCAGCGGTGGATACGTTCCCGGTCCGGTACCCGGCCTGCTTGGCCAGTTCCATGGCAGTTGGAACGACTGTGCCCTTGGCATCAACCCCGAGGGCTGCGTTGTAGCTCTTCACACCCGAGGACCAGGCGGTAGCAGAGGATGCGGAATCTGTGACGAGGTTCGGCACAAAGTCCGCCTCGCCCGGCTGTCCTGAGTTCTCCTCGACCGCGTAGGTCTTCACATACCCCTGGGACGGTAGCGTCTCCATTCTCAGCAGTCCGGCAGCGCCTTCGAACCGCTCCCGTCCGGCAGTGACGTGGGTGCGTCCCATACCATCGCCGACGAGCAGGATGACGTTCTGGGCTCGCCCCTTGTCCGACTTGTTGAACTTGTCCGCTCCGTCGGCCAGAGCCGGGCTCGCTACACCGCCCAAAGCAGTGGTGGCGATCAGTGCACCAGCGATTGCTACCGAAGCGAGCGTTGGAATTGTCCTGCGCATGTGTTCCTCCGAAGATACTTCCCTGAGTGATGAGCGCCGCCCCCGCGTAGCACTGCCCACACGGTAAATCGCAAAAGTGCACCCTCGAACTCAGTCAGGGATCACTAAAATGGCTTCCAGGTAAACACCCAGTGATGCGTGATTGATGTATCAAGAGCTGGTTCCGAGGTCCTTGCGCTGCGATCCCGTCACGAGCGGAACGGGAGGCCATTGTTCTTGTCGGCGTCGCGGTGCGAGCTTCAGCCCGATCAGCAAGTAAGAGAAATTACACCCGACGTTCGTCAACATAAGTTGACATAATCGCGGTTATCGGCGATACGGGAGCAGGCCTTGATGGCACTGCCAACTACTCCGTCATCAAGGAACACCTGTGTGCGCAACTGGTCGTTCTATGGTCGGAACAAGTATCATTTGGTGCTCGTTTGCATGTGTATATGAGGCACCAGTAATTGGACCCACCACGACACTGCTAGAGAAGGACCTTATGGGCGACGGAGCGAGACCCCAGCACCGGCATCGGTCCGTCGACTTCGAAGAAGTGGCATTGGTAAGCAGAACGCCGCCGCCCGGTCCCTGCTCTTCTTCAATGGGCGCGGAACGGTGCTTGCCGAGACCTCGATAGGTCGGTGGCACGATGAGCCCCCAGCAGCCCTTGTACCTCTGGCGTTTTGAAGGGTGGTTAGTGCCGCGCGGTGGCTGTTGCCTGTGAACGGCCGATGCCTGGCAGGAAGCGGCCGACCTTCGCGGTGTAGTCGACGTAGGAGCGCCGGTGGGTGCGGTTCAGGTAGGGCTCTTCGACGAATCGGACCTGTATCTCCACCGCAACGAACAGGCAGGCCAAGGCCGCTGCGCTGACCGCCGTAGGGACCATGAGCACGATTCCAGTCATGGCCATGAGCATCGCGGAGAAGATGGGGTTGCGGACCACGGCGAACAAGCCGGTCGTGACAAGGTCGGTGCGTTCGGTGGCGTCGACGCCGATGCGCCAGGAAGCGCCCATGCCGCTTTGCGCAGCTAGTGTGCTCAGGAAACCGATGATGGCGGTGATGAGCCCGACCCAGGCGAGGCCGGGCAGTCGGGGCGGGATGGCGACGCCGGCGAGGGCCAGTGCGGGACCGGCAGTGCCAAGCACCATGGCTGCGACGAAGAGAACACCGCCCCACCACTCGACGGACCCGGGTTTCCCGCTAATGCCGTGGAAGCCGGTGGAGCCGGTTTTGCGCCGGTGGATCCAGGACCTGACGCCGAAGGTGGTGATGACACCGACGGTGTACAGACCTAAGGCTACGAGCGACGTGGTGTGCACTGACACGATTAGCCTCAATTCCGTCGAACACAAGGGTTAGGAGGGTCTTGGAAAGACGCCGGGACTGTTACAGGAGCCTTAGGTGAAGACGTGGAGGAAGCGGAAGAACACTGAGGCGGCGACGGCGATGTAGGTGAGGACAATGATCGGTCCGACCCATGCTGCAAGCCATCGTGTGAGGCCAGCGGGTGCGGGGATGACGCCGTGAACCATGTTGCGGACGGTGGTGAGGATGAACAGCGGGATCATGGCTGCCCAGACGATCATGCAGTAGAGGCAAAGGATGTAGATGTCGAACAGGGCCTGGCTCCACAACCAGGTCGCGAACACGGCTCCGAGGGTGACACCTGCCTGCAGGCCGGCCCAGTACCAGCGGCGAAATTGAGCACCGGCGAGCAGGGCCATGCCGGTGGTGATGATGATTGTGAATCCGACGAGTCCGATGAAGGGGTTGGGGAAGCCGAAGAGTTCGGATTGCCAGGTCTCCATGACCTGCCCGCAGGATACCCACGGGTTGATGTCGCAGCTGGTGACGTGGTCCGGGTTCCGGTAGAGCTCGAGCTTTTCGAGGATCAGGATTCCGGCGGCAACCCAGCCGATGACGCCCGTGACCACGAGCATGACACCGAAGGGAATCCTGCGTGCGAACCCGGGCATCGTGGGCCCGTCATGCTGTGCAGGCTCCTGGATCGAGGAAACATCATTTGTGGTTGGGTGCGACATGGTGAGGGGTCTTTCGCCGGGAGTGGTGATCAGTCCGCGATGGCGGTTTCGATGAGACTGCGAAATTCCTCAAGCGTGGACGGCTGGATTTTCTCGCCATCGAGGAAGAACGTGGGGGTTCCCTCGACGTTCAGTGCCATGCCGTCCGCCTTGTCGACGTTGACCCGCTCCATGGTTGCGGGATCGGCGATCGCCGCGTCGTAGGCTGCCATGTCCAGGCCGAGGTCTTCGGCGTAACCCCTGAATACCGATGACCGGTCCTCATCGGCCTCGCCCCACTCGGTCTGTGTCTCATACATGCGGGCGTGCATGTCCTTGAACTTGCCCTGCTGCGCTGCGGCCTCGACGGCGGCGGCCGCGGTTTCTGAGTTCCGGTGCCCGGGCAGCGGGAAGTACCGGGAGACGACGGTCAGGTTTTCCCCGTATTCCTCGGAGAGGTCCTCCACGACCGGGTACGCGGCGAGGCACGCTTCGCATTCGAAGTCGAGGAATTCGACCAGGACGGCTTTCTCGTCCGGTGCCTGGGACAGGCGGTGGCTGTCCTCGCGAACAATGTCAGCCGCGGAGCTGGGTGTGCCGGCGGCCTGGCCCTTGTCTTCACCGAGCGCGTTGAAGAGGATCACCAAGCCGATGACGAGTGCGACAGCGGCGAGCAGGCCGATCATGATCCGGTTCTGCAGGCTCAGGCTCTTCTTCGCGTCAGGGGTGGTGGTTGGAGCGGGGGCGGGGGTCGGCACGGTGGTGTCTCCTCGTCATGGAACTGCGTCGTCGTGCTCGTTCCCCGCCGAGTGCAGGGAACTAGTGGTGAATCAGGTGGATCTGGGTTGAGTCGGCTTACTTGGGCGTTCTAGTCGTGTGCGCAGCAGGCACAGGACGCCTTGGCGGGCGTCGATGTCGCGTCTGCTACCGGACCTGCTGTGGTGCTTGCTGCACCACCCGGTCCTTTTGGTTGGGCCGTCAACGTCAAGGGCGTACTTCCCGCAGGAGTGCTCATCACTGAAGCGGTTGACGTTATAGCAGCGGTTGAGCGTGTCGGCGTGCCGGGGCTGCAGCACGAGTCCGCACCGCCGGCAGGCGTGCTCTCACCGGTGTCAACGCTTCCATCGACGTCGAGGTTTCCAAAGGTCGGGGCGCAGCAGGAGTCACCCTTCCATGCCTCACGGCCTTCCTTGATCGCGACTGCGGCGATGATTAGGGCGGCGATCGGGTCAGCCCAGGACCAGCCGAGCATGCTGTTAAGCAGCAAGCCCACCACCAAAACCGCCGACAGGTACGTACACAGCAGTGTCTGCTTGGAGTCCGCAACAGCGGAACGCGACCCCAGTTCACGGCCGGCCCGGCGCTGAGCCCAGGACAGGAATGGCATGACAGCCAGGCTCACGGCGGCGAGAACGATGCCCACTGGCGAGTGCTGGGGCTCGGACGCGCCGAGCAGGGTGCGGACGGCATCGAAGGTCACGAACGCTGCAAGGCCAAAGAACGAGAACGCGATCAGGCGCAAAGCGGTCTTCTCACGGGCTTCCGGGTCGCGACCGGCGAACTGCCAGGCAACGGCCGCGGCGGAGAGGACCTCGACGATCGAGTCCAGTCCGAAGCCGATCAATGCGCTCGAGGACGCGATCGTGCCGGCACTGATCGCGATGACCGCTTCGATCACGTTGTAGGTAATCGTCGCTGCAACAAAGAGCCGGATTCGCCGGGACAGGATCGCACGCCTCTCCACGGAGGGGGCCGAAGGTGCTGACTGCACGGACGCTGCTGACGTGTGGGTACTCATCAGCAGCAAACTTTCCCGTCGACGTGATTCGCTGTGGTGGTGCAGCAGCATTCGACATCCGCCACGGCGACGACGTCCAAAAGAGCATTCAACGCCACACCTAGCTTCTGATCGGCCAGCTCGTACCGGACCCGACGACCTTCAGGAACAGCGACAACCAGCCCGCAGCCCCGCAGGCAGGTCAGATGATTCGACAGGCTCTGCCTGCTCACTCCAGCCAACTCGGCCAGGTCACTGGGATACGCCGGCCCCTCCCTCAGGGTCAGGAGAACCTGCGCCCTGGTCGGATCCGACAGGGCGTACCCGAACTTCGCGAGCACGGCTGGCTGCAGTAAGGTCTTCACACCCTGATAATACACTGTCGTGTGTATTGATGAAGGATAGGGAATGGCGTGGGTCGGGCAGGCAGGTCGCCCCGGTGCGCCTCCATGCCGGGGTACATGGCCGGACGGGGCTGGCTGTGAATGCGCCGTCGTGCGGGCGGTCCGCAGTGCGTTCCGGAACGAAGAGACTGCATCGGCCCGTCAAGGCGGTGGCGGTAATGTCAGCAGGGCAAGCACAGGTGATGGTGACGGGAAAGGACGGCGGCATGCAGGTTACTGCTCCAGCGCGCCTTGTCCGGTCGATCATCGTGACGTCCTGCATGATGTCCCTCGCGCTCGGCGCGCACGTGATGGGTGGAAGTTCCCTCCCCGCGTGGCCCCTGCTCGTCGGGCTGGCAATGCTCGCCCTGATGCCAATTGCTTCCCTGGCCGGACGACGGCTCTCTCTTCCCGTCCTGAGCGGCCTGCTCGTAGGCGGCCAGGTCCTTCTGCACCATATTTTCGAGATGCTCTCCAGTCCTGCAACCTGCACACCTCAGCGCATGCATGGTGCGGGGGCGGATCACGCGGCCGTCGGAACGCAGTGTGCTCCCATCGGGTCCGCGTCCGAGCATCTTGTCCCGCATCTGGTCGACAGTGGCGCGGCACCGATCATGGTGATCGGACACCTGCTGGCCGCCGTCGTGATGGTGTGGATCCTCTCCCGCGGTGAGGACGCTTTCTGGTCCCTCATGGCTTGGCTGCGCCCCCTGATCAAATTGTCCTCACCGATACCGGTGACTGGCCGGCTACAGCTGCCCGAATACGCCGAGCGAACCGTCGCTCCCCCTGCCCGACGCAATGTGCCTGGCGATGTGCGACGAGGACCTCCGGAATTCACGCTCCCGAAAATAGCGCTCGGCTGATCCTTCGTACACGCATGTGATGGGTCGGACGCCTGCGCGACCTCTTTAGACCATCACTGCTCAGCGCCCGCGACCCACCTGTCGCAGAGGCCCACGAAAGGCACACCTAAATGCTTGCTGCACACACCACTTCCCTGCCCGTCGGCTCGTCATATGACGGCGCCGCTCCTGCCCGCACTGCCCGCCGGACTGTACGCGGTATCGCCGCCTTCGCTGCCACGTCGGGCCTGCTGCTCGCCGGTGCCAGCACCGCTTCCGCCCATGTAAGCGTCGACCCTGCCTCCACCACGGAAGGCGGGTACTCCCAGTTGACCTTTAGTGTCCCCAGTGAATCGACCGACACCACCACGAACAAGATCGAGGTCGCACTTCCCACTGAAACGCCCTTTACTTCCGTGAGGGTGAAGCCCGTCGAGGGATGGACCTCCGAAGTGGTTCGGGGCGACCTGCCCGAACCGGTCGAAGTTGACGGGGCGACGCTGACCGAGGCGCCGCTGACCGTAATCTGGACGGCCAACGACGAGGAGCACCAGCTCAACGCCCAGCAGTACCAGACGTTCTCGCTCTCTGTGGGGACACTGCCGGAGGCCGGCACCACGGTAGAACTTCCCGTCACGCAGTCCTACGCGGATGGGACCGTCCGTGCTTGGGGCGAACCGGCCATCGAGGGCGAGGAGGAACCAGAAAACCCGGCTCCCTCTTTCGTCACGACCCCATCCGACGGCACGGACTCCCACGGAGCGGCCAGCACCGAAGCGACCGACGAAGCTGCAGCGGGCACCAGCGAGGTCGACACCGAACAGGCCTCCACCACGACCGACACCTCGGGCACCGTACTCGGTTGGGTCGGTCTGGGCGCCGGTGTTCTGGGGCTCCTGGTTGGCGCGCTGGCACTGGCCCGTACCCGCGGTCAGCGCCAGAACTAACGACGCGAGCCACCAGGGTGGGGTGCCGCTCCCACGTCGCCCCACCCTGGTGTCGCCTGAAAGGAACAGTTATGACAGCACAGGCACGCACCACCCCTTTCCCCTTTGTCTCCGCCTTGACCTCGAGGTCCCGCTTCACCTCTGAGTTCCACTCCACATCTCAGCGTTCGCGGAGGCTTTTCGCGCAGATAGCAGCCCTGATTGTGGCCTCTGCCCTGTTGCTGCTGGGGCCGGTCGGTGCGGCGACCGCACACGATGAGCTTGCCGACAGTTCCCCCGCAGCCGACGCGACCGTTGACGTGGCTCCCGCTGAAGTCGTTCTCACCTTCACCAACCCGCCCTCCGGTATCGGAGCGGACATCATCGTCTCTGACAGCACGGGCACTATCTGGTCAGAAGGCTCCACCCGGGTGGTGAACAACACGGCAATTCAGGCCCTGAAATCAGGTGCCCCGGCCGGTACCTACACAGCGCAATGGCGGGCAGTCTCCTCCGACGACCACCCCATTGAAGGGACCTACTCCTTCACGAGCACCACCGCCCAAACAGGGTCCGCAGGCAGTGCCGAATCCCCAACGGGACAGCCAAGCACCCCGAGCACAGAAACCGAAGAAGCCGCGTCCGCGCCACCGGTGGCCAATGACCCTGCCAGCTCCACCGGGCTGCCGGACTTCGTCATCTACCTGGCCATCGGCGGCCTCATCCTCGGAGTCATTCTGGCGTTCATCACACGTCGCCTTCTGAACAAACAGTAGAACGTCCGCGCATCCGGCCACTGGTGCCTGCTCCCCCGGTTTACCGTCTACATCGCCTACATCTCCCGTACATTTCCGGGCGAAAACAGCGGGAGCAGGCTTCTCCGACTGGGACAGCTTTCGTAAGCACATTCGCCCGGACTGTCGGTGCCCAGCATTTCCCCACCCGTATCACTGCCTAAAGGTCATTCGCCCGTGAACATCGAACTACTCTTCACCCAGACCGACTCTGAGTTGGTTGAACTCCGGCAACGGACCGAACGATCCCTGGCGGATCTTGCGCCCTATGCCAATATCACCCTTGTACGAACAGGCGCCCGGAAAGGCCCATACCGACTTGCACCCGAGCACCTGCCGGCACTGCTCATCGATAACACGATCGTTCCGGCTGATCCCCCAGATGCGCCTGATTACACCACCCCGGCCACCACCGCCCCGACTGGTGGGACAAGCTCGCCTGTCCGCAGCTCATCCATCCCCGAGCATCCGATCCCGAGCCAGCGGCAGATCACCGCACATCTCGCCCAGGCACTGCTCACCGCCGGGCCGGGAGCGATCAGGTTGCCCCTGGTGCACCGCAGGATCGTGGCCATCGCGCTGCTGCTCATGCTCGCGGGCGCATTGTCCTCACAGTTCCTAGCGATCGGTCCGGTGCTCACCTTCACCGGGCTGCTTCTGCTGCCCGTCGGATTAGCGACCAATGGCACGCGGTCCCGCCGACAACCACTCATGCTCTTAGCGGCCATGGCCGCATTTGCCAGCGCTGTCCTGCTCCTGGTCTACTTCGGGCCGCTGCTCTTCAGCGGCACAGACTCCGCAGAGCCTCCCGCCTCCGCCCTCTTCTACGCCGCGCTGATATGCCTATGTCTGGCCTGGGCGGCCGCCCTCACCGCGCTTCTGGCACGCCGGCGTCTACGACAGCAGCTCAAAAATCGACTGCTGCGGCAAGTGACCGACCAATCCGGAACCACACCGGAAGGGTGATGCGGCACCCGACCTTGATCTCATCGTCGCTTAGCGATATAA
Organism: Arthrobacter sp. BC5; assembly: GCF_056680255.1. Lineage (NCBI taxonomy): Bacteria > Bacillati > Actinomycetota > Actinomycetes > Micrococcales > Micrococcaceae > Arthrobacter > Arthrobacter sp. BC5. The sequence continues at coordinate 222,615 of NZ_JBWXPX010000002.1, forward strand.
ACGGTACATGGCGATGAATTATGATCTGCACCAGCACGAGGATGTAGCCCGTATCTTCCGGGCACTGTCCGAGCCTTCCCGGCTGACGCTCATCCACTGCCTTGCCGACGGGCCTCACCGGGTCGGTGAACTCTCGGCGCACCTCGGCCTGGCGCAATCGACGGTCTCGGCGCATTTGGCGCTACTTAGAGATGCTGGGCTGGTTGCGGCAACCCCCGACGGGCGAGCGACCGTGTACCGGCTGGCCACCCCTGGCCTCGATGATCTTCTGCACGCCGGTGAACGTCTTGTCACCCCGGGAACTCAGGACGTCTCCCATCAGGGTCACCACGACGACGATAATCCGCTGGTAACTGCGGTGGACACGGCGTCTACGGGGCGCCAACGCATAGGAGAAGCTGTTCTCCCGAATCCCGTGGTGCCGGCATGAGTACCGGGCATGGCGCTCACTCCGGACATGCCGGACATGATGACCGCGGTGCTGGCGGGAGTGCTGGCGGTGGTACTGGCGGGAGTGACGGCAAAAGTGGCGGGAAGAGTGGCGGGCATGGACATTCCCATGGGCTGACAGCGGGAGGGGCTCATCGGGGCCGGCTCGTCGCTGCCTTGGCTATCACGCTCTCGGTCATGCTGATCGAGGTGGTGGGCGCTGTCGTGTCCGGGTCTTTGGCCCTGTTGGCTGATGCCGGGCACATGCTCAGTGACTCCTTTGGTTTGGCTATCGCCATTTTCGCGACCTGGCTTGCGGCCCGCCCGGCGACGGAACGACGAACTTTCGGGTGGAAGCGGGTGGAAGTCCTCGCGGCCCTTGTCAACGGCCTCATCGTCGGTGTCATCGGCGTACTGATGCTCATTGAAGGCACGAAGCGTTTCCTGGCGCCCGTGGAGGTCGACGCCCCCGTCATGTTGATCGCGGCGGCGCTGGGACTGATCGCGAACTTCTTCGCCCTACGGTTGCTCATGGGAGGGCAGAAGGAAAGCCTCAACGTCCGTGGCGCTTACCTCGAGGTCCTGGGTGACATGCTCGGATCCATTGCTGTCATCGTCGCGGCCCTCGTCATCGGGCTCACTGGATTCGCGCGGGCTGACGGCCTGGCAAGTATTGCCATCGGCATCCTGATTCTCCCCCGCGCCTACAGCCTGCTCAAGGCTGTAGTCCTGGTGCTCCTGGAGGCGACACCGGAGGAGACGGACCTCGCCGAGGTGCGCCGACACATGGAGGAAGTACCCGGCGTCGTCCTGGTGGATGACCTGCATGCCTGGACGATCACCTCAGGCCTGCCGGCACTAACCGCCCACGTGCAGATCGACACTGAAGCGTTTACCAGCGGCCGCGCCGAACGGATTCTCGCCGAGCTCAACGCCTGCATCAGCGAACATTTCGATATTCGGCACTCCACCCTGCAACTCGAACCAGCCACAGGCCGCCACGACCACTGCTAGGCACACTGCAGGACGCGGGCTCCTCTAACGAAGGCCGCACTTAACGGAGGGTCGCATCCGAGGGTTTTTGAACCCAGATTCGCTGCGCGTCCGGGATGCTCAGACGCACCGCAGGACCCGTGCCGGACGATTCGGCTGAAATGGTCAGGTCATATTCGCTCCGCTCATGCACGGTGATGGTGCTGCCAGGGCGGATGTCGTTCACGGCCAGAAGCCGCAGCAATTCCGGTTTCCTGTCGTCAACACGCAGCACGGTGCCCTGCCGGGCGGGTCCGAGGTCTTCGAGGAGAACGAACGCGGACACCGGTACCGCGCCGGAGGCGTCAGGGATGGGATCCCCGTGAGGATCATGAGTGGGGTGACCCAGACGTTCATCGATCGCCTCCAGAAGGCGGTCCGAGACGGAATGCTCAAGGAGCTCGGCTTCATCATGAACCTCGTCCCAGGCATAACCGAGATCCCGGACAAGCCAGGTCTCGATAAGCCGATGCCGCCGCACGACAGCAATCGCGCGGGCGGCCCCTTCCTCAGTGAGGTTCAAAGGCCCATACGGAACATGATCAACGAACCCAAGAGCAGCAAGCTTCTTCACCATGCCCGTCACCGACGCCGGAGCGACCGCCAGCTTCAATGCCAACACCGAAGGAGTGATGGGCTCGTCCTGCCACTCCGTGTGCTGATAAATGGTCTTGAGGTAGTCCTCAACCGCCGCGTTAGGCAGGGTTCCTTGCCGCCGTGTCGTCATCATCAAACAGGTTCCATGTCGTGAGCTGTCGGGGACTCGGGCGAACTGCCAATGGACAGTGGTTGGCTGATCCTTGGGCTGCGGATGAGAGCCTGCCACCGCACGCAACAGGCTACAGGGGTGCATCCGGCGGCTTAACGGTGGTCCGGAGCCGCAAGGCGTCCGGACCACCGTTAAGCCGGCCGTGCTCATCATCCGGTGCCGATCTCGCGGCGGGATTATCCGCTGCCGGTGAAGACCAGGTAAAGCAGGGTCAGATTCAGTGTCACCAGTAGGGCTGCCACAACAGCGCCGACCAGGGTCGTCCACCACCTGTTCTGGTGATCTCCCATCACGTCGGAGCGCGTACCGAGGTAGACCAGGGGAATCAAAGCGAAGGAAATGCCGAAGGAGAGCACTACCTGACTGAGGATCAGGGCCTGCGTGGGATCGACTCCGAAGGCAAGAATCAACAGTGCCGGAATGAGGGTAATGATGCGTCGGGTGGCCAGAGGAATTCTCACCCGCAGCAGGCCGTGCATGATCTCGGCTCCCGCATACGCGCCGACGGAGCTCGATGCCAAACCCGACGCGAGCAACCCGATCGCAAAAAGCGTCGCGATGACAGGGCCGAGGACCTCGGCTATCGCCCCGTGAGCGCCCTCCAGCGTGCCCGTGTCGTCGCGGCCCTGCAGGGACGTGGCAGCCAGGAGCAAGATGGCGAGGTTGACCGCACCCGCAATGGTCAAGGCGATGGTGACGTCCCAGCGGGTGGCACTCAGCAACCGTGGCACCGCTGCCTGAGGGCGCCGTGGAAAACGGTCGCGTGCCAACGCTGAATGCGCGTAGATCGCATGCGGCATGATGGTCGCACCGAGGATCGACGCGGCCAGGAGGACGGACTGGCTGCCGCCAAAGGCCGGCAGCAGGCCTGCTGCGACATCGGTCGGTTCCGGCGGGCTGAGGAACACTCCCGCCGAGAAACCGATCACGACAATGAACATCATCGAGATGATGAGCCGTTCAAAGATCCGTTCACGGCCGTGGCCGTGAAGCTGCAGGACGGCCAGGGACACTGCCCCGGTGATCAGCCCGCCAACCACCAGGGGAAGGTCGAACAGGATGTTCAGGGCGATGGCCCCGCCGAGGATCTCGGCGATGTCGGTCGCCATAGCGACCAGCTCGGCCTGCAACCAGAACCCGCGTCGCGCCCAGCGTGAGCTGATCCGCTCCCCCAGTATTTCCGGGAGGCTCTTGCCGGTGACGATGCCGAGCTTCGCGGAAAGATACTGCACCAGCCAGGCCATGACGTTTCCGAGGACGACCACCCAGACCAGCAGAAAACCGTAGATCGCCCCGGCAGTCATGTTGCTCGCAACGTTTCCTGGATCGAGGTAGGCGACACCCGCTACGAGGGCGGGTCCCAGCAGCCATATCGTCCTGCCTCCGCTAAGGGGCACCTCGGGCAAAGGACCAGCCTTGAAGGACTTGGGAGGAATCGGTGCGGGACTCTGACGGAACATGACCCGACCCTAACATTTTTAGCCGTGCCTAAAAAGGGGTTGGGTGCAAAGAGGCAACGACGACGGCGCCGACGCCGATTTGAGCCGCACAGGAGCATACTACGTGGGACAGAGAGCCTTGCAATGGCTGTCGCGGGCTCTCGCTGCCGGATAAAGGGCCGGTAACGGCTCCCCTGCAAGGCGTCCGGCTAGACCCCTGCGTAACTGTGCAGTCCCGAGAAGTAAATGTTCACGATGGTGAAGTTGAACACGATGCAGAGGTACCCGACGATCGACAGCCAGGCGGCGCGCGTCCCCGTCCAGCCTCGCGTCGCGCGGGCATGCAGGTAGCCGGCGTAAACGGTCCAGATCACGAAGGTCCAGACTTCCTTGACATCCCAACCCCAGTAGCGTCCCCATGCCAGTTCGGCCCAGATAGCACCGGCCATCAGGGTGAAGGTCCAACCGACGAAGGCGAGGGCGTTGAGGCGGTAGGAGAGGTTCTCGAGGCTGAGGGCGGAGGGGACCAGGCGGAGGAATTTCGCGGTGTCGGCCTCGCCGGCGAGGAGCTTGGCCTCCCGCGAGGTCTGCAGGAGCTGCAGGATGGACATGGCAAAGGTGATGGTGAAGAGCGCCGAGGACGCTACGGCGATGGACACGTGCACGATCAGCCAGTAGCTCTGCAGGGCCGGAATCAGCCGGGCGACGGGCGTGGGGAAACCGACTGTGGCGGCGCACAGCATGATGACGACGAGTCCCACCACGAAAGAGCCGACGAAGCGCAGGTCCTTGCGCGTGAGGGTGATGAGGAAGATGAGGGAGACGAGAAAGGCACCCGTGGTGCAGAACTCGTACATGTTGCCCCACGGCACTCGGTTTGCGGCAATGGCGCGGGTGGCGACGGCTGCACCGTGGATCAGCGCGGCCAGGACGGTCAATGAGACTGCGACACGGGCCAGCCCACGCCGTGGGCCGGAGCCGTAGTCCATAGAATCGTCGGCCGTGACGGGCGCCGACGACGTAGTAGTGCCCAACGTCGTCAAACCCGCCGCCCCTGCCCCGATACCCGCAAGGGCGCGCGCGGAAACGGCCTTTTCATCGGCGAGCCGTGACTCGAGGGCACCGATGGTCGAGCTCGATTTCACGAGGTCCAGCACGAAGAAGATGAGGGCCACCACGTAGGCGATGGAAGCCAGCAGCATGAAGAGCTCGCTGACCTGCCCGAGCTCGGCGTTGACTGGTTGTGGCATCAGGTGTCCTTTGCGTTGTCGTGCGACTGCCTGGAGCCAGCTGCCGACACGGCTTCCGGCACCCTCCTTCGTGTTGCGGGGCCCAAACTGCACCATTTTGGCGAAGAAGTCGTCCATGCCTGCCAATACTTTCCCTGGTCAGCATGTGAAGCTCTACTCCATCAGCAGCAAGCCGTCGGCCCCTGCGGTCGGCCCATCATGCCTTAGGTGCCAAGTCGCTTTGGTTCGACGGTACAGCATCAGACGATGACATCACATTATCGCGCTATCATCGTCTCATGGCGATTATACCTTCGGTTTCCGCTGCTTCGTGCAGCCAGTTCAATCCTGCAGTGGCGCTGTTTCATTCGCTGAGTGATCCAACCCGCTTGAGCATCGTGAAGCGTATGGCTGGCGGTGAGGTTCGGGTCGGTGACCTCACCAGGGAATTAGGCCTGGCCCAGTCAACCGTGTCTGCCCATGTGGCATGTCTGCGCGATTGCGGCCTGGTGGAAGGCCGGATGGAGCGCCGCAGCGTGTACTACTCCCTGTCCCGCCCGGAACTGATGGACCTGCTCGCCCATGCAGAGGTTCTGCTTGCCGCTACCGGCAACGCGGTCAGCCTGTGCCCGAACTACGGCACCGGCAGCACTGATGCCGGCCTCACGATGGAGAATGCACAATGAGCGACGCTTGCGGCTGTAGCGACAAAGAGACAGAAACCGGCGAGTCCGAGGATGCAGAGGAGGCCGTGGGTTTCTGGCATGTCCGTGAGGTCCGGGTGGCTGCCGTCGCCGGTGTCCTGCTCCTGGTGGCGTGGATCGTGTCGCTGACCGGCGGGCCCCAGTGGTTGACGCTCCCCTTGGAGGTCGCCGCATTGCTGATTGCGGCCTGGACGTTCGTTCCCTCCACCCTGCGGCGCCTGTTCAAGGGCAAGATCGGAGTCGGGACCCTGATGACAATCGCTGCCGTCGGCGCTGTCGCTCTTGGGCAGTTCGAGGAGGCCGCCATGCTGGCCTTCCTCTACGCGATCTCTGAGGGGCTCGAGGAGTACTCGCTGGCGAAAACCCGCCGTGGTTTGCGCGCCTTGCTGGATCTTGTCCCGGCGGAGGCGACCGTCCTGCGCGGCGGCGCCGAGATTACTGTCGACCCCGCGGAGCTTGTCCCCGGCGACCGCATGGTGGTCCGGCCCGGGGAGCGCCTTGCCACCGACGGGCGTGTCGTCACCGGTCGTACGTCCTTGGACACCTCCGCGCTGACCGGTGAGTCCGTGCCCGTCGAAGCCGGACCGGGCAGCGAGGTCTACGCCGGATCGATCAACGGCACCGGCCCGCTGGAGGTCGAAGTAACCAGCACCGCGGAGAACAACTCGCTGGCTAGGATCGTCCATATCGTGGAGGCCGAGCAGTCCCGCAAAGGCCCGGGCCAGCGCCTGGCCGACTCCATCGCCAAAAAGCTCGTCCCCGGCATCCTGATCACCGCCGCACTGATCATCGTCTTCGGTTTCATCGTCGGCGAACCATTGCTGTGGTTCGAACGCGCCCTCGTGGTCCTGGTCGCCGCCTCACCGTGTGCCCTGGCCATCTCCGTGCCCGTCACGGTCGTCGCTTCTGTCGGTGCGGCCAGCCGCATCGGTGTGCTCATCAAAGGCGGAGGCGCCCTGGAAACCCTCGGCAAGATCCGCACCATCGCGTTGGACAAGACCGGAACCCTCACCCGCAACAAGCCCGCCGTGATCGATGTCGTTGCGACCCGGAGGGCCACCAAGGAACACGTCCTGGCCCTCGCGGCGGGTCTGGAGGCCCGCAGCGAGCACCCGCTCGCCCGCGCCATCCTCGCCGCCACCACGGACCGGGCGGCCATCACCGACGTGAACGCCGTCCCCGGCGCCGGCCTGGAAGGTCTGCTCGAGGGCAGGACCGTCCGCCTCGGCCGGCCGGGCTGGATCGACGCCGGCCCGTTGGCCACCGAGGTCGCAAGGATGCAGCACGCCGGCGCGACCGCCGTCCTGATCGAAGAAGCAGGCGAGGTCATCGGGGCTGTCGCGGTCCGTGATGAGCTGCGTCCCGAAGCCCCAGAAGTCATCGCACAGCTGAGCGCCTCCGGTTACACCACCGCCATGCTCACCGGTGACAACCTGATCACCGCCACGGCACTGGGTAAGGCCGCCGGAATCACGGAGGTCCATGCCGATCTCCGGCCCGAAGACAAGGCCAACATCATCCGCACCCTCCAAGGCCGTGCCCCTACCGCCATGGTCGGTGACGGCGTGAACGACGCCCCCGCCCTGGCGACCGCCGACAGCGGCATCGCCATGGGCGCCATGGGAAGCGACGTCGCGATCGAAACCGCGGACATCGCCCTGATGGGCGAGGACCTAAACAATCTTCCCCAGATCCTCGACCACGCCCGCAGGACCCGATGCATCATGCTCCAGAACGTGGGGTTGTCCCTGGCGCTGATCGCGGTGCTGATTCCGCTCGCGCTGTTCGGCCTGCTCGGCTTGGCCGCCGTCGTCCTCATCCACGAACTGGCCGAAGTCGTCGTCATCGCCAACGGTGTCAGGGCAGGCCGGATCAGCCGTAGAACCACGCCCAACGCCGCTCAGCCCGCCCCGATGCTGGAACCGGCAGCATGAGCGCCGGAACTGCTGCGCCGGCCGCGGACGCCCGGCGGGCCCGACGCTCCAGGACGGTGTTGCTTCTGATAGCGGCGGTCCTGGCCGCAACCGATCTGGCGGTCAAAGCTGTAGCCGAAACCCTGCTCTCCACCGGCGCGACGACCGACCTCGGACCACTCAACATCAAGCTCCTCTACAACCGTGGTGTCGCATTCAGCCTCGGCGCGGATCTGGCACCCTGGGTCGTCATCGCCGCCACCGGCCTGATCATCGCCGCCCTGACCTGGTACACCATTTCCTCCGCGCCATCCCTGACCGCCCTCTCCAGGACAGGAGCGGCCCTGCTGCTCGGAGGCGCGATCGGGAACTTCATCGACAGGCTCGACGGGCAAGGAGTTGTCGACTACCTACACAGCGGCTGGTTCCCCACCTTCAACCTCGCAGACGTGTTCGTCACCACCGGAGTATCCCTCTTTGTCCTTGGCACCATGCTCTCCTCGCAGACACGAACCGAAAAGTAAGTCCTCCCCCACTCCCACTCTTCGCCTGCCGCGCGTTGGTCTAGGAAGGCACTCGTTGTGCCGTCATCGCGGCCGCAACGGAGCTTGGAATTGATCCGCCGGGGAGGCCGTCAAGTTCATCACCGCGGTCATCACCGCGGTCATCACGAACAGAGCTAACCTCAGCTCTGACACCCGGTTCGGTGCAATGGGGAGGTAATCCAAGCTGGTGCAGCCTCGCCCACAGGTACATTGGCTCAAGGTCGACAGGACCGCAGGGCATACGTTTGGAGCTGCGGCCACTACCCGGCGGCGTTTCACACACCGAAAGGCATTTCATTGAACAGGAAACGGTCTCAGGAGAATCAGAACCGTCAGGAGCGCCTGGCTGCCATTCAGGCTCAGCAGCGTGCCAGTGAACGCAAGCGCAACGCCCTGGTCTTCGGTGGGATCGGTGCCGTGATCCTCGCTGTCATCATCGCGGTGTCCCTCGTGATCGTGAACCAGGTCCAGGTGAACCGTGACCGTGAGACCGCGGCCGCGCAGCCCATCGAAGGCATCGCGGAATACCCCGACGTGACGTTCAATCACGTCGAGAGAGCCGTCGAGTACGAGCAGTCGCCCCCCGTGGGCGGTGACCACAGCCCGGCCTGGACCAACTGTGGCGTCTACACCGAGCCAGTCCCCAACGAGAACTCAGTCCACTCCATGGAGCACGGCGCCGTATGGCTTATGTACAACCCAGACGTCAGCCAGGCAGACATCGACAAGCTCACCAGCCTCGTCGGAACACGCTCCCACGTGTTGCTCAGCCCCTACCCCGGCCTCGACACCCCCATCGCCGCCAGCGCGTGGGGCCTGCAGCTCAAGGTCGACTCCGCCGACGATCCACGGCTCGGCACCTTCCTCGACAAATACATCCAAGGCGAGCAAACCCGCGAACCCGGCGCCACCTGCTCCGGCGGCATCACGCCAGCGGGACGAGCCTCCTGAGGCCCATCTGTCTCAGCTAGCTGAACTGCCCTGGCCCTCGGTAGGACGGGGCGTATCTAGTCGGTCGACTTACGGGATATCGAAATGGACCGGCGGTCCATCCTCATTCGTCTCGGAAAACATGAGGTGGCTTCGGCCGGGCAACGCATCACTACTTAGCAGGATGAGTGATGGTTTTGCCAGGAAAGTAACCGGCTGAGACAACCATTTTTTCTTACGGCAGTAGGTAACTGGTCTGTGGCTCGTATGCGATGCGTTGCGAGCTGCTCTCTGAATCCGGCTCTTCACCGTAGTGCAACAATTCAATCGCACATTTCCGCACGGCACTGAACCTACGTTTGACCGCCCGATTGATCGGCGCGCCAGCACCCTGGTCGCCACTTTGCACGGCGAAAAGCGAGGTCGGGCGCCGGTAGGGTCGATGCAAGCCTTCGCCCTTCCGCGTCACTCTCACGTCTTCGTGGATGAGTCCAAGACAGGCAGCTACTACATCGCCGCCGCAGCCATCTCGCCGGCGGATGTCACCGCAACACGATCAGCTATCAGGGGCCTGCGGTACAAGGGAAGCTCCTCCATCCACTTCAACAGCGAGAGAGATGCAACGAAACGCGCGTTCCTCAAAGGTGCGGCCCTGACGGGTGTGAAAACCATCGTCTACGTCGTCAACGGTCAACCCCGATAAGCCTGCCCGACCCGCCTGTCTAGGAGCCCTGATCCAGGGTCTATGTGACGCCGAAGCAGAACGCCTCGTCCTCGAGCAGGACGACTCCCTTGCCGCCGCAGACCGACGAATCATCCACGCCGAGCTGGCAGGTACCATGCGCCAGTATAGGACCACGGCGGCGTTGGAAGTCAGGGAATCACGTAGTTAGGGGTCAGGTGAGTGTCAGAAGTTCAGCGACGCTGAACACGAGCACTACCAATTTTGATGACAAAACACCTGCCACCTAAGCGGAAAGTCCTTTGCCCTATGCTTCAAGTATGCCAATTTCTTGCCCGATACATGGCATCCACGTTCATCCAGTCGTCCTCAGGCGGCGCGGGAGTCGACCTTGAGCAGCGTCGCCATCCCCCTGCTGCATGACATCGAAGCCCTGGCTTGTACAGCGGTTGCGTCGTCAATCGGCGTCGATGGTGGAGCTTCTACATCTGCCGGTGTCGTGATCGATGACATCGCCGTAAATGCCCAGTACATGTCGGGTGCGGATCTGAACCGTTGAGTGGTCCGGGAATGAGCACATCATCTGCTCCTCAACGTGGGTCCTCTGCGGAACGATACGGACGACCTAGTACCCGCCTGACGCCACGATCAAGGCCTGTGCTCTTAATCCTTGCCTTAGTGCTCGCCGTCATTATTGCCGGTTTCCTGTCTTTGACGAGCACGGAACCGGTGAGCAGCAAGGACGTGGGCTTCAACGTGGAGCAGGATGGGTTCACGTCCGTCGATTTTGAAGTGATTAAAGACCCCGGGGCCACCGCACAGTGTGCAGTGCAGGCATTGAGTGAGAACTACGCGGTAGTTGGCTGGAAGATTGTTGATATAGGCGCGAATGGGGTGGATGAGGGAGCTGACCGAGGACGTTCCACTTCCCATCGCGTGCAATTGCGCGTGGACTCACCAGCCGTGAGCGGTGGAGTTAATGCATGCTGGATCGTAGAGGACTCTGAATCATTGGAGGGCTGATCGGTCAATACAGCCCACGCCGTGCTGCAGTTCATTGGTGGGAGCCTAAAGCAGAAACTGCCTTGGTGAAATAGGCGTCGACAGTGGTGAAGGTCGAGGTGACGGAAAGTAGCCACTAATGGTCAGTCCGGCCGGCAGCGGCACCGTCCTAGCTGCGGCTGGACAGCGGTAAAAGTTGCCGACGGAGCCAACCTAGATGATGAGCATTCAGACCGGCAAGTAGATCCGGGACGGACCCGCTGCCGTGGACGAGACAAGGAGCCCCTCCGAGTTGATAAAAGTACATCAATCAACTACTACCTGTAGAGCCGAAGTAATTCAGTCGTTCAAAGTGCGGCTTGTCCCTGGTCAGTGTCGCTTGTGATGCACGAGAGCCATACAGATCTGTAGCGGGTGGAAGGCACCAACCCTTGCGACACCGGTGGCGGTGACGCAATCCCATTGCAATCCCATAGTGAGAGGGCTATACGGCTATCGGCGGGAGCTGTCCCGGAAGCGGTTGAGCAGCGACTGGGGAAAGAGGCGGGCCTTAAGGCGGGTCGACCAAGAGCTGCCGTGACGGAGCGCCCGCGTCACTGCATCGACGTCCGCCCAACGGGGGGCTGCCGCTGGGCGCACGAGTACAGCCGGTGGCTGGGCTCCGGTGCTTTCTCCTGTCCTGCTTCCCAGACCGTGATTGGAGTATTCCTCGTGCTCATAGGCGGTTTTGAGCCGCGAAAGCGACGTTGCAGGTTCACCCCTCAATGAAGCATTCGTGGCGAGGCGTTCGGCGAATGTGCGGGGGGTGTCCGTGGGGTTGAATGGATAGCCAAGGTCGCCGGCGATCTCCGTCGTTTCAGCCCAAGCCGCCGTCGCTGCTCCATTGCTGCTGCCGTCAACGTCCACGACGACAGACCGTCGTCGTGCTTTGGTCCGCGCCACTCGCAGGAGCAACGGAAGAAGAGCAAGCAATGCAATGCCGACGACGGCCAAAAGCCCCATACCGGACCTCGCATAATCTTGGGGGCCCGCTGACTGCGTGCTGCCCCCGGCGTCAGGCGGCTGAGTCGCGGTGTTGGTCTGTCCATTCGCGCCGGGTATAGCGCCGGGGTTGGGGGCGTCGCCGTCATCGGCCCGTGGGCCAACCGGCGAGAAGGACTGCTGCGCATAGGTGGGTACGACGCCCCGAGACGGGGTCGGTTCGAACTGGACCCAGCCCACGCCCTCGAAGTACAGCTCGGGCCAGGAGTGCGCGTTGCGGGAGTCGACCACGAACTCGCGCAACTCCGTCCCGCCGGGACCCTCGCTGGTGTTGCCCGTGGGGCTGCCTGGCGTGTAGCCGATAGCCATCCGGGTGGGGATGCCCGCCGCCCGGGCCATAACGGCCATGGTGCCAGCGTAGTGGACGCAATACCCGGACTTCGACTCGAGGAAGCGTGCCATGACGTCCATACCACTGCCGTCGTACCCGCCGTCCACCGGTGCTTCCTCCGAGTAGGTGAACTCGGGTCCGCGCAGGTAGCTCTGAATAGCGAGGGCCTTGTCGTAGGGGTTCATGAACTCGCCGGTGACCTCCTCGGTCCTGGTGCGGACGATTTCGGGCGTGTCATCCGGCAGCTGCATGAAGACCTCGGGTACATCGTCGTAGTCGGACGGGCCGATGGCGCTAAGGCCTTCGCGCGTGAGCTCGGCGGAAGTGCTTTGCACGAGGTACTCCTGGCGTGCGGTGGACCCGCCGTCGGTCGCGAGGATCGACAGGTTCGCGGGGTCCCAGGCCCAGGTGCCGGAGAGGTTCGTGATGCTCACGGGTGCGTAGGGGGCCAGCAGCCACGGGCTGGAGTAACTCTGTGTGGTGACGCGCGTGAACACGGTGCTGCCAGCCGGCGGGGGCTGCGGGGCGCCGTCCTCGGCACCGATCTCGGCGACGCCCTGCTCGCGGTCGTCGAGTCTCTGGTCAGGTTCCCATCGTCGGCCGCTGAAGTCCTCGAGGGTCACCGCTCGGAGGTATAGGGGAATATCCGAGTTTGTGGAGTAAGCGATCCGCCCGAAGCCTGTGGGATTGCGCAGGTCGTTGCCGAGCGTCACTGCCGGATTGAGGCCGGTGGCGTTGCCCCATACGTTGAGCCGCGCGCCCTGCGGGAAGGCGCCGGAGTTGAAGCCGGGTACGAACAGCGGCAGGATCACGGCCACGGCGAGGGCCGCCGAACCGATGACGGCGCTACGCCCCGCGAAGCCAGAGGAGGCCCGCGCGCCGCATGATGCGAGCCGGTTCTCGCGCCACTGCGCGGTCGCGAGGAGCAGCAGGTAGGCGAGGGAGGTGGCGACGAAGGCGAACATCCCGACGCCGTTCGGCTTCACGATGGCCGGCGCGACCAAGACGGTGAGGAGCCCGAGGCCGCTGGCTGCGGGCATGCGCATCGTCGCCGCGAAGAGGTCCACGATGATGGTGATGAGCCCCAGGGCTGCGCACGTGATGAGGAAGATCCCCGGGCCGGGCAGCACGGGAGCCACCTGAGAGACGACCGTCTCCTCCGCCTCAGCAAGGAGACGCCGGAGCTCGAGCGAGGTGCCTGGCCCCGGCATGACGCCGAGGATGCTCTGCCGGGGGAAGAACTGGGCGGTGAGGGCTCCGACAAGCGCGAGCACCCCCACGAGGGCGCCCAGCACTCCATTGAGGCGCAGGGCCCGCGTCAGCGCCATCGCCAGCAGCACCGGGACGAGTGTGCGGACCACGGGGCCGAGCCACGTCCAGGGCTCCACGACGCCGTTGAGGCTCGTCGCGGCGGCGAGCACAGCCAGGAGGGACGCGCCCGTGACAGCCCAGTGCCAGGGATCAGCAGAGGGTGCTGGCCGTCGCGACGAAGATGCGTGCTCGGTAGCAGGAGTGGGGCGGGAAAGTGTTGAAGTCATGCCGTTCCCCTCAGGGTGGAACCGCGGCCGGAGCGAGGTAACTCCAACGGGCCGGCTGCGGCAAAAAAGCGGTCCTATGAATGGTGCCCGGCAAGTACCATGCACCTGAGGTTCGAGCAGCACCGACTATGACACTGTCCCATATCGTTCCAAGCATCCTAGAAGTGTTGAGGTCTTGTCGGAAAACCATGCCCCATAAATGGTTCACGGTACGATGTATTTGATGTGCCACGGTGGCGGCATCTCGGAACGGGACGTTCCGATACATGACCCGTCCGGCTCCGCGAATAGGAAGATCTGTTCGACGGTGTCGGGTGTGACAGGATCGGCACCTTTTTATGAATCCCTGGTTTGCGGCAATGATTCCTCTGTCCATCATCCTGGTGCTGGGTTCGATTGCCTTCTTCATCGGATTCAAGGGGTACCTGTCGAACGACCGCGATGAGACCGGCCGAGATCCCGAGCCTTCGCTTCCATCCTTGAGCTCCTCATCGGGTTTTCAGGCAGAGTCCGATACGGCCATGGCCGACCGTGCAGCACAGCAGGCTGCCCTGCGGGACGCGATCATGGCCAGTGACCGTCTGATTGCGCGTGCATCTCACGAGCGGGCTGTCCTGGTGCAATTCATCGACCTTTATGCGCCGGGCAGCATTTCTGTTCAGGAGTTCCTGTCCAACCTCCGCACGGATTACTCGCGGAGGATCACCTTCGTCGCCCGTCACCTGCCCAGCAATGATCAGGCGCTCCTCGGCGCGGCAGCTCTTGAGGCAGCTGACCGTCAAGGTTGCTTTTTTCCCTTCCTGGAAGCACTCACCCTTGATGCGGACGCCCAGGAATTGCCGCGCATGCACACCCGCCTCACCATCGACGCCTATGTGGCTGTTGCCCGTGAACTCGGACTCAATACAGGCCGGTTCGAAGCCGACATGACCAGTACTGAGGTGCAATCACGCATTGAAGCCGACCGGGCCGAAGCCACGCCCGTCGGCGTGAGCCGGGCGCCGGCACTGATCCTCCTGGATGACCAGAACCATAATGCTTTGACGTCTCTCGAAGACTTCCGCGAAGCTGTTCGATTCGTTGCAAGCTAGGAACAAGGCTTCTCTCGATGCCGCCCCAGACGGACGGGTAAGCGGAGCTCACAGCTCACCTCACGACCAATGACGTATGGGCGCAGCGCTCACACGGGACAACACGCCTATCGCTGGCGGTCGTGGCGTGCAGCGCGTTGCCTGAGCTGCTCGAGGTAGTCGTTGTAGGCGTCGAGTTCCGGTGTTCCCTCCAGGTTGTGCTTCCGGTCGATGGCCCGCGATGTCACGGTGTCATCGCGTTGCCAGCGCACCATGATGATCAGCAGCATCAGCACCGACGGCAGCTCCCCATAGGACCAGGCCAACCCGCCGGCGATACCCTGATCGGTCATCGGATCAACGTCCCATCCCGCGGGCAGAGTGCCGAAGAAGTCGACGACAGGTGTGGTAGCCATCATCAGGACGACGCCGAAGAACGCATGCAGCGGCATTTCGGCGAAGATGTCGAGGAACCGGCCGAAGTGGGACTGCTTCACCGGCAGTGGGTCCGTCGATAGCACGGGGACGGTGAAGAGCACACCGGAAATCAGGAACAGCAGTTCCAGGGTGATGTGCCCGTACCAGGACGGCAGCATCGCGTCGGCGATACCGCTGAGGTAGACACCATAGAAGCTGACGAGGAAGACCGGGATCATGAACGCCGGATGGAGAACAATCCGGGCGGACCTCGAGCGCAGTCCTGCGTGGGCGAGCCGGAGGATCGGGCGCCCGAGTCCACGGTGCGGGGTTGCCCGTAGCAATAGGGTGCCGGGCCTCCCTAGTACCAGAAGAGGGGGAACGGCCATCATGAGAGTCAGCTGCTGGAACATGAAGACGGAGAAGATGCGGAGCCCGTAGCCCTCGACTCCTGCGCCCATGGTGATCATGATGATAATGCAGCCCGATAGGAAGATTGCCGTCCGCCATACCGGCCAGGACCGACCAGTGGACCACAGGCGGATGGCGCCGGCTAGGTACAACAGGCCAAGCACCAGGGCGATGGCAGGGATCAGCGGGATGGGTTGCAGTGTCGGCGCCAGGTAGGTCGCCCATGTCGGTGGGGCTTCGGGTATCCAGACCGGCCCGCTAACCCACGGATTATTCACTGATGTCCAACCATCCCAACGTCACGGTCTCGCCTGTGATTTAGCGTATCGAGCCCGGAGCGCCACATACGGCACTCAATGCCATCCTGCCCAGAAACGGAAGCAGAAGCATAACGAGCGGTACCAGCAGTTCGTGCCGGACCTTCACCCTGACCGTCATCCAAGCAGGTAGCGACGGGAGCGCAATAAAGAGCCGAGCGCGCATTGAAATAGCGGCAAGCACCCCCGTCCAGGGCACTTGCCGCTACCTCAGCTTAGATCGACCACCTGACTGAAGGGGTGGGGTTAGCCGCTAACCCGCACGAAAGAGGATCCGGCGAGGTCAGACAGGGGGTGCTCCATGGTGGCGTTGATGCCGTTCATTCCGCTGCTGATGACCTTGCCGCCGCCGACGTAGATGGCGACGTGGCCCGGCCGGATCACGAGGTCACCGGGTGCTGGGGTGGCGACGACAGTTCCGAACTGGAAGAACTGCATCGGGCCGAGGTCTCCGACGTTCTTGCCGATCGAGCGCAGGGCCCGCTCGACGAGGACGGTGCAGTCCTGGGTTGAACCGATCTGGGCATAGGCCGAGGCGACCAGGGCTGCCCCGACACCACTGGCGGCGACGGTGGGCTGCGACGGAGCGGGCGTGATCGGAGCGATTGAGGCCGAGGTCAGGGAAATTCCTGCAGGCGCTGCTGCAGGAGCAGGTGCTGCGGCCGGTGCACTGTAGAAGACCTGGTTGGCAGGTGCGGCAGCCGGAACCGTGGCTGCGCTGACAGCAACACTGGCAGCGGCGCCGCCGGAGAGCTTGATCTGCTGGCCCGGGTAGATGACCGAGGCGTAGGACAGGCCGTTGCTTGCCAGCAGTGCGTCAAGGTTCACGCCGTGCTTGGCAGCGATAACGCCCATCGTGTCACCGGAGGCAACCGTGTACACGCCGGCAGCAGATGCTGCAGGAGCCTGAGCGGGTGCAGGTGCAACGGTGGCTGCGGGAGCCTGTACAGCAACAGCGCTGGAGGTGTCCTGCGTGTAGGTCCCCGCCTGGGCAGCGGGGGCTCCGACAGCGAAAACGAGGCCGCCGGTAGCAGCTGCAATGATGGCCGGCTTGCCCAGCGCCGCAGCGCCGGTCTTCGCGGAATACGACAGGCCCTCGAGGGCGATTGAGTGGGTGACGACCGCGCGGTGGCGCGCAGGAATGGATGAACGTGACATGGTGATTGCCTCTCCCATGCCTGCGGGGTGAGCTGTCGGGTTCGGATGGGAGTCACCCGGCCGTCGTTCAAGCCTGTGCATTCCTGCAGTCGCGGACGCTACTTCAGGTCGTGCCTAGGTTGTCGGATCGACTTAACCCCAAGGATCATCGCACTCACGTGCTGTGACCCGGTGGAAACGTGGTTCCCCCGTCCCTGCCAACTGGGTTTTACGAACGGGTCCCGGAAGCAGTGGCAGGGCTCGGCATTCTGCGCGGGAGGATGATCTCGACGGGTGCCGGGATCACTTGAGGAGAATACCTCAGGGCGGTATCAATAGTCACGTTCAGGTAACGCAACCCGGCGTGTTGTGCAACACGCCGTTAGAAGGGCCGCGAAAGAGGCCCTGCAGAACTGCCAACCGCGCTGTTCGCTCGGACGCCCTCACCGCTGACTCCGACCTACATGCGAACCCTAACTCGCCCGAGCACCAGCTTGGTTTGAGTATGTCGACTCGACCCGGGACCACCAGAACGGTCTGATTGAGGACCGGACTATCGTTTGCTTTGATGACCACGTAGGTGTCGTCCCGGCGATGTCCGTTGTTCATGAAGCGCTCTGAGTGGCTTCCCGACGGGTCAATGGTGGCGCGGGACACTGTGAGACTATCTGGAAGTGCATACGAAGCTTTTCCCAGGGCGATTGACCGGAATCGATGCAGCTCGCGGAATTGCTCTTTTTGGCATGATGAGCACCCACATTTTTCCGCTCTACTCACCAGGTACCAGCAATGCAACGTGGATAGCGCTCGTTTTTTCCGGCAGGGCATCAGGTCTTTTCGCCGTTGTTGCGGGAATCGGGCTCGCCTTCCTGACGGGTGGAAGCTCGCCGCACCGAGATGGGGCCCTCGCTGCAGATCGTAGGGGCATCGTCATCCGCGCGCTCATCATCGCTCTGACTGGGTTGGTACTCGGCGGAGTGGAGACAAACATTGCGATCATCTTGTTCCACTACGGCATCCTGTTTCTCGTCGCCCTGCCCTTCACAGGTCTGCCGTTCAAGGCTTTGGCTGCATGGGCTGTTGCTTGGACACTGCTGTCACCGGTTGCCGCGTACCTTCTGCGGCCACTGGTGAGGGAAAATGTAGACCCGTCCTCGTTGGGTGCGAACCCGACCTTTGAACACTTTTTCGAACCCCGGACACTTTTTGCCGACGTCTTTCTCACGGGTTACTACCCCGTCCTGCAATGGCTAAGTTTCGTCCTGATCGGTATGGCCATCGGCCGCCTCAACCTCCGACGCCTCGGCGTCCAGCTAGGACTGCTTGGTGCAGGACTCACAACGGCCATCATGGCAAAGCTGATCAGTGCCGAGCTGCTCGGACGCGGAGGCGGGCTACAAGCCCTTTTGAGGACGCCCGACGGAAACGCCTACCCCCTTGAAACAATGCTCAACGTAGGCCTTACCGGGATCAACCAGTCCGGGTCGTGGTGGTGGCTCGCCGTCAGCGCACCGCACTCGGGCGCACCGCTGGACCTTCTGCATGTAGCCGGATCAGCCACAGCCACGATTGCTATCTGCTTCCTGGTGACACGCAAGTACCCGAACCTACTCCTGCCGTTGTCAGCGACCGGGGCCATGACGCTGACGCTGTATTCGCTGCATATAGCCGTCATGAGCGCGGCCGGCCAACTGAATCCATCACCCGATGCAGTGCAACTGTTCTGGGTACAAGTGGTGATTGCGGTAGGGCTCGGCATTTTCTTCCACCGGTTGAAGGTCCGAGGTCCTCTTGAGCTTCTCATCTCGGGTGCGGCAGGTGCTGCCCGGAAAGGTGACTGGAAGCAAAACAGTCTGTGAGGGCAGGGCTTGATCTAAGAGGAAACGGTCGTGACCGACTTCATGAGTGACACGATCAGACGCCAACCGGCGGCGACGGAGCACGCTGGGTGATGGGGTGGAAGATGCTCTGAACGCATTCGGCACCACTTTCGTGGACGGTTTTGGGAGAACCACTTACTGATGAACGTTGCCAGACGGCACGCGCTGTCTATTGGACAGTTTCATCCAAAGGATGGCCCACAGTGTTGACCAGGAGAGCAGGAGTGGCGGGTTGGGGGCGACTTACTAACGGATGCCCTGCGAATCGAGGATGGCGTCCTCTTCCTCCTCGGAGGAGGGGCGACGACGCTGGCGGACCGGGCGGTTTACAGCAGTCCCGTCCTGCTCGGCGTTGATCCTTCGCTGCTGCCGTGCCGCGTACCCCAAGCCGATGAAAACCAGCACTCCGAACGCAAACCACTGCAACGAGTAGGAAAGATGCGGTCCCTCATCGACCGAGGGCTTCGGGGCAGCAACTGGTGTCTGTGCTGCTGCTGGCTGTTCGAGTGCCAAGAGCCCGTAAGCAGCACCCTGCAAAGGGTAGTCCACCCTTTCCGCGAGGGCAGGAAGATTAATCGACGCAATCTGCCCCTCAGGGGCGCCACGGTTCACGGTTGGCTCACCCGGCTTCATTCTTGCGGTCACCTCGACCTGGCCAGCGGGTGGTGCCGGTATCTCGTCGGGTCGCCCGGGCTTGGCGTTGCCAATGGGCAGCCAACCGCGATCGATAATCACAGCTGTTCCGTCCTCGAGCTTCAAGGGAGTGAGCACCTCGTAACCGGGTTGTCCGTTCAGCGGCCGGTTTCGGGCGACCGTCTGGTTCGCGACGTCGTACGTACCCGTGAAGGTGATGGGCGTCCACTCTCGGGTCGGGTCAAAACTGTCAAAGTCGTTCACCCCCGGCACGTAGCGTTCCGGCGCAGCGTCGTAATTCGCTTCAATGCGCCGGATGTCCTCCACCACCGCCTCACGGCGCTCCAGTTGCCAGCGTCCAAGTCCCACACATCCCGCGGCAAGCACGATGACCATTGCGAGCCACCCCATCCATTGAGCGGAGAATAGGAAGCGATACATCTAGTACATCTCCAATAAAGATCTAAGGGTCAAAGAATGTTATCTTGAGGCAAATTTAGCCCCACAATGGCACCTGAGCTGAACGAATAACAGCTACTGCGAGTTGCCGTGACACCGGCAGGCGGTGCTCCGCTGACGGAGCGCAGGATCGTGTAGCCGTTCCCCGCCTGCGCTGCACATCTTCGACATTCTGCCTTCCCTATAAGTCCATCGATAGCGTTTCGGGTAGGAGTTGCTCCGGATTATATGAATTCTGCAAATTACGCATGGCGCGCTTTTCAGCTCGAGGATCCTGGCGGGCCTACAAGTAGCAGGGCAGTGAAAACGCCTGAGATCCCGACGATGGTGACGACCAGTGCGACGAGCGGGCTCCGCAGAACCGACGCTTGGAGTTGCTCGAGCAAGTTCCGCGGCGACTCCGCACCAGGAGCGAGGCGCCAAGCGGCGCTCAACTGCCCGCGTCGCTCGACCCAACGTTCATACGGAACCGTCGCGAAGGGAATGATCGCCGAGGCGAACCCGAGGAGGCCTGTTATGAGCGACCAGCGCTGATTGACCCAGACGAACGCGGTCGTGACCACGAAGCACAGGAAGACGAACCCATGTACGGCTCCGGCTGGCGGTACGAGGGCCTCCGTGGTGCGGGTGACGTACTTGAAGAACATGCCCAACAGCAAAAAAGCCCAGGTCAACGCTTCTGCCACAGCGACGGTGCGAAAAAGCGTGCGGGGATTCATGGTGTGCTCCTAATCAGTGGGCGGCGGACCCAATTCTTCCATCCCGGCCACAGACGCCCTATTCGAGCAATCCCGACTTCTGCCTGTGTTGCTTACGAACCGACATCCGAGGCATGCCCGTGTCGAGCTACTGAGCTCCTAGGATCCCAGCCATGAGAAGTGGGCTTCACTGGCCTTCGAAACTCGCCAGGGGCGCAAGCTGCAGTGACAGCCATGCGGTCCGTGCTGCGGTGGACGAACGATGACTCACAGGTGAACAACGTTGAACGGCTCGCTTAACGGTACTAGGCTTTCAAAGGCCCGAGAAAGGGTCGGATGTCAAGGGTGTTCGGCGAACACGCGGGCATCGTCGAACGCGAGGTGTTTCCATGCACGGCCGGATTTCGAACGTGACCCGACGGGTCGGCGTCGTCGTGGGACGCATCTTGGTCTACGTCCTGATTTGGGCGGGGCTTGTGCTGCTCATCGCCGCCGTCGGTATCCGTTTCTTTTGGGGCAAGATCTCCGTGAGTCAGATGCTCCTGAACCTCGTCTCCGTGGAAACCGACGGTGGAGGCGGAACCATCATCTGGATCGCCGTTCTGGCCGTCGGCGTCGCTCCCCTGCTCATCACCGTCGGGATCGCCCTGTGGCAGCACTCCCGGCGCCGCAAGCGCCGCAGCACCAACAGTGTCACGCGTCCGCTTCGTGCTCAATGGATCATGCGCATCGTTTCCACCGCTTTGGCGGCCGCGGTGGTCGTCGGCGGCACCACGGCCTTTGCCAGCACGGTGGGTTTGAAGGACTACGTCGACGCGGCGAACTCTCCATACGACCTTGGCGACTACTACGCGGAGCCGACCGTTACCAGCGACAAGGACAAGCGCAACCTGGTGCTGATCTACCTCGAATCCGGCGAGGCCACCCTCGCGAACGATCAGCTGTTCGAGAAAGACGCGTTCGCTCCTCTTAAAGAGGCCACCGAGGCCTCGGACGGCTGGCAGAGCGTCGACGGTCTCCAGCAATACGAGGGCGGAGGTTGGACCATGGCCGGCCTCGTCGGGACGCAATGCGGCGTCCCTTTGAAGGGCGGAGGGCAGGCCGCGGGTATCAGCAGCGCCCTCAGCGGAAGCGCCCTCAACGAGCTCGGCGGTCGTGTCGATACCTATTTGGGAGGCACCACATGCCTGGGTGATGTCCTGGACGAGAACGGCTACACCAACGTCTTCATGGGCGGCGCCAACGCCTCCTTCGCGGCGAAGGACACCTTCCTGGGCAGTCACGGTTACTCCGAGGTGAAAGGGCTCTCCGACTGGCGCGCCGCTGGCGAACCGGAGGAGAACTTCCGCAGCGACTGGGGCCTAAGCGACGAGCGTCTCATGGCCAACGCCAAGAACGAGATCGATAAGCTGCACGCCCAGGCGGAAAAGACCGGCCAGCCGTTCAACCTCTCCATGCTGACGCTGGACACCCACGAGCCGGTGCACGTCTACGACTACTGCCCCGTGGACACGCAGGACGCGCTCACCTCCGTGTACTCCTGTTCCATGACCCAAGTGACCGGGTTCGTGGAGTACATGGAGGAAAAGGGCTACCTCGACGACACCGCCGTGGTGATCATGGGCGACCACCTCAAGCACATGAGTGTTAGCGACGCCTTCCACGAGCAGCTGGACGACAACAACAACCGGACCATCTTCAATCGGATCTGGATTCCAGGCGGGGACAAGACCACCACGCTGCGCCCCGGCGTGGACCAGCTGAACATGTACTCCACCATCCTGGAAGCCGCCGGCCTGACCCTGAAGGATCGTGAAGCGGGGCTGGGCGTGTCCGCCTTCGCCCCGGAGATCCCGCCCGATTCAGCACAGGCGATGGAACCTGATACCTATGCCGCACTGCTGAACTCCCTATCCCCAAAGTTCTACGCAGAGGCCTGGGCTAACGAGGACGCCGTCCCGTAGCGCTGTCCGTTTTCTACCCGAGGGTTCAACCGCGCCAAAACGGTCAGCTGACGGCCAAGATTCTACTGAGCTACGCGATCCGTGGAATTCCTGAAATCGAAGCCACAGCGGAAGTGATTTACTCCTCGGGAAACCTTTTTCACCGCCGCATCCGCGGCGCAGGCAGCAACGCGCAGGGCGGGCGTCAATGGTAAGTCAACAGCCGCGGTGGCTGCGGGGCGATCAGAGCAAGTATTTTCGCTTCCTAGGTGGAATCCGCGATTTCCTCGACTCCTTCGCCAACTCTTCGCCTGCCCGGCTCGCCCTCTTCATCTTTCTGGCCGTTATCCTGGTTTTCACGGCACTCCTCAGCTTGCCCGCATCCTCGGCAGACGGCACTGTTACA
The DNA here is from genome assembly GCF_056680255.1 of Arthrobacter sp. BC5. NCBI lineage: Bacteria > Bacillati > Actinomycetota > Actinomycetes > Micrococcales > Micrococcaceae > Arthrobacter > Arthrobacter sp. BC5. The sequence goes on from NZ_JBWXPX010000002.1 coordinate 245,570, forward strand.
CCCCTGCACGATGCACTGTTCACCGCCGTCTCGGCGGTTTGCGTCACCGGGCTCACCGTCGTGTCGACCGCCGCGCACTGGTCATTTTTCGGTCAGCTGGTCATTCTCCTCGGGATCTTCATAGGGGGATTGGGAACCCTGACCCTTGCCTCGCTGTTAGCACTGATCGTCAGCAAGCGGCTCGGCGTCCGGGGCAAGCTGCTCGTGCAGGCATCCATGAACAATGCAAGCCGACTCGGCGAGGTCGGTACCCTGCTGCGGATCGTCATCACCACGTCCATCGCCATCGAGATCGTGCTGGCCCTGGTGATGATTCCCCGCTTCATGGTGCTCGGTGAACCATGGTGGCAGGCGATCTGGCACGGCACCTTCTATTCCATCTCCGCGTTCAACAACGCCGGATTCACTCCCCACTCGGACGGGCTTGTGCCCTACGAAACCGACCTGTGGATTCTGGTCCCGCTGATGGTGGGCGGGTTCCTCGGCAGTCTCGGCTTTCCCGTCATCATGGTGCTTCTCCAGCTCAAATGGCGTTACCAGAAGTGGACCCTCCACACCAAACTCACGATTGCCGTCTCGCTGATCCTGCTGATCGTAGGAACCATCGCATGGGCAGCCCTGGAGTGGGCAAACACGCGGACCATCGGCAACCTCAGCGCATCCGACAAAATCATTCATGCCCTCTTCGCGTCAGTCATGACAAGGTCTGGAGGATTCAACCTCGTGGACCAGGGCGCCATGAACTCCACCACCATGCTGCTCACCGATGCCCTCATGTTCGCCGGTGGCGGGTCAGCGTCAACAGCGGGTGGCATCAAAGTAACCACGATCGCCGTGATGTTCCTCGCGATCGTTGCCGAAGCACGCGGTGATTCCGACGTCCGCGCCTGGGGGCGAACCATTCCCCATGAAGCCATGCGCGTTGCCATCTCGGTGATCTTCATGGGTGCAACGCTGGTCCTCGTGGCCACCGGACTGATCCTCGCGATTTCCGGCGAGGAACTCAATCGGGTGCTCTTTGAAGTCATCTCCGCCTTTGCCACGTGCGGGCTGAGCACCAACCTCAGCGCCGAGCTTCCGCCCGCAGGCAAGTACGTCCTATCGGCCCTGATGTTTGCCGGACGTATGGGAACCATCACCCTTGCTTCCGCCCTTGCGCTGAGGCAACGCAGCACGCTGTATCACTACCCGGAAGAAAGACCTATCATCGGCTGAAAAGCCAGCATGTAACGCACCAGCTCTGGTGATCAACCTGGGCATTTCGGCGCAGCCACAGCCGAGCAGCACGACCATGATCGCGTAGACCAGCACGCCAACCGGAAGTGCCCCATGTAGTAGACCCATAGTACTTTCCCTATGCCCTTGTCGGCGTCGTCGTGCGCGTATCGCGCGACCACCGGGCATCGGCCGCTGCCAGATCGTCCAGCCCCGTCATCGTCGTCCCCTCACGACCGATCGAGCACTGATCAGCCTTTAGTGGGCACGATGGCGAGGGCAACGACGCCGGATAGCGCCCCATGGAAGCACACCGCCGCCGAGGACGGGCTGGGTTTGCTCTCACTCCGCGGCAGCGTGCCGTGGGACGGAGGGGTACGGCGCGGCTCAGGGCAGGACACAGGGAAGGATCTCACCCCGCTCCCCGTGCAGGGCGTCCGGTTAAACCCCTGAGTAGCTGTACAGTCCCGAGAACTAGATGTTGACGATCGTGAAGTTGAAGACAATGCAGAGGTATCCGATGATCGACAGCCAGGCCGCGCGGGTCCCCATGATCGGGGCGATGGTTCGTGCCAGACCTTCAGGGCACCCCGCCGACCCCTATTACGTGACAGCACGGGTGCTGTAAACCTTTGTCCACCCGGTATCAGCACCTGACCGTCGAGATTGAAGAAGTCACCGCTCAATTGCAGCTCATCCTGGACTCCTACGCGCCGATGCTGCAGGACCTGCCTGGTGTTGGTACCGATGTCGCATCCCAACTGCTCGTCCCGTTGGGAGACAGCGGCAACGGGTGAGCAATGAAGCCCAGTTCGCGGCGCTGACAGGTGTTGCCCTTGTTCCTGCGTCGGCATAGCGACCTCGGGGTTTTGGTTGCCACGGCGGACGATACGACCGTGACGCTGGGACACATCAAAATCAAGGTGATGCTCCCTGAAGCACAAATTGAATACGAGGGGACTGTACATGAAGGAGCGCCGACGGACATCGGGGGTGAAGGTTCCGAATGTTCGTCGACGCTCGGACCCGGCAGGCCGGGTCAATCCTCATCGCATATGAAGATGATGCAAGCATACAAGTCGAATCTGTAAAGTACCTGGACAAAATATTCGCCAAAAATCTCGGGCTTCCTGTCAGCACCCGCGCACTGTAGCGCCATCGGTAGCTCTGGCAATCACCTTGCGGGAGTGGTCTGAGAGCATTCATGGCCTACGTTGCCGATGGATAACTACCCCCGCGGCATTCCATCAACCGGAGAACTGCCCTCTGACGAGGCGAAGCATTTCTCCGAGGACTAGACCTGCGAGATTGGTTCTGGAATGGAACTCTTTGAACTGGTCCGTAACTGGCTGACTGCGCTCATCACGCGCATGCACAACGCCCAGTACGCTATTCCGGCGGTCAGTGATGCTGCCACGGCCAGTACCGGACTGATTGAGACCAGGGGCGGGTAAACCAACCAATGAACCAGATACGCGTATAGAGAGGCGCTGGCTAGCAACATCGTCAGGCGGCGGAAGCCTCTGGGCACCGGGATGCTGGGCACCCAGATGAGCAGCAGGATCCCCACCAGCAGTGTTCCCTCCCTGTCAGCATTCTCAAAGAATCCCGGAACGGTCAGGGCTGCAACGGCTGAGACGATGCAGCGTTGGATCACGTTGCGGGTCCGCGCAATGGCCCAGCCCAGCGCGAAGAGCCAAAGTGCTGGCGCCGTATGCGCAATATCGAGGTCGACCAGCTCGTACCGGGTGAGCAGTCCCGCGCCGGTGAGGACCAAGGGGAAAAGCAGGGGCAAGCGCCGCTCGATTCGGTCCGCCCACGGAATTGCGAGCAAGGCTGTCATTCCCATCAGCAGGTAAACAAGTACTTCGATGAACCAGAAGTGCCACTGGGTGGTTACCGCCTCCGGACCGATGATGGCATTGAGAAGCACAATGTTCGCTAGGCCGTACTTGTCCGTGATCAGGTAGGCCACCGTAATGAAGGCGACACTCGGCACGACGACCCTGGCCAGGCCGATCAGTTGCCGCCGCAAGCGCGCGGACCGCTCACCGGCCAGCTGGAACCTGGCGAAGTTGTATCCGGCAACTGCCATGAGCACGTGGGCTGTGCCCTGCCAGCTGAACAAGCCAACGTGGGTACTGACAATCAGCACAATCGACACCGCCCTCAACACGATGCTCGTTTCCATTGGCGCGAAGAACCGCCGCAGCTTCCATACCGGTACTTCGCGGGGCCGCGGCTCCAAGTCCCGGACAGACGTTACATGCCAATCCGGCGGCAGATACCCCAGAGCCTGCTCGAGCCTGACGGACGCGGCCACGTAGGACAGTGAGTCCCCACCCAGTGACACGAATGTGTCGCTTTCCGCAATGTCGGCGCGTTCTAAAATGTCCTCGAAGATCGTCCTGACGTTATCAGGCCCGGTCACGGCGGCGGTTCCGGGTTCAGGCTCCGCTGGTTCAGCTCGGCAAAGGGCAAGGACTGCCTGGTAGTCCAGTTTCCCGGTACTCAGCCTGGGGAGGTGGTCAACGGTGTGCACTTCAATGGCAGCCCGTGGCAACCCGATGTCCTGTGCCAGGACCTTGCCCAGTAGGTGCGTGTCGTGGTCACCTTCGACGGCAACGACCAGGCCGTCGTCTGTCCCTGCGCTGGCAGCCTGCATGCCGAGGTCCGCCAGAGCCCGTTCCACCTGTCCGAGATCAACGCGCAGTCCCACAATTTTGACGAACCGGTTACGTCGCCCCACCACTTCGTAGACGCCGGCGGGATGCTTCCGGGCAAGGTCGCCCGTACGCAGTTCGCTAATCGTCCTGCCTGCAGCGAGATCCTCCGGGGTTTCGGCGTAGCCGAGCATGACATTCGGGCCGGTGTACACGAGTTCGCCATGCTCCAGTCCGGGAACGGGGTCGATGCGGAACGAACCCCCGGGTACGGGAACGCCGATGGCGCCCGGGACGATGGCTGCCAATTCAGGTGGCAGGTAAGCCATCCGGGCTGTGGCCTCTGTCTGGCCGTACATCACGAACAGTTCCCACTTCTGCCGGCGGCCGAGCTCGGCATAACGTCGCACCATCTCCGGTGCAAGCCGGCCTCCAGCCTGGGTGATGTAGCGCAAGCTCGACAACTCCATGTCCGCGAAGCCCACCCGGTCCAAAAGCTCAAAAGTGTAGGGAACGGCCGCGAATGCCGTCGCTCCACTGTTTCGAAACAACTCCCAGAAGCACGGGTCAACGACGGACAGGTCGGTCAGTACCAGCCCGGCCCCGCGAAGCAGGTGACTATTGATTACTGAGAGTCCGTAACAGTAGGACATGGCAAGCGTCGTAGCCGCACGGTCGTCCGAGCTGATGTTCAGGTAGGCAGCAATGGACTCGGCGTTGGCTTGCAGGTTGGCATGCGAAAGACGCACAAGCTTGGGTGAACCCGTGGAGCCGGACGTACTGAGCAGGAGGGCCAGGTTGGGGTGCAGTTCGTGCCGTGTGCCGGGCCTGAACTCCTCAAAGATGATCTGCCCGTCCCCGGAGCGCAGCGTGACGTCGGGATCATAGGCCTCAATGAGGGACTCCAAGGCGGCGGGTTTGTCTCCCGGAAGGAGGATTAGCGGGTGGCCGGACGTCAGGGCTGCCAGGTAGGCAACGAGCGAGTCCAGGTCATTGACCGCAGCGAGTGCCACGAGGCGCCGTACTGGGCCGAGACGGAAGGCAAGGGCACCAACACGATCGGCCAACTCTCGGTATGTCAAGGTCAGGTTATCGGTAAAAATGGCGGGCCTGTCCCCGTAGCTCGCGAGATCAGCGGCAAAGGACACCCGCGCGGAATCTAGCTGCGTGGTCACCCGAGCTAGCATATTAGATAAGGCTAACCTAAGTAAAACAGCGTCGTGAGTGCCGGACAGACTAGGTCCGACCCGGGAAAGTTCGTCCTCGACATGAGTATTTGTCTTATCACTCGCATCCTAGGACTCGCTGAAAGCGACGTTGCAGACCCTCATAGAAAATGCAGCATCAATCCCACAGCCGCTCGTTCATACTGTCTCGAAAACCTAAGGCGATTCAACCGGAAGGGCAGTGTCAGGTCCGAGTGTCGGGCGAGGCTTTCATCCCTGCCAGTGTGCGGCGGCGGCGGGGGTCTGGCCGCCACACCGAAACCATGGCGAAAGCGAGGATCAGTTCGGCGATGTCTCCGCCGTAGTACATCAGATTTCCGGCCTGGCGCAGTTCGATGACCGGCGCGGTGACCTGGACGAAGAGTCCGGCGTAGAGCAGCTGGGAAATAACGGCATGTGCGGTGATGGCGACGCCAAGTACGACGAGCCGGGCCGGAACCGAGGGCCGCCGCGGCGCGGGGTCGGGGCCGGCGATCACCCAGGTGAAAAGGTACCCGGCAGCAAGGAAATGAGCGTGAACCGCCCAGTGCAGCGCCGGTGTCCGCGTGACGGTCTCATAGAGCGGCGTAAAGTACAGGACAACCAGCCCTCCAACGTTCAGGACCAGTGCGGTCACGGGATGAGCGAGAAAATGCAGTGGCCCGGACGCGAGGGTCCGACCCAGGATTTTCCCATACCGTCGGGGCAGGGAACGCAGCAGCAAAGTGATCGGCGCGCCGAGGACCAGCCCGATAGGCGCATACATTCCGATCAGTAGATGCTGGTACATGTGGGAGGGCAGACTGCCTTGCGGATAGGGCCCCGACTGAGGCACTAACCCCAGTGCGAGCAGCACCACCCCGACGGCGAACGATGCGGTGCGCCATGAGCTCCAGCCCCGCGGCTCCACGCTCCGCTTGCGGGCGAGCACCACGTAGCCCAGGAGCAGGACCGCGAGCAGGAACAGCGGTACGCCGACCTCTAACGCTCCAGCGCCGTTCCCAACGTGGGCACCATGAGTTCCGTCGTTCGAGTCCATCAGCTGTTGGCGGCGGCAGAACGACCCGTCGATACGTAATCCACGGGCTTACCGGAGCGCTGCAGCAGCCACCCGCCCACAACTAGGAGCACCCCGAAGACCAAGAACAAAATGTCCGCCAGGGTCTGGTACGGGCCGCTAATCACGTGGTGAATACCCAGAATGTGGTGATTTACGAGACCTTCAACAAGATTGAAAGTCCCGAAACCGAGCAGGACCCACCCCCACAAAACCCTGGAGGCCCATACACGGCCCCGGGACTCAATGACCCTGGAGTAAAGGATTCCCAGTCCGATGAGCACCGCCAACCATGTCACGGCATGGAAGAACCCATCCCACAGCGTGTTCATCTGCAGCCCGTGAACGGTAGTAACCGGGTAGGAACCAATATCGATGTTGGCTGTGTCGGAACTGGAGAGCATGTGATGCCACTGCAAAATCTGATGCAGCAGAATCCCGTCCACGAACCCGCCCAAACCGATCCCCAGAAGCACACCAGGCAACACGATCGATGGGGGAACGTCCCCCTGATTCTCCGTGGATGCTGCACCCGGTCTCGCCATGTCCACTCCTTAATTCCGTGAAACTACCCCACCTCCTACACGGTAGGCGCATTAGAAGGCCCTGACGGGCGAGTTTGATCCTTCCTGTAAACGCCCGGCCATGCCAGAGCTCCTGAGGCGCACTAAGACGGACGGATGATCTCGCTCTGCCAGAGGTTGGGACGCGTCTGACCGGTCTCCGGAAGAAGTGCCGCTACGTTGAGGGCGTAGCGCCGCTTCTATGATCAGGCGGTAGTTGATTGACTGTCGCTGATCGGGCGAAGAGATCATCGGTAGCGAGTCGCGCGCTCTAGCCCAGCGCTCAAGCTTCGCGACCGCGAACTCGGAGTGGAGTTTAGTCTGTACGCTCTTTCCCGCCCGTGGGAGGGATCTCCTTCGATGATTAGGTGTGCGGGAAGACCTGTGTCTGAAGTGGTGGTTTTGGGATGAATCATGACCGAGACAGGTGAAGCCAGGGCGGACTGTTCATGCTGTGGTCGGCATCTGACATTGGCATGGGTAGATGGATGCTGGCCATGCACTTCGGGAACTTTATGCCTGAGCCCACCGACATCCGCTTCTTCTTCCTTATGCAGATCGGGCTCGTCCTAGGTTTTCTCACCGCGTTCCCAGCAGTCCGAGCACTTATTCGACGCCTAGGTAACGTCACCGCATAACGATCGAAGCGTTGTTGGAGGGCCTGGTCGAGGGAGCGTTGTAAGTTGCTCTCTGAACCCGGTCCTTCATCGGAGTGCGACGGTTCGATCGCACATTCCCGCACGGCACTGAATCTGCCTTCGACCACCCCATTGCTCGGCGCGCCGGCACAGAAGCCGCCACGTTGCACGTCGAGGAAGTGAGGCCGGGCGCCGGTAAGGTTGATGCATGCCTTTCGACCTGCCTCGCCGCTCCCGCGTCTTCATGGATTAGTCCAAGGCAGTCAGCTATTACATCGCGGCCGCGGTTATCTTACCGGCGGACATCACCTCGACACGATCAGCTAGCAGGGGCCTGCGGTACAGGAAAAGCTCCTTTGTCCATTTCAACAGCGAGAGAGACTCCTTAAACGCCGATATTGCTGAGCGTTGACGGTAGTTCACAGACGAGAGTGGGTTGTACCGTGCGACGCACCTGTACCGTGTTGCAGGCTTGCTGCGCTGATGTGGCTAGGACTCGCTGGACGCGGTTGTGATCAGCGCTTTGAGGGTGCTTTTTTCGGTGATGCCAAGTATCCGCGCCGAAATCCTGCCTTGTTTGTCCAGTACCAAGGTTGTGGGGACGGCCTGCGGGGGAACCATTTCGCTAAGTCCCAGCAGGATGCGGCCGTCGGTGTCGAGCATGCTCGGGTAGGAAATGCCAAAGTTCCGCTCGAACGCGGCCGCGGTCTGGGCTTCATCGCGGACGTTGACGCCGTAGAATTCCACGCCCTGACCCAAAAATTCCTGGTGAAGAGCTTCCAGGTCCGGTGCTTCTACACGGCATGGTGCACATGCCGCGTACCAGAAGTTCAACACGGTCACCTGGCCCTGCAGGTCGGCTGTGCTGATCGTGCTTCCATCCAGGAGGGTTGCTTCAAGGGGTATGGGGTCGCCCCGGTCGCCGGCGGCAAACTCAGACACCGAGCCGTCTCCTGCGATGTAGTTCTTGTTGTCCCCTGATGATGCTTGCTGAGCCAATGAATCAGGGGCCGCGCATCCTGCCAGGAACAGTGCGGCGGTGAGGGTGATAGCACCTGCGACGCGGGCGGTCCTTCGGGTGCCATAGGGCGCTGCCCCTAGCTGGCGGGTTTGGGCCACACTCCGGCCGCGTGTCTGTGGATGCACCACCGATTCCACCCTTCATTACTCCGGTTCGTCATGAGCATTACATGCCGCAAGAGGTAATACTATCGTCTATAGTAGAAATCTGATTGACGACACTATGGCCAAGCTTTGGTCGGGTGGGTGCTGATGACAGGAGAGGCGTTCCATGGATCTAGTTGATGTCGCTGTCATCGTCGGTGGTGTTCTGGCGATCGGGTTCCTCGCATGGTACTTTTTCGCTCCGCGCAAGGCGGAGGTCGCGTTGGTTCGGGCGGGAGTGCAGGTTGCCGATATAACGGTCCGCGGTGGCTATTCCCCTGATCTGATCCGGGTGACCGCGGGCGTCCCGGTCCAGCTTCGGTTCGACAGGCAGGACAACAGTGACTGCACCAGTCGCGTCGTTTTCCCCGATTTGCGCAAGAGCGCCTCCCTGGCAGCGTTCGGCACCACGACAGTCGATCTGATGGTTGAGGAACCGGGAGAATACCCGTGGGCATGCGGGATGAACATGCTGCACGGCACACTCCTCGTCGAAGCACCCGCCAGCAACGAAAGCGCTGAGAACGGCGCGGGCGAATCTACCGGTACGACATCAACCAGTCCGAATGGTGATGACACCAGCAGTAACGCCGGTAATGGCGGCGGCAATGACAGCGGTGGTCGTGGTGGCAGCAGGACGGCCAGGGCTGTAGGGGTCGGGCCGACACTGGAGCTGCAGGATCATTACCAGCGCGCCGAGTTCATGCTGCCCGGAGCGTTGAGCAGCCTGCCCATTGATACCGAACGCAGCGAGGCCGAACTCCGCTCTCTCGCAGGAGTGGGGTCCGCCGTGGTCAATTTCGGCGCCGAACGCGCGGTAGTGACGTATGACGCCGACCAGGTGGACGTTGCTACGCTCGAGCGCGCAATCGCCGACTCCACAGGATTCCCCGCACGCCTGCGCCCCGAGCCGGGCTCGGCATCGACCGAGGACGCTGAAGCCGAAGCACGCAAAGCTGAGCTGAAGGACCTACGGTGGCGGGTCACGTTGGGGGCAGTGTTGACCCTGCCGGTGCTATACGCGGTGATGGTTTACGAGCTGGTGGGCGAGCAGTACGTGCCCGACCTCCTGGAGAACCCTTTTGTTCAGCTGGCCCTCACACTCCCGGTGATGCTGTTCGTCGGCTGGCCCATCCACCGGATCGGGTGGCGGGCCCTGGGAAACCGTTCCGCTGAAATGAACAGCCTGATCACCCTGGGAACCACGGCTGCGTTCCTTTACAGCCTGGTTGCGACCTTCGCCCCGCAGATCCTCCCTGAAGGCGTCAGGGACCTCTACTACGAAGTCGTGAGTTTCATCATCACGATCATCCTGCTGGGCAGGCTGGTGGAAGCCCGCGCCCGGGCAGGAACCGGAGACGCCATCCGCGCCTTGGTTGCCCTGACTCCGGCCACGGCCCGCGTCCTGCGGGACGGGCAGGAAGTGGAAACACCGGTGGAGGACGTGCGCGTCGGGGACAGCGTCAAGGTTCGGCCAGGAGAGAAAGTGCCCGTGGACGGTGAAATCACCGAAGGGCGCTCATCCATTGATGAATCGATGGTCACGGGCGAAAGTCTTCCGGTGACCAAAAGCCAGGGCGATACAGTCATCGGGGCAACGGTCAATACGACAGGCGTGTTCACGATGCGCGCCACCCGGGTCGGATCCGATACCGCTCTGGCCCAAATCATCAGACTCGTGCAGGAAGCCCAAAGCACCAAGGCCCCCATCCAACGCCTCGCCGACACCGTATCGGGATACTTCGTCCCGGCGGTTGTCTTCATCGCCATCAGCACGTTCGTGCTGTGGTTCGTTCTCGCCAGTTCGCTTCCGCTGGCGATCGTCGCGGCCGTCAGCGTCCTCATCATTGCCTGCCCCTGCGCACTGGGCCTGGCCACACCCCTGTCGATCATGGTCGCCACAGGTAAAGGCGCATCCCTAGGGGTACTGATCAAAAGCGCCGCAGCCCTGGAAACGGTCCACAAACTGCACACCGTTGTGCTGGACAAGACCGGCACCCTCACCCAGGGCAAACCCGCCCTCACCGACATCTTCCCTGCCGATGGCATCGACGAAACCGAGCTGCTCCACCTTGCTGGTTCAGCCGAAGCGGACAGCGAACACCCGTTGGCGGCAGCGATCACCGAAGGCGCCCGCAACAGCGGGGCACTACTCACGTCGGCCACCGGCTTCGAATCGATCACCGGTAAAGGCATCCGTTCCACCGTCGACCAACAACAGATCCTCATCGGTAACGCGGCCCTGCTCAGGGACAAGGGAATACCCATCACAGGTCTTGCAGAAGCCGCTGAACGGTTCGCTGGTGAGGGCAAGACTCCAATGTTCGTGGCCGTCGACGGCAGCCCAGCCGGTGTCATCGCGGTGGCGGACACCCTGAAGCCCAGCTCCATATCAGCCGTCGCAGGCCTGCGCAGACAGGGCCTGGAGATCGCCATGATCACCGGCGACCATAAATCAACAGCCCTCGCCGTGGCCCGACAGGTAGGTATCGAACGGGTGCTGGCCGAAGTGCTGCCCGAACACAAGGCGGCCGAAATCAGGAACCTGCAAGATGAAGGCAAACTCGTCGCCATGGTCGGAGACGGCATCAACGACGCCCCCGCCCTCGCGCAGGCCGACGTCGGTATCGCTATCGGCACCGGAACCGACGTGGCCATCGAAGCCGCCGACGTGACCTTGATGTCCGGGGAACTGTCAGGGCTCACCAACACGATCGCGCTCTCCAAAGCCACCATGCGCAATATCCGCCAGAACCTCGTCCTCGCATTCGGCTACAACACCGCAGCGATCCCCCTGGCAGCCGGGCTGCTCTACCCGATCACCGGAGCCCTGCTCTCACCTATGGTCGCTGGAGCTGCAATGGCGCTATCGAGCATCAGTGTCGTCGTCAACTCCGCCCGCCTCAACCGCTTCACGCCCCCGGCGCAGCCCCAGCCCCCGAAGAAGTAAAAGCCCGCCAGGCTGACCGGGCTCGCAGATCCGCCCGGGCACTGATCCAGTACGTAAACCTCACCAGTGCGTGACCTCATCCGTTAGTGCGTTTGCCGACTACAGGATGATTTCTAATCCGGAGGATGCTCAGCGTCAGGCGATTCTCAAGGTGACGACAGTTCCCTCAGAACCTGTGGCGTCAACGCGGAGCGGCTGGATGTCACAGGTACACCAGCTTGGCCCTTTCGACCGCGGTTAGCTCTTCCCGATCCTGCATGTGCAGCGTGAAGTGCCCAGCGCGATCGGTGCAATGAAGTGAACGGAGGACCCTAAAATGGGCGATGCAGGTTTGGCCCTGAGGCCAGAGACGCCGTTTCAGTGGCCCTTTCATCAAGCTCCGCGGGCTTAGCGGTCTCATTGGCAACGGCATTGGTAGCGGCGTCCGGTGGTCCTCGAGCAGTTTAAATGGCAGTGCTGGCAGCCCACGGGGTGCTGCCAGCACTGCCATTCGGTGGGATCGGGGGGCCGCCGGGGGTGTTGTGTTATGCGGCGACTTTGACGCGGCGTTGGATGAGGATCCGGACGACCGGGTATGCGGTGAGGAACCCCAGGACGAGCCCAATCTGCATGAGGAAGAAGAAGCGGATGTCGGTGGGTGCCGGCATGAAGTTCCCGAAGTGCATGGCAAGCATCCAGCCACCCATGCCGATGTCGAAGGCCAGAACGGTGATGATGGCAGTCAGCAGTGCGGCGCCGACATTCCGTCCCGCAGGGCCGCGCTTTGCTGACGAGGCGAAGAAGTACTCGAAGACGAACAGCAATGCGATGGCCAACAGGGCGATGAAGATAATCAGCACCCAGAGATTCGTCCCGGCGATGGTCAGACCGCTGGCCACCACGAGGGGAACTCCGATGAAGTGCCCTACGGTCGCAGCAGCCCCACCGGGCGTGCTGCCGGCGACTGTCCTGCCGTTGAGGTCACGCTCGGGCTGTGCACCGCGTCCTCCGGGGGCATTGCTGCGGGTTTTGCCCCACCGGTTATAGGCCCAGAGCCCGAATGGGCCGAGATAGAGGGCGGAGATCGGCCACACCAGCTCCATGGCAACGTTGGTCTGCCGGTGGCGCCGCCCGTAGATGTCATACAGCACCAGGGCCGCGCTGATGACCCCTAGCGCAACGAAAACCCAGGACACCGGTGTCAGCCAACCCGGGAACATCGTCTCCATCGGGGCCATGTTCATCGCATCATCGTTCATAGTCGTAGGTACTTTCTCGTAGAGGCTTACTAGGTATTCGGTGGTTGTTGAGGGTGATCACGGAGATTACGGAGGTCGCCCGTGAGGTGGCATGAGATCCGTGCTGCCCACCATCAGGTGGTGCGGATGCACCGCCGCCTTGAAGGAGGGGCGTCCAGGGCACGATCAGCACAACAGGCATCGACTGCCAGGACTGGCAGGGTGTGCGTATCGCAGGATGTCTGTAGTGATCGAGTGTGCACATGAAGCGATGGACCAGAACAGCAGTGTCCAACGGGTGTGCAGGAGTGGGCGCTTTCGCTGACCGCTACACGGGCTCATTCAGGAGGGTGAGCCGGCGGCGGTATTCCTCGTCGTCAATCTCGCCTGTGGCATACCTGGAACGCAGGATCTCTCGGGCCTCCCGGCCTGTGGTGGAGCGGTCTGACGATTGGTCCCTGCCGGACCGGCCGGACCTGACAGCTAGCAGAACCAGAGCCGCCGCTGCGACAGCCAGAAGTAGCAGCACCACCACTGACCAAATCACCACACCGCCCATCATCCCGCCGCCCATCATCCCGCCGTCCATCATTCCGCCCATGTTCCGCACCACCTTCGCCTTGAGGTTCCGCCTGTAAAGCACATACTACTATGTATCTTAGTAGTATTACTACGCGTCTTAATAGTATGTGCCGGCTTCTGCCAGGGATGAAGTGGAGCGCTGTCCCGTGGCGTCGGTGAGGCGGCCTTGCGGGGGCTGGATGACGAGGAGGGCTAAGCGGGAGTGCTAGGTGGAGGCGGGGAAGCCGGTGGGGCAGGTTTGTGCGTAGGCGCTGGATACTGCCGGCGTGATGGCCACGGTCAGGGGCAGGACGAGCATCACCGCTGCTGCGGAAATTGTCAGGGCAGCACGGAGGGCGCCAAGGGGTGCTGTAGGAAAAGCGAGCCGACGCACCCTGGCCAGGGCGCTGGTGCCTCCTGCTCCGAGCGCGGGCATGGGGGTGGGGCCTGCTTCGGCGAGCCGGACGACAGCGGTGGCTACGGTCAGACGGCTACTGCTGCGCGCGGCCTGATCATCGGCATCCATTTCGACGAGGCGCGTCAGCTCTGCGCGTGCAATGCGGAACGCTGGGACGCGGGGGAATGCACGATAGGTTGCGTTTGCAACGGCAAGGATGAGGTGGTGGCGGCTTCGAAGGTGAGCCATCTCGTGGGCGAGGACCGCGGATCGCTGACCTTTATCGAGCGCGCCGAGGGCTGCTGAGGTAAACACGATTTCATGCTGCCGTCCGGGAAGGCAGTAGGCGGCCGCGTCGGCATGTTCGACGACAAGGAATTGCCCGCTGGAGTCCCGGCGGGCCAGCAGTGCCAGGGACTGCAGCTGGTGTTTGCGTGCCCGGCGCGCTGAGGCCAATTCGACCAGCAGGCAGTAGCCCACGCGGACCACGACAATAGCGGCGATGATGGCACCGATTGTTGTGACCAGTGCGCCTCCCGGTGTGGAGTACTGCTCACGCAGCGTCATGACGCAGGCCCGCAGGAAATCGGCGAGGTTCGAGGTGAACGGCATGGCCGGCACCGCCAGCGCTGTCCCTGCGAAGACGACGCTTGCAATAATTGTCGCTGTCATCGCCTGCCACACAAGGATCCCGACCCGGGGCGACCGGTCGGCCCAGGTGCCCCTAGAGAGCCGCGGTGCTATCGCGGCAGCGGCCACGGCATAGGTGAGAAGAAGGAGCGGGACGCTCACTCGCTGGCCTTGGCTTTGGCATTCTCAGCCTGGTCCAGCACTGCCCGCAGCTGCGCGACCTCGTCGGCGGGGATTTGCTCCAGGAAGTGCAGCAGGGTTGCCGTGCGGTTACTGCCGCCGGCGAGCACTTCACCCATGTGCGCGGCGGCGTATTGCTCCCGGGTCTGAGTGGGACGGTAGCGGAACGCCCGGCCGTCCGGTTCACGCTCCAGCAGTCCCTTGCGGTGCAGCGTGTCCATGACGGTTTTGACGGTCATGTAGGCAATTTCCCGGTCCCGCTGAATGTCTTCCAGGATGTCGCGCACCGCGGCCGGGCCCTGGTAGGACCACATCCGCTCCATGATGGTGGATTCGAGCTGGCCGAGACGATGCATGTCAGGACCCTTTCTTCGTGCAGTCAACAGAACCTGGAACACTAATCCTATCGTGCATAGTAGATCTTGGGGGCTAGTGTCCTTGCCGGCCGTTGTCGTCCTTGGATAGCCGTCGGCGGAGTTTTTTCTCGGACAGGCGGCCGAAGCTGAACATCTTCCCGTTGAGCAGGATCCCGGGTGCGAAGACAATGCCGTGGCGCAGTGCCAGGTCCCGGCCTTCGGCGCTGGCGAGTTCCACTTCTTCGATCACCAGCGGGTACGCAGCGGATACGTCCTGCAGGATGTCCTTCGCTTGGTCGCACCACGTGCAGTTCTCCTGCGTCAGGACAGTCACGGTATGCATCAGCTGGTTCGCCCGGCTTCGAGGTCATTCATCAGCTGGTTCACCGGGACATACATGGTGTAGTCCGGAGCCCCACCGTAATCGGCGCGCCATTGGATGGTGCCGTCGGGGCCGACGAGGATGAAGGTGTGGCCGTTGCGTGAGTCGCCCATCATCCCGAACTTGTTCGCCTCGTACTGCTGGGACACTGCGAGGTCCGTATCGGCCAACGCCACCGATTGCAGTCCGTCGTCGGACATCTTCTGGGCGATGAGATCAGCGGGCCCGCTGGTGACGGTGATAAGAGCATCGATTCCGGCGTCCTGCAGAACTGAGGGGTCTTCCTCCAGGTCCCTGATCTGGTCCCAGCAGGGCTGGCAGCCCAGTCCCTCATGGAAGTACAGCAACGTGGTTTCGCCGCTGTAATCACCCAGATCCACGGTGTCTCCCTGGGTGGAAGGCAAGGCGAACGCGGGAGCCTTTGCTCCGGGGCCGGGGGACCCGACGTCATAATTGGCACCTTCGGCCCGGGCATTGGTGGGTTCGGGTGCGGTAGAGCTCTGATACACCAGGAACAAACCGACGACGGCAGCGACCACGATGGCTGCCCACATCAGAAATCCCGACCGCCGGCTCGATCGCCGGGCGGGATTCTTATCGAGGGGCACGGACGTTTTCGTTGATCCCATCAGAGGGGTTCCTTTCGAAGGTCGGGGCGGCCGTTCTCAGGGCTCGGCTGCTCCCCGCCGGTGGCCGGATGTGTGACGGGGCTGCCCTGCTCGCAGGTTGCTCCTGCGGAGGAGCAGGTTTTGGCCGGTGGTGCAGAAGAAACACCTGCCGCAGAAGAGGCCGGAGATGCCGGGTGGGCTGTGGTGCCGCGTCCACCAGTGGATCGGCGGCGGATGGCGGTCGTGATGAGCCACAGCAACGCGGCGAAGACCAGCAGGGATGTGATCCACCCCGGGATGAAGCCAAGGGCGTCCTGGACGGTGGAGACGAAGTGCGTGAGGCCTGCAGAGAAACGCACTTCCCAGCCATCGGGTGCCATTCCCGGTCCGCGTACTGCGAGGGCGATGGTCAGTGCGCCCATGACCAGCATGAGTGCGCCCGAGAGGAAGGTGGCGACAGGGACACGGTGGGAGGATCCGGGGAACAGCGGCAGTGTTCGTCCGGTGAGGAACTTCCTTTCCCCGATCCGGTGCCGGTCCCAGACGAGGGCCATCACGCAGAGGGGTGCGACCATGCCGAACACGTAGGCAATCCCGACCGCCAGCGCCGCCGGAAACGATGATGCCGCACCGGACACTGCTGCCACACCTGCCAGCACGGGGGCGCAACAGGCGCTGGCAGCACCAGAAAAAGCGCCCAGCGCATAGACGGAACGAGTGTTGTTTCCACCGGCTCCACCCCGGAAGAACATGGGCAGCATGATCTTCCGGCCCGCCAAGATGAGTCCGCCCATCAACATCATCAACGAACCACCAACGGCGAAGATCGGCGTGTGATAGTCGATCAGCAGCCGGCTCAGCGCTGCGGCGCCGAACGCTATTGGCAGGATGATGGTGCCAACCCCGGCGGCGAAGACCAATGTCATCCCCAGGATCTGCGTCTTCCGCCTGAAGGTGGTGGCGAAGAACGCCGGCAGCATGACCGAGACGCAGCACGGGGCGAAAAGGGCCACCATGCCCCCGAGAAATGACGCCAAGATGGTGGTCGACAGGAGTATCCCCTCCACGCCCCGATCCTTTCAATGGTGATGACGATGCGGTCCACGAATGGCACACGGATAAGCCATGGGTGGGCCGTGGACTGTCCAGGAGTGAGTCATGAAGCACCACCACTGCTGCACCAGGGGCCGGTCACTGCCACAGTGCACGCTCACGCCGTGGGAATTTTGTGGGGGTGAGCGGTGCAGAGGCATCGCGATGCCAGCGCCGGCGGTCGTGCCGGTCTTGCAGCCACGCTGTGCACGATGACCCGGTAGTCATGGCCGGACAATCAGGCGGTTGAGGATGTCGCCTCAGCGTCGGGAGGGCGTGTGCGGCTGAGCCTTCAGGGCTTCAACCTGTTCGCGCAGCTGTGCGAGCTCTGCTGTGTGGGCTGCTGGCGCGGCGCCCGCTCCTGCGGTCCGGGTTCGTGGGGCCCCGGCGCAGTGCCCACGTCGCATGGGGCGGAGGCAGAAGAAGTAGGTGGCACTCAGCGATGCCGCGAGGATAGCCAGCGGGAAAACCCACTCAGTCATCGCAGATTCGCCTTGGCCGGCTGGGGCTGAGCGGGATCAGCGCCTGCGTCGTTCTGATGTGCGCGCAACTGGTCGACTTCGGCGCGCAGCTTGGTCAGTTCCGCGTCTTCAGTTGTTGTTGCCTGCATGGGGGCGGCTTTGCTGCCCCGCATCATGAACCACATCATCAGACCCATGCCCACAGGGCATGCGAGCAGGGCAAGTGCGTACAGTGCTTCACTCATTAAAGTTCTCCTTCATCCTTCGGGGCCGACTCGGGGGACATCATTCCGTCGGACATCATCTCGTCCGACATCATGTCGTCCGGGTCCGTCTCAAGATCCCCGTCCATCATCTGCTCGTGCATGCGCTTCATGCCCGGGTTGTCGTCCATCATCTTTTCGTGCATGCGCTTCATGCCCGGGTTGCCGTCCATCATCTTTTCGTGCATCTTGGCCATGCCAGGAGTGGAATCCTGGCCGTTCATGCCGTGATGCTTATCAGCGGGCTCGGTAGTCGCCTCAGTGGTGGCGCTCGAGGCAGGACTCGAGGCAGTGATGGCCAGAGGTGCGGCGGCCACTGATGGGGCAGCGGCTCCCAGGGCGAGAAGCCCTACGGCTGCCATCGTTGGAATCCATATACGTGAAGTCATGTGCGTTCCTCTCATCGGTTCGGACAACATCAACTACTACGAATGATAGTAGCAACATACTACGCAGATTAGTAGTGGACGAGTCGGCAGGGACCTGGGGCGCCACAGTGACTTCCACCGCTCCGGGCGACCGTGGGTAACACCCATGGCTCTATCGGCCATAAACTACTACCGCTGATAGTATTGTCCGATTTGTCGTGTCGATCGGCACACCATGTCGTGGAGGCACCGCTTCCACGGCAGTGATGAAGGAGTGGCTGGATGGACCGGGAACTGGTGAAGACAGGAAGCGGCCCTACCCCCGCGCTATGGCCGCTGTGGATGCTGGCAGCGTCGCTCGGCGCAGTCCTGCTCGTGATGATGCCTGTTCCCGCCAGCCCTGCCTTGGCGCATACGTATCTTCTGGCAGCGGATCCGACCGATGGTTCAACCCTGGAGGAGGCCCCGAGCCAGGTGAGCCTTGACTTCACGGAGGAGGTTGAACTGGAGTTCGCCAGCGTGACCGTCTCGGTATCCGATGGCCCGGCCTACGGTGCACTGATCGAGACGAAGGGCACATCTTTGGTGGTGCGTATCCCACCAGGGGCAGCTGCCGGTCAGGCCGACGGCGAGCCAGCGCTATGGGAGATCGCCTACAGAGTCACCGCAAGTGACGGGCATCCGGTGAACGAAGCCTTCTCGTTCACCGTTGCACCAGGTTCCGTCGCCGCCGCGGACGCAGGGCCAGTCGCCGCGCCCGCGAATGGCGTGGACTCCGAGGTATGGGCTGCTGAGGACCGTTCTCAGCGAATCCCTCAAGGGTGGCTGCTGGTTCTTGGTTCGCTGACGGGGGTCACCGTCGTGACCATCCTGACCGTGCTGACCAGGGGTCTAGTTCTTCGCCGGCGGTCGCGCGGGGTGCGACAGTGAGCCCCAGCACTACGATGCGTCGGGGTGTGGGGGCGGTGATGGTGCTGGTCCTCGTGCCGCTCACCGCGGTCGCGGTCCTTGTCGCAGCAGGCGTTGCGGGACCGCCTGGTCCAGGGCTTCCCGACCCGGGCCCGATCACCCGGTGGGGCACCCCTGTCGCCCGCGCCCTCCATGACGCGGGGGCAGCGCTCACTGTTGGTTTCCTCATGGCAGCCGCGCTCATGCTTCCTCACCGAACGCAGGACCGGGGGGCCCTTGGTTCGGCCGCAGCCAAGGCGGTGTTGTTTGGAGCGGTGGCGGCTTCCCTGTGGGCCGTTTCCGGTGCGGTCGGTATCACCTTCGCCTACTCCGATATCGCAGGATCCAGCCCTTCCAGCATCAACGGCGGGGACATGGTTCAGTTCCTCATCAGTTTCGACTTGGGCCGCTCCCTGGGCTTGAGCGCCCTTCTGGCCCTGATCGTCGCGACCGGGTGCTGGATGGCAACACGGACCCTTCATGTCGGCATCCTCACGCTGCTCAGCCTTCTGGCCTTGCTGCCGTTGACGGTCACGGCCCATGGCGCATCGAACCATGAAGCGGCCGTGAACCTTCTCGGTCTGCACCTCATCGGAGTCACGATCTGGACGGGAGGCCTCGTTGCACTCGTGGTTCTGCGGAAAACTCTGGGCGAGGACTTCGCCCCGGTAGCGCAAAGGTATTCACGGATTGCCGGGGTGAGCTACATCCTGGTTCTGGTGACCGGCGTAGCAGGGGCGGTATTGCGCCTGACTTCGGCCTCGAGCTTGGAGGGAACCTACGGGATCCTGCTGCTGGCCAAGACAGCGGCCGTCATCCTGCTCGGTGCCGCCGGCTGGTACCAGCGGCGCCGCATCCTCACCCGGCTGGCCTCCCAAGCCACGGCAGGACGAACCTTTGCCCTGTTCGCCGGCTGGGAGATTCTCATCATGGCGTTCGTCTTCGGGTTGTCCGTCGCACTGGGGCGGACATCTCCGTTCGCTGAATCCGCCGTCCAGAGCGCCGCCGAATCTTTTCTGGGCGCTGCCCTACCGCCGGAACCTGACGCCATGCAGTGGTTGACTCAATGGAGAATCGACGTCGTCTGGGCGCCTGTGGCCGTACTGCTCCTGGGTTGGTACGTCCGTGCTGTGCGGAAAGCAGGACAGCAGGGACTGGCATGGCCGGCCTCAAGGACCGTCAGTTGGGTACTGGCCTGCGTGCTTCTTTTCTGGGCCACCAACGGCGCCCCGGCTGTCTACGCAAGGCTGCTGCCCAGCATGTTCGTGACCGGGCAGGTCATCGTCGGCCTTGCGGTGCCTGTCCTGTTCGCTCTTGCCTGCCCCGTGCTGCTCGCCCGGCATACGCTGGCTCCACGGTCCGACGGAAGTATGGGAACCAAAGAATGGCTCACTTGCGCTGCGGGCCTGACGCTAACGCGCACACTGCTGCGCCCATTGCCAGCGGCGATCCTTTATGCGGGATTCCACGGTGCCCTGTACTTCACCCCAGTACTGGGTCCGCTGGTCAGCAGCAACGGCGGACGGATTATCATCACTGCAGCGGCGCTGGCCATCGGTTTCATGCTCTCTCACGCACTCCTGTCGTACCCGCCCGACCCTGGCGCGGTGAAGATCACCTCAGCGGCCCTGTTGATCGTTCTGACTTTCCATACGATCACGGGCATTTCACTGGCCACCCGCGAGAGTCTTCTGGGAGGAGACTGGTATCTGCTCGTAGCCGATCTTTGGAACATCCCGGTGACCGCCGACCAGCCCATCGCCGGATTGATTCTTTGGGGCGCCGCACTGGCACCAGTGCCCGCTCTGGCCGTCGGACGTTCGAACACCGTACGAATACGCGAAAACACTGTGGCCCACGATCTGCCTCACAACCTGCCTGACACTGCCGCGACACTCTGACTTGGACTCGTCCCGACGACTCATCTACTATCAAGAGTAGTAATAATCGTCGTCCTGCTTCCTCGCAGCGTCAGCCGTGCACCAGCGTCGGCTCGCTGTCGAGCGGGGCCACCGGCGCCACCACCACATGAAATGAGAGGGATTCCATGCCCCGCACGACTGCTCCCGGTAACGGCAGGAAGATACGCACCGCAGCCCTGGGGATCGCCGCGATGTTCCTCCTGGCGGCATGCGGGCAACAGGCGGGCACCAATGAGGACGAGGCCGCCCACAATGATGAAACACCGCACAGCGATGAGAGCCCGCACACCGATGGGTCCTCGTCCGCCGAAGAGGACCCGTTCGGCCATGTGCATGGCCTCGCCTTTGATGAGGACACCGAGCAGCTCCTGTTGGCCACCCACAACGGCCTGTTCGATGTTGCCGTCGACCCTATCGAGAAGCTGAGTCCGGCCATCGATCTGATGGGGTTCGCCAGCGCCGGCCCGGACTTGTACTACGCCTCAGGGCATCCTGGACCCGGAGTGGATCTGCCCAACCCGGTAGGGCTGATCGAGTCGACCGACGGCGGGAAGACCTGGCAGGAACTCTCCCGCCAGGGCGAGTCGGACTTCCACACCATGGCGGTGTCAGAAGAAGGTGTCATCGGGTTTGACGGGACGCTGCGGATAACATCTGACGGCAAGGAATGGTCCGACGCCGAAACGCAGATTCAGCCCGCGAACCTCGCGGCCTCCGTCGACGGGCCGATCGTCCTGGGTACCACCGAAGAAGGCGTCCAACGCTCCACCGACGGCGGAACGACGTGGACGTTGCCAGCTGACTCGCCGGTGCTGCTGCTGACAGCCTTTGCCGATGCGGACACCGTTGTAGGCGTCAGCCCGGAAGGAATCGTGCATATCAGCCAGGACGCAGGCCAGACCTGGGCGGAAACCGGCGGATCAACAGCCCAGCCGTCCGCGGTCGCCGCGCACGCCAACGAAGAGGGTGACCTGCGGATCTGGGTCTCCACGCAGGAAGGCCTCGAGTTCTCCGACGATGAGGGAGCGTCCTTTGCCACGACGGTGCAGGCAGGGTAGCGACAGCCTCGGGCACACGACGCCTGCACCATACCCGTTCCCTGATCATGCTGAAGACGACGCTGACGGGGGCAGGGAAACCGCATGACGATCGGGGAGTTCTTCGCGCAATCCGTGCAATCGGGGGCGCTCCTGCTGGCGATTCCACTGGCCCTGATCGCAGGCATCGTGTCCTTCGTGTCCCCGTGCATCCTGCCACTGGTACCAGGCTACGTGGGGTACGTTTCCGGGCTCACTGACCCGGATTCCCCCAGGAACCGGCGGAAAGTCCTCACCGGCGTTGGACTGTTCATCCTCGGATTCGCGCTGGTCTTCACCTTCTACGGTGCGGCCTTCGGACTTATCGGAGGGTGGATACTGCGCTGGCAGGACCTGCTCATCCGCGTCCTCGGACTGTTCGTCATCCTCATGGGCCTGGTCCTTGTGGGACGTTTTTCCTTCTTCCAGCAGACCAAGAAGCTTAACTGGAAGCCAAAGAACGGGGTAGCCGGGGCACCGTTGCTGGGAGTGGTGTTCGGTCTGGGGTGGACACCCTGCATGGGTCCCACCCTCAGTGCGGTCCTGGCGCTGAGCACAACCACCGGAACCGCATGGCGCGGCGCGCTCCTGGGATTCGTGTACTGCCTCGGCCTGGGCATCCCCTTCATCCTCGTAGCACTCGGGGTCGGCTGGGTGACACGGACCCTGTCCTTTGTCCGGCGGCACATCAGGGTCTTCAACATCGCAGGCGGGTCCCTGCTGATCCTGGTCGGGGTGCTCATGGTCTCGGGAGCCTGGGGCCTATGGATCTACCAACTGCAAAACCTGGCCGGCACCTTCCTCACGCCAATCTGATACGGCAAGCCCCGGCCAGCGACGGTCGAGCCCCGCAGTGCGTTCCTTCCATCGGCCGGTCCACAAACCACGGCGGACGGTTGACCCGCTGAATCGCAGGCCCGTCACCATCCCGCTTCTATGTCAGAGGCCCTTCCTGAGCCTGCCAATACTCCTGCCTCCCACACCTCCTCTCATCGGACCAGCCCATGAACCCCGAAGAACCAGGATCGTACATTCCCTCCCCGACCATTAGCGCCCTACAGCTCGGGCCACTGTCCATCGCCTTTTACGCGCTGTGCATCCTGGCCGGGATCGTGGTCGCGATATGGCTTACTGAGCGCAGGCTCACCGCCCGCGGCGGACAGCCAGGGCAGGTACTCGACGTGGTGGTCTGGGCAATCCCCTTCGGAATCCTCGGTGGCAGGCTGTATCACGTCATCACCGACTACCAGCTCTACTTCGGACCCGGCAAAGACCCTTGGAATGCACTGCGCATCTGGGAGGGCGGACTGGGCATTTGGGGAGCTATCGCCCTCGGCGCGGTCGGCGCCTACATCGGCTGCCGTCGAAACAACGTCCAGTTCACCGCCTTCGCCGATGCCGCCGCCCCCGGCGTGCTCATCGCCCAGGCGATCGGCCGGTGGGGAAACTGGTTCAACAACGAGCTCTACGGCGCCCCTTCCACCCAGCCCTGGGCGCTCCAGATCCATGACATGAACCCCGCAACCGGCAAAGCCCGGGAAGGCGCCGACGGCGCTCCCGTCGTTCTCGGGTACTTCGAGCCGACCTTCCTCTATGAGTCACTGTGGTCACTGGCCGCAGCATTCCTGATCCTGCTTCTGGACAGGAAATACACGCTGGGCGCCGGATCAGTTCTGGCCCTGTATGTTGCCCTGTACACCGCAGGCAGGTTCTTCTTTGAACTGATGCGCTCCGACTACGCCAACACCATCCTCGGACTGCGCATCAACACCTGGGTCTCCGGCATCCTCTTCCTCGCCGCGACCATCGCATTCTTCGCCCTGAGGTCCCGCTCCCGCTCCCGCTCCCGCTCCAGAACAGGCTCCTCCAACGATTGAAACGCCCCGTGTGCAGGATCAACGCAACGCCTATTGCGCCGGTGCTCGGCTCACCCACAGGTGGACGGCTTTGAGCTGGGCCGCAAGGGCTCCACCCGCCCACAAGGGGATGACCCGGGAAAACGCCGGCGCGAGCAAGGACACCGGGCGTGATGATTGCCTACAGTCCTTTTTGCAGGCCAAACGCAGAACAAGCAGTCCGCGATAGGTCACTGCGGGTATGGGAAATACCAGCTGGAGGAGTCCACGGCGTGGATGAATCTCATCGTGTTCACTGCAGAGGGAACACCGCACCTGACACCCTCACCCAGGTCGCCGCCGTCGACAGCACCATGCATGCTGTCAGCCTCGGACTACTGAAGAACCACCTGCAGCACTGCGTCGTCGACGCAGCCAACGAAGCCGCAACCAGTGGCTCTTCCGACGCCGTAGACGCGAAGATCAAGGAAGCAACTCAAGCCATCGGCCGTCTTCTGCGCTGAATCTTGAGCAGTTCCCTACCTGCTGCTGCTCACCACTGACTACTGGCTACCGCTCTCCAGTCCTTACGCGGCACATGTCGGGCCTTACGCGGCACATGTCGGGCGCCGGCTTGTTGGTCGGATGCCCCTCCTGCCCTGGGCGGTGAAAAGAGGGGCAGCCGCCGGTGATCAGCGTTTCAGCCAAGGGTTGCGGCGAGATCGCGGCAGGCTGCCTCGCAGCGGCGGCACGCTTCGGCGCAAATCCTGCAGTGCTCGTGCATGTCGGCGTGCTGCTCGCACTCATCGCCACATGCCTTACAGGCAACCTCGCAAGCGAGCAGGATCGCGCGGGTGATGTTCGCGTCGTAGCCGGTGTGCCGGGAGAGGACTCGCCCAGTAGTCGCGCAGATGTCGGCGCAGTCAGCGTTGGTGCGGATGCACTTGGTGAGCTCGGCAACCATGTCCTCGCTCAGACAGGCGTCCCCACAGGCCGTACAGGTTTGCGCACACTCGAAGCAGGCCGCGATGCACTCGGCCAATTTCTGCCGGTCAAGCCCGCCCAGATCCTTCGGATACGTCTCCAGCATGGAGGTGATATGTGTCATTGTTCCGCTCCTCTTCCGTCAGTTCGGGTTGGCTTTGCTGAGCTTTGGGGCGTCCGGGACCGGAGCCCCAAGTGCCACGCTAACTTCCGCCCGGCACTGCAGGCCATCAATCGGCAAAATTGATAGCGCGGAAAACACCTCGGGCACATACGGGCAGGTCATGTCTGAAGGTGACATGTACCCGGCTCCTGCCGAACCTTCCCGCTCTCCTGAGCATGGCGATCACAGTGGTCACCATGATCACCGGTCACCGGTCAGTCCCAGAATCTAAACACCCAAAACGAACATTTCTGCTACACAGGCTGCCAATCCTCGTTGGAGATTATGAGTCGCAGCGATAAGTGGCACGTTCTAACAGCAGTCATGCCCATTCATCAGGGCAAGTCTGCTTGAGCTCGCGAACTGCGTTGCGGATTGCAACGTCAGAGTGGTGAGGCGTCCGGCGAACCATTGATGATCGTCACGATCGTATGAAGTGCAGCATCGTTGAAGTGTTCGTTAGGTTGGAGCTGAGTGCCAGTGCGCACACCAGCAATCTGGATGAATCTCTGTAAAAGCTGAGTAGTCGCGATGAGATCGAGTACAGAACGGTGTCAACTAACGGCCGTCCATAGGACATCTAGAAGTAGCTGCATCCGGAGTGGTAGTCGTGTTGCATGAGCCGTGTCCGGAAGCTGTGTACGGCGAGCAACCTTGGTAGCGCAGATCAGGTAAGCCCTAGAACAGGGTTGGGGCTTCGGGGTCGATGCCGGTGAGCAGGGGTCGGATGATCGGTTCGTTCCATCCGTGCTCGAGGAGGGCTGTGCGCAGCTCGACGGATTGGGCTCGGAACTGGGCGCGGCCGACGCCGCGCCACCGGAAGGTCGAGGCGTTGGCATGTCGGCCCTTCTGGGACCGGTCGAGCATGTTCAACGCCTGGGTGCCGGGCAGCAGGTGAGTTTCCGTCCCGGTGCTGGCATGGACGCAGAGCGGGACGTTGCAGACGTGCATGAGCGTGATTCCGGGGTGCAGGGTTTCCCCGGTGAGGTGTTCGTAGGCGTAGCGTTGCGGCCGCAGGGCGCGTTGCTCGCCGTCCCTGGTGACCCAGAACCGTCCGTAGCCGTCGTCGGCCACGGCGCCGGTCCAGATCCAGCAGTCATGCGGCCGCGGGCCTTTGACGACTTTTTCCCAGAACCGGTCAGCCTCTCCCCTGCGCTGCCTCATCGCCGGCTACCCCTGCCAGGACGTCATCGGACGCGGGCGGGTCGGCGGCGGACGATCGGCCGACGGCCTTCCATCCGCACCACACCTGCGATGACGAGGGCCGCTGCAGCAGCGACCATCAGCTGTCCCCACCACGGTGCGCCGGCCGCGGTGGCGACGAACCACGATGAGAAGAACCACAGGCCGACGGCCAACGCGCCAGCGACCTGGTTGCGCATGCGCGCAGGGATCGGCAGCAACAGCAGGGGAAGTCCGATGAGTGCACGGACGAACAGGTAGCTGTAGCGGATGCTCGAGGTGAGCAACCATCGGATGATTCTGATCATCATGTTCTCCTGGTCGCCAGCGGGTCTTGCCGGTTGAGTTCGGCTTCGATGGCTTCAAGTCGCGTGGCTCGGTATGGGTGGCTTCGGATCGGAAGTAGCAGACCCCGGCCCCACTCGCGTTCTGGTGCTTCTCGATCCCACACGTCGAACAGACCATGAGCACTCGACAGATTGCCGTGCTGGCGTGCAGCGAAAACATCCGCGCACAACTCGTCCGTGCGGCTGTTCGCACGTAGTAGGAGCCATGATCCTGCCGCGATGACGGCACCGATAGCTGTGGTGGCTCCACCAGGGATCGTGCTGGCACTAGCGCTCTGTGCAAGGCCTCCCGCGATGATCCCCCCGAACAGCAGGAGTGCTCCGAAAGCGAACCCGGCGGCAAACCGCCGAAACTTCTGCGTCCACCATTCCTCGTTGGCAAGGTGACCCAGCTCATGCGTAAGTAAGAACTCAAGAACGCCGTACGGCAGTTCGCGCAGGGCGGCCTCGGTAACCTTAATTGTCGGCACCCCATGAAGCGTCTTGAACCGGGCGTTAGCCCGTGGTGAGCGCGGCTTACCTACCAATGGGGCAAGAGCGACCACCGGCGTTGGTAGACCTGCCCGTGCCGCGGCTCGCCCGACGATGGCGCGGGCCTCCTGTAAGAGGTAATTGCTGGGTGTCCGGTCGTGTGGCGTTGTCATCCGGGAGCCGTCCGATCCAGCGCCCGGTACAGGGTGGTGCGGTCAATGTTCAGGCGCCGGGCGACTTCCGCCTTCGGTACGCGCGCCTCGATCAGGTTCCGGGCCTCGAGCAGCTGGTCGTCAGTGAGCTTGCGGGATCTGCCCTGGTAGGCGCCGCGTTCCCTCGCTGCCCTGATGCCGTCGGCCTGCCGTTCCCTGGTGATCGCTCGCTCAAGCTGCGCGAAGGACGCCATGATGTTCAGCTGGAACTCTGCGAACGGATCCGCCCCGCCCGGGGTGAACGTGACCCGTTCGGCGATGAACTCCACGGTTACACCCTTCGCGGTCAACTCCCCCACTATCTGATTGAGGTCGATGACCGATCGCGCCAGCCTGTCCATGGACGACACAGTGACGGTGTCGCCGTGGCGGGCGTATCCGATCATCTCCGCGAGGGCGGTCCGGCCGGATCGTTGCGCACCGGATTGCTTCTCCTCAAACAGCCGATCGACGCTGCCGAGGCTGGTTAGCTGACGGGCTAGATTCTGGTCGACGCTTGACACACGGGCATACCCAATTCGTTGCCCTTTGTGTTGCGTCATGTCTAGACCTTCGCACAGAAGTGTTGCGAAAACCAGAAAAGGACCCTAAAACTACACTAATCCGCCTGTCTGGAACTGTGGCGTTGGGGTGTACCCAAACGCAACACCTCGGCAGAGTGACAAACCATCCGAACTCACTAAAACCGCAGCGAGACTTCCGCATATGGCTTGTGGCGCACCCCCAACCACCCTGAGCAGTAGTAGAACCTACTGGTGCTCAAATGGTGGCGGCCTCACCCGGTTAAGGCCCTTGCTTGTACCTTTTGACCTGCATAACTGTTTGGAGCTAACCCTCGCGGGCTATGCCATCACCCTCTCAAGCCGCTGCTTACGGGACTCCCAGTCGGGCATCACCAATTGCTGAAGTTCAAAAAACTGCCTCCCGTGGTTTGGAACCAGCAAGTGACAAAGTTCGTGGGTGACCACGTAATCAATACAATCCATGGGTGCGCGGATCAGATCCGGGTTCAACACAAGACTGCCGGCCGGCGACGTAGAGCCCCAACGCGTGGGCATACGTCGAAGCCTTAGCGACGCTGGCTGCACGGCGTGTAGATCTGGGAATCGCTGCCTATTCAATTCCAAACGGCTGGGAAGTTGTACTTGTGCCCGCTTGTGGTACCACTCTTTGATGTGCTTCTCTATGGTTTCGGTATCGTGAAAGTCGACGCAACGCACCTCTATAAACCCAGGAACCATCTTCACGCTTGGTGTGCTCGGCACCTTGGCCCCCCCCTTTCCCGTTTCCGGTGGAACGACGCGAATGCGGTACTGCCTGCCCAGGTAGAGGTGAGTCTCGCCAGGGACGTAAGTGCGAGGTGGTGTGTGTGGACGAAATCTGGAAAAGGATGCCTGTTGCGCAAGGATCCATCGGGCGCGTCTTTGGACCCGGGCAGCGATGTCTTCCGCAGCCGCGTTGCTTGGCGCGGTGACGCGAACTAACCCACCCGGCTCTACCGTGATTTCAAGCGTGGCGCGCTCTCGGCGCTCCAAACGGTACTCAATGATGTGAGTTCCGTATTCAACCTGCCGTTCCTCCAGCCTCATTTCCTGAAACGCGCCCTTGCTACCGTGAGGACCGTGTTTGTGAGGCTGTCTACCATGGGTTGTTTCATCTGGATGCCGCGGCGTTCACCTAAGTCATAGAAAAAGTCATCCAGTTCCGTGGCGAGGGCGTTCTGCTCATTTGGTTTGGTCCAGAAATTGACCACCATCCGGCTGCGAACCATGTCCGCTACCGTCTTTGCCATGTTCGCTTTTTCGTCGTCGGGTACGGCCAGGAATCCTTGGAGTGCGGACTCGAGAAGACTTTTGCCGAGCGCACCGTAAATTGCAGCGGCATCGTCGTCGTGCGTTACTGCGGAGGGAAGCACCGCGCCGCGGTCACCGCTGGCCAACTGTTCAGCTATCTCCCGCGCCTGGAACAGGTACCTTTCACCGTCCCGACGATGGCGGTACTCGTCAATTGCCTGCTGCAGTAACTCCGAGAATCGTGCGTAGAAGGCCGGGTCCTCGTCCATACGCTCGGTGATGGTCTTTTTAGTGGCGCTGACGATCCGGTCCGCCTTCGAGTCGGGCGTCGTGCCCTTCTCGTCCACAACGGCCTTCAGCGCAGTGGGATCGTTGATGTTGAGTTGTTCAATAATTGTCTCGGCTGGCAGGGCCGTCACATGATCATCGAGCAGGCGGCGGATGCGTGGCTCGTAGTCGCGAAGGTCAACTGTCTCCTGGTAGCGCATTTGCACTGATAGGCGGAGTTCAGCGAACTGGGAGTAGTCGTTTCGGTAGCGGTCGACATCGGCCTGGGT
>NZ_JBWXPX010000003.1:0-138523 GCF_056680255.1 Arthrobacter sp. BC5
GATGAGTGGTGCGAACCCGAGCGCAACGACCAACTCAGGTAGTTCTGGAGCATGGTTGCTGAGGATCACGTTAGTAATTCCGGCATCGAAGGTCTGTTGGAGTGCGCTCTGAGCACCGGGCAGAAGGCGCCAACGGATTGGCTGGTAGTACACGCGTGGCACTTCGGCGACTGCGGCCACTGTTACCGACCGTTGAACACCGGCCCGTAGGCATGCGTCGAGAAGTGGGGTGGAAACCTCCGCCCACCAAGAAGCCGCGTCCGAGTAGGAGGGCATTCCCTTTGGTCCCCAATGCGGGAATCCTCGCTGCAACCCCAGTGCGAGTGCTGGAATTGTAACTGTATTCGTCGGATCGGTCGCGATGATCGCTTCCCGGAGGATCGAGGGCCACGTGCCATCTCGTTGTGCCAGAGTCCCGTCGAAGTCCCAGAAAGCGCCCTGGCGCAAGCCCGTCATGGCTCCAGCCTACGGCTCGGGTACGTCAACCCCGTCTAGGATCACAGGGACTACGGGAGATGGAACTCCTCCAACCCGCCAAGGTCACCGCAGTCTCGAGTACCAGTCTGTGCTGTTGGCACGCGGCGCTATCCGACGGAGGCGTGAGCGAGGGTGTAGGCGAGGCGGTAGGAGTCGGTACCGGTTTCGATGATGGTCCCGTTGAAGGTGAGCCGGTCGACGATCGCGGCGCAAAGCCTGGGGTCGGTGAAGGTTTTCGTCCACCCGGAGAAGGACTCGTTGGATGCGAATCGCGGGCTTGAACGCATCTAATCGTGGAGAGGAACGTACGGGAACCTTACGAGGTGGAGGAACGGGACTCGCCAGTGCTTGGCGGACGGTGTCCCGACCTACCTGATACCGCCGGGCCAACTCCCGGATCGAGGCACCCTCGACTCGGGCATCTCTGCGAATGCTGACGAACAGTTCCATACGCAACCTCATCCAAACCTCCACGAGATCGTCCCATTAGATGGAACAAGACTGACGGTGGTCCTGACTCAAACCGTCACAAGGATCCAATGAATCTCGGGTGGTACTGACTCAAACCGTCCTAGTGGTCTCGAACGAGGCTGTCACAGTCACCCGTTCCCCGACGCCCTGAAATGCCGAATCTGCCTACGACCTCCTGACACCCGTGCCAGCAACCGGTTCCCATGGAACCTCCGGTCCTAGCGAGAGCATACAAGCGGAATATGCCGTCCTGAATCGTGCCCTGGCGCCGCTCAGGGTGCCGATACAACGTGCAGGAGCACAGCCTGCTCGGACTGCAGCAGGGGCACCTGCACGCCCACCGATCCCAGGACAGTGCCGGGCGCTGTCAGGTTGCCGCTTTGCCAGGCGGGCGCCGCGTGGGGGGAATCTGACGGGAGTGGGCCGCCGATCTGCTCGATCCTGTAACGAATCTCCGGGTTGAGTCCTGGGATTTTCACGGGCCCCGGAGGCCAGGTCGACGGGCGGGCCAGGAGCGCGAGCGAGAAAAGGGCCTCCGAGCCGTCCGTGCTGACCACCCCGGTGAGGGCTAACTCGTCGAGAGCAGAGTCGCCGCGAACCATCGTGCCGGAGTGCAGCAGGGCGCGGAAGCGCTTGTGCACGGACACCCATTCGGCCAGGGCCGCCAGTTCGCCGCCGTCGAGCTCGTTGATGTTCCACTCGATGCCGAAGTGACCGAACATGGCAGTGATGGCCCGAAAATCCAGGGATGATGTTCTGCCCGTGGTGTGCGAGGTGGCGCTGCCTACGTGGGTGCCGGTGAGTTCGCCCGGTATGAGTTGGGCCGTCCAGCGCAGGATCTGCTGACGTTCCAGTGGATCGATGCAGTCACTTGGCCACACCCTGTCGGTACGCTCGAGGATCCCGAGATCCACGCGTGCTCCCCCGGAAGAACAGGACTCGATCTCGATGCCCGGGTGCCGCAGGCGCAATAGGTCGAGGAGCGCATACACCGCACGCGTCTGCTCGTGTACACGGGCAGCTCCCGTTGCGGCCGAGCCCGCGTCGATGAGGTCCCTGTTGTGGTCCCACTTGAGGTATTCGATCCCGTACTCGGTGATAAGTGCTGATATCCGGTCCAGGACGTAGGTGTACGCTTCCGGCACCGTGAGGTCGAGGACCTGCTGGCGCCGCGCTTCCAAGGGTAATCGGCCGTTCACCTGCAAAATCCAATCCGGATGGGCCCGGGCAACATCGGAATCGGGGTTCACCATTTCCGGCTCGAACCAGAGACCGAACTGCATGCCGAGTGAGCGAACGCGGTCTACGAGCGGATGAAGACCCTCGGGCCAGACCGTGGGGTCGACGAACCAGTCACCGAGGCCCGCGGAGTCATCGCGGCGCCCCCGGAACCAGCCATCGTCCAGCACGTAACGCTCGACACCGACCTGCGCGGCACGCTCCGCAAGCTCGAGTAGCGGCTCGAGGCGGTGGTCGAAGTACACGGCCTCCCAGACGTTGAGCGTCACAGGACGGTGTGTGGCCGGATGACTGGGGCGGTCGCGCAACCACCGGTGAAAGCGCCCCGCCTGGTCATCGAGGCCGGAGCCATATGCTGCATAGAGCCACGGGCTCGTATACACCTCGCCCTCTCCCAGGACCACTTCTCCGGGCAACAGGACTTCACCACCACCCAGGACCGTCCTCCCGCTGGTCATCCGCTCGACGAATGACTGGTGGTTCCCGCTCCATCCCACGTGGACACCCCACACATCCCCGGACCGGAAACCGAAACCAGGGGCCCCTGCCGTGAGCACTGTCGGTGAATCTGCTCCCGTCCTGCCGCGACGCACCTCACGGAGATACGTCCCTACTGTCAGAGGATGCCGCTGCGGCACGCGTTCCTTGGCCCAGCGGCCCGCCAGGTCTAGAATCTCGCTGGCCTCGGCCGGAACGGGCAGGGCCATAACCAGTTTCTGGAGCTCGTACTCCTCCGGCGCGAGATTGGTGAGTACCACCCGCGTCCGCACGAGCCCGGACTCCAGTAGTTCCAAAGTGAACCGGAGAGCAAGGCGGGTGATCGGATCCTCGGCAACGACCTCGAGACACCGCTTCTTAAGAGTGTGCACCACCTTGGTGAAAAGCGGGGACCAGTCCTTCCCGGCCCGGTGCCCGGTCAACCCCGGCGTACCCATCCAGCCCGCGCCGTGCTCGGGGAGAACGCCCAGACGCACAGGAAGGTCCGTCGTGTTCTCAAGCAGAGGCGAACTGAGATCAGCCACCGCCGCTAGTTCCTCCGGGGAGAGGTTGCCGAGTTCGGAGCCCCAGTACCGTACCTCCGGCAGGCCCGATGCCGGACAATGCACGACGACGCTCACTCCACCTGCAGTAAGGTGCAGTGGTGTTGACTCAGGTAGCGGCATTGGGGTCCTTACTATCCTTGGGGCATCCGGATGAACTAAGTTAGAAGACTAAATATAGTTGCCGATTATCGCGAGGGTAGATGGAATTGCAGGGGCATGTCGTTTTTGCCGGTGACAGCGTCACCGACTGTGGCTGGCGGGATGACCACCAGCAACTCGGTCATGGCTACGTGCGCCGCCTTGCCGCCTCCAATCAGCTCGCGAAGTGTCACGTGGTGAACGCGGGCACCAGTGGGGACCGGCTGGAGGACCTTGAACAGCGTTGGGATCAGGACGTACTCACCCTCGAACCTGATGTGGTGTCGGTGATGATCGGTATCAATGACACGTGGCGGCACTTCGACAGCGGGCAACCGTCCGATATCTCCGCGTTCAGTCGCCGCTATCACGCGATGCTTGCTACGCTTCCCGCGGTCACGCGGCTTGTCCTGATGGAGCCCTTCGTTATTCCGGTCGGCAATGAACAGCAGGAATGGCGGCGGGATCTCGACCCGCGGATCGATGCTGTCCGCATTCTCGCGGAGGAGTTCGGCGCTGTGCTGGTTCCACTCGACGGCATTCTCAACCACCTCGCCCGATCGATGGGAGCTGCATCCCTGGCCGCAGACGGAGTGCATCCGACAGCACGTGGCCACCAGGAAATTGCCGCGGCCTGGCTACGGGCCGTGACCGGGCCATGACATCGGCACAGGATCCGACCTGGAACGGACAGGCTTCCTCGGCCCTGCTGACCCCTGAGCAGCCTCCGACCGGAACTCAGAAGACCCGCCGCCGGGAGTCTTCCCGGGGCAAGGTCATCGACTTGATTCGCTCCAGCGGACCCATCAGTCGGGTGGAACTCGCCGAGAGGACCGGACTGACTCAGGCCACCATCTCGACCCTCGTCCGTGCCCTCCTGACGGAAAACATCATCGTCGAATCAGGCCGTGGTGAATCTACGGGCGGCAAACCGCGCATGTTCCTGGAACTCAACCCCGCTTCGCGGGTCGGCGTCGGGGTGCACATCGGCCAGGACTACATCACGTACATCATCGCCGACCTCCGCGGGCACGTCATCGGTCGTCGACGCGTCGGCGGACCGGGAGACACCTCCCCTTTGATGGTGGTCAGCCGGATGACCAAAGATATCGAGGCCCTGATCGTAGAGTCGGGCGTAACCCGCAGCAGCATCGTCGGAATGGGCATCGCGACACCCGGTCCTCTGGATCGCGTTGCCGGCACCGTCCGCAATGCACCATCGCTGGAAATGTGGGCTGACTTCCCCATTCGTCGAGCGCTGGCATCGACCACCGGGTTTCACTGCGAGTTCGACAATGACGCGACCGCGGCCGCCATCGGCGAGTACTGGCTCGGAGCCACAGAAGGCTATGAGAACTACGCCTCCGTCTATATGGGCGCCGGCATCGGCTCCGGCATCGTCATGGACGGCACCATCTATCAGGGCGTGAGTTCGAACGTCGGGGAGATAGGCCACGTGACGGTGGACGCGAAAGGCCTCCCGTGCCCCTGTGGCAATATCGGCTGCCTCGAGCTGTATGCAAGCCCCAAGGTCGTCGTAGCGCAGGCCGCGGAGGAAGCCGCGCGGGGCAATCTCGACATCGCACTGACAGGGGTGATTTCCGAGGACTTCGCTGCCGTGGGTACTGCAGCCACGAACGGAGACGCCACAGCCCTGCGGCTCATGCAGGACTCAGCCGAATACGTGGCGAGTGCCGTGATTTCCATGGTGAACCTCCTGGACCTGCAACTGATCGTCCTTGCCGGCAGCGCCTTCTCGACCGCAGGCAGCTTCTATGTGGACACCATTTCCAAAGCCCTCGCTCATCGGGCGATGGCACGGGCCATCCACCCCGTTGAAGTTCGCATATCGGTCAACGGAAACGATGCCGCGGCCCTTGGGGCCGCTACCCTCGTGCTCCAGGACCGGCTGTCGCCGCGAACACTGCGCTCCGTGTCCTTCGCCTGACCCACCTCGTCGTCCCCAAACCCCGCAGCGCTCGACCTTCCAATAAGGAGCACCATGACCTCCCGATTGCCCGTCACCCCGAACGTCACGGCTGAAGCCACCGGGCTGCTCGCGAAGCTCTACGCACTTCAGGGCCAAAGGACCTTATCGGGCCAGCACAACACCCCGCGCGAAATGTCGGACTACAGCGACCAGGCAGCATCGATCGGTGGGGCTTATCCTGCCGTGTGGGGACAGGACTTCGGATTTGCCGCTGATGGCACCATGGACGGAGTCAACTTCCGCCAGGGCATCATCGACGAGGCCAGGCGCCAGCACGAGGCGGGCTCGATCATCACGCTCATGTGGCATGCTGTGCGGCCCACGGAAGATGAGCCCGTCACGTTCGAGGGGAGCATCTGCAACGGGAAGCTATCCGATCAGGACTGGCAGGACCTCCTTACTCCGGGCACGACGACGCATGAGCGCTGGAAGAAGCAGGTCGACGTCATCGCCGGATTCCTCGCGCAACTGCGTGACGCATCCATTCCCGTGCTCTGGCGCCCGTACCACGAAATGAATGGCGATTGGTTCTGGTGGGGCACCCGCCCGGGCCCGCGCGGTTACGAGGCGCTCTACCGCCAGCTGTTCGAGCGGCTGACCGAGGTCCACGGCCTCACCAACCTGCTCTGGGTGTGGAACGCGAACGCGCGGCGTGAGAACGTGGCTCCCTACATCGACTGCTACCCGGGCCACGACGTCGTCGACATCCTCGCCTTCGACGTGTACGAGAACATGTACGGCCAAGACAGCTATGAAGAACTCGTTGCACTAGCCGAAGGCAAGCCAGTTGCACTCGGCGAGGTCGGCGTAATGCCCACGCCGGACATCCTCGAAACCCAGCCCCTATGGAGCTGGTACATGACCTGGACAAATTTCCTCACGGAGCACAACACCCTGGACGACGTGCGAGTTCTGATGGGCACCGGACGCGTGATGAACCGGGGCGGAGATCAAGCGTCGGACCAATAACCTGCAGGGCCCTCGAACCGGCAACGATGTCATGCGTCCAGCCAAGGTTGGTCGACTAGAGCGAACCCGTCGCCGATTTCTAGAGCACAACAAGTTCGCACCCTCCGGTAGCCTGAGGCAATGAAACCTCTGGCGGACCTTCCCCCGTACATCTACGGCACTACGCGGCTCGGGCACGACGACGTCCCCCGCGAGCAGCAGGTGCACATGGCCCGCACCGCGATCGACGCCGGCCTCTGGCTCCACACCTCCCGGCAGTACGACCACGCCCTCGAAGTTCTCGGTGCAGCCTTCGCCGACGACCCCGGCAACGTCCCTCCGGTCATCGTGAAGCTCGGCGGCGGCACCGCGGACGACGTCCGCGCCACCATCACCGAGAACATCGAGCCCCTGGGCATCAGCACGGTCGACATCGGCCAGCTCTCCGGTACTGGCGCCTTCGCAGAGGACATGGTCACGGGCGGACCCATCCTCACCGACCTGCAGCGCATCAAGGACGAGGGCCTCGTGGGACGCTTCGTCCTCGAGATCTTCCCCTGGACCTCCGAGGCACCCCTCGCCGCTCTCCGGGCCGGGCACCTGGATGGGCTGATCGACGGCTATATCTTTTACCTCAACCCGCTGCAGCGCTTCGCTTCGAACGAACTCTGGGACGAACTGCTGGCACAGGACAAGGCCATCATCTCGATGCGCACCGTGGCCGGCGCCCCGGTCCACACCCTGCGCGACGTCCCTGGCGCAGCCTGGCAGCCCTACCTCCAGGAGCGCGCCGTCGAGGTGGCGCCGATCTTCGAGCGGTCAGGTGTCGCAAGCTGGGCCGAGTTTTGCATCCGCTTCGCGCATAGCACCCCGCAGGTGGTGTCCACCGTCGGATCCACAAGCAGGGAAGAAAACCTGCGGGAACTCCTTTCCTTCAGCCGGAGCATCGAGCCTCTGACGCGCGACATAGTCGACCAACTGTTCGCTCTGCATCGCCGCTGGTCCGACGAAACGGACGTTCATGCGGAGCCCTGGAGCATGTAGGGCTTCTTGCCGGACAACGACGGCGGGGCAGTTACCTGAGGTGGCTGCCCCGCCGTCGTTCGTTGTGGTGCGAGTTGCTAGCTGTCGCAGCCGATCCCGTCCTTATCGCCGTCGAACTTGTCCTGGAAGTTGCGGCTCATGGAACATCAGACGCCGAACTCGCAGCTGTTGCTACGCCACAGGCGCCAAGGGGCCTAGGGGCCACCGAGATCGTCGAGCACCGACGCATAGACTGCCTCGAGCTGTGGGAGCGGCGACGCGCCGCCAATACCGGATCTACCGACGTAATCATCCACTAGGACATGTGGCCTACGAGCGGGGCCAACAAACCTCGCGGAGCCGGCACAACGAGAAGAGGGGTGACCATGAACTGCTCCCCGGAAGTTGGACTGAGAAATTCAGTTTCGACTCCCGGGGAGCAGTTTTATGTATGCACGTAGTTCGTTGTCGGTGGAGCAGCGTGAGGCCGCTGTAGCGTGGTTTGAGAAGGGCATCGCGGTGAGAGCGACAGCCGGCCTGCTGGGCGTGGCTCATCAGCCAGTCGGTCGTTTGTATGAGCGGTGGAAGATCCGAGGTCGAGGAGCGCTGGTGACCAAGCCGACGAAACAGGTGTACTCCTTCGAGACCAAGCTCGCCCTGGTGGAGCGGTTCATCGCGGGTGAGACATCCCTAGATCTGGCGACGGAAGCCGGTCTGTCTTCTCCTTTGCTCCTTCAGGGGTGGGTTCGGGTGTATCGCCGTGAGGGTGCGGACGGGTTGCGGCCCAAACCCAAGGGCAGACCCAGGAGCCCCGAATCACCACCACCGCAGGAGCCCTCCGAGCTGGAGCGGTTGCGGCGGGAGAACGAGCGGTTGCGGGCGGAAGTGGCGTACCTGGGAAAAGTGCGGGCCTTGAGAGCGCAACCACGACGGTAAAGGTTCAGGCCGTCATCGCCCTCAAGGCCGACTTCCCCCTTCCGGTGCTTTTGCAGGCCGCCGGCCTGGCCCGGTCCACGTTCTTCTATCACCAGGCCCGGCTCCTGGCACCGGATCCTCGCCAGGAGCTCAAGGACGCGATCAGGGATGTCTTCGACACGAATCGTGGCCGGTACGGGCACCGGCGCATTCACACCGTTCTCACCCGGCAGGGCTGGACGGTGGCGAAGAAGACCGTGCTGAAGCTCATGCGGTCGCTGCGCCTGGTCTGCAAGGTCCGGCGGAGGAAGCGCCATATCTCCTACCGGGGTGAGCCCGGCAGAACTGCTGCGAATGTGCTGGACCGGGACTTCGCGGCCGACGCGCCGAACCAGAAGTGGGTGACGGATGTGACCGAGTTCAGCGTCGGCGACCGGAAGCTTTACCTCTCACCGGTCATGGACCTCTTCGACCGGCAGATCATCTCCTACACGGTGGGACTGTCGCCGAATCTGGAGCTGACTAACACCTCACTGCGCCAGGCACTGACGACACTGACGACACCGGCAACACCGGCGGGTGGGTGCGGGCAGAAACCGTTGGTCCACTCGGACCAGGGCTTCCAATACCAGCACGCCTCCTGGCGGCATCTGCTCCAGGAGGCCGGAGCACACCAGTCAATGTCCCGCAAAGGCAACTGCTACGACAACGCGGTCATGGAGAACTTCTTCGGACACCTCAAGGAAGAACTGTTCCACCGGGTCCGCTTCATCGGCACTGACGCCCTCACCGACGCCCTCACCGACGCCCTGCACGAGTACATCCGCTGGTACAACACCGAACGGATCTCCACAAAGCTCGAGGGCCTGAGCCCGGTGCAATACCGTGCTCAGACCCTCGCGGCCTAACCTACTTACTTAGCCAGTCCAACTTCCGGGGACCAGTTCACCATTGGTCGCCCCTCTTCTCGATGCGTTAGCTATCGTCACTAGTCGCGACCGAAGCCGCGCGATCTCGACTGTTCCAGCCCTGGCGTCCTACCCCGTCGGTGCGCTGTTGCACGACCCTTCACAGCTGAGGAGGGCGGAGTGCCGTTGCTGAGATCTGTCGCGAGTGCTGCGGCGACGGCTTCGCGTCCAAGCGGGGTGTCTCCGAGCCGATCCATGAGTGTATCGGCAAGCTGGGTTCGCCGGTCCCCTGAGTCCCAAAGCTCAGCCGCGTTGGCGGCGGCATTCTGCGTGTCGACGTCGTTCTGCACGTCCCCGTCGACCACTGCATTCACGATCGCGGCGGACTGCCGTTCCGCTTCGGTGTGATCCCGCTGCACCTCCTTGTCGAGCTGCTCTCCCTCGGCCTCGGCCTCGAGTGTGGGGTTGTTCGCTTGGAGGTACTCCTCGGGCGTCAGCTTGTACCTGGTGCGGATCTCGCCATGGATGTGCTCGCGGGACAACCGTGCCATGTCGTCGAACGGCTCCCACTGCTGCGCCAGGGCGTACTGCGCGGCGATGTCTTCGGGCTTCGCTCCTTCCCAGAACTGGGGTTGGTGAACGGCGCCGAGCTGGGTGCGCATGACTGCCCGTTCGGCTTCGAACCGTTCCTCGAGCTGCTTGCGCCTCGCTCCCTCGGCCCTGAGCATTTCTTCGTTCCGCTCCGCCCGTTGGCGGGCGAGCATCTCGCTCAATCGTCCCGCCAAAGCCATGGCCGACTGCAGTTGCGGACGGAACATCCCGTCGGCACCATCTGGTGTGTTGTCGTGCATGATCTATCTCCCCATCTCTCGATCGTGCTTGCCGGCGTTCAGGGCGCCCTGCGTGCGGCGTGCGGACATCCGTGAACGCTGCGCTTCGGCCAGATCTGGGACCGCCTTCTGCGGTACACCGAGAGCCGGCTCCGGTGCCGCCTGCGGCGCTGCCAGACGCGGCTGGACAATCTCCGGCAAAGGCTCTGCCACGACGCTCAGGTGCTTGCTCACGGTCTCGTTCAGCAGCTGCACCTCGCGCAGCTCCTTGTTGCTCTGCTGCATGTTGTGCAGGGCCCTCATGGTGCGCAGCATCTGGTGCATGATCATCGCCTGAGCGACAGGCGACGGTGCCGTCGATGCGGCGAGCAGGAACGCGGCCGTGCCTGCCATCCGCAGCGGCGGGTTCACCGGCTCGCTGATGGTGACACCAGACCGGTGCGCGGATCGCGCCAGGACGCGCGAGGCGTGCGCAAGCGGTCCCGGCTCGGACTCGGTGGCCTTCGACCAGGCACCGAACACTCCGGATGCTTCACGCGCGACGTGCGCCCACGTTTGATGATCCCCGGGGGCCACAGACGATATTGTCTGACGGGCCTTGGCTAGATCCAGTGCGAGCTTGCGCGCAGCGACTTCATCGACGGCCTGACCACCGATCATCGACACCCGGGCACCTCGTGTCATGTCCGGTGCGTCCCGGTGCACAATCCTCTGCTGACGCTTCGCTGCCCACCATTCCTCGGCTGCTTCCTGCGCCGCCTCCGGGGTATCACTCCACGCAGTACGCAATGCTGGCAGGGTCAGATCCTTCGCGAGCTTCCCGCCGCCGAACCACACCGGGTCCATGCCGGCCGGTGGCCGTTCAGCCACCGAGTAACCGGTGACAACGGAACGGCCGCCGTCAGCGAAACGGGCGCTGACGAGTAGTTCCTGGCGGCGTAACCGGCGCACGAACTCAGCCTCGGAAACGGAAGCGACGGCACTGGAGCGAACAGTCCGCTCGAGGCGATGGCGAGCTGGTTCCTTCGCTCCTCCAACCTGGCGGTCTGCCAGCTGCTCGGCGGGCTTCAGTCCGCGTTCGGAGTGCTGACCCAGCTCCATGAGCCCGAACTGCTTCTCGAGCTTCCGGGCCGCGCTCTGCGCCTTCGGGAAGTCCGACCAGTCACTCCACTTCGTGCCGTCCTCGCGGACGCGGGAGGCAACGATGTGAATGTGGTCGTTACCGGCGGTGCTCGTGCCGTGGTGCACGGCGACCCACTGGCACGCGGCCTTCCCGCTTGCCTCGGTGAAGCCCATGTCTTCCATGAACTTCTCCGCCATGTCCGCCCATTCGCGGTCGCTGACAGGCCGTTCGTCGGCCCGTAGCGACAGGGAACAGTGCCAGACGTGCTGGTCCATCTCGACGTCGTTGATCCGCTTGTTGAGGTCAATCTCCTGTGCCGCGAGGACCGCCGACTGATCGCCCAGCTGTGCGTCCCCGAACCACGCCATGATCGTCGGGCTACCAGTGACGAGGTGCGGGTCGGTGTGCTCGTTGCTCTTCCCTGGGCCGACCAGGTACTTCATGAGCCCTACGGTGCGGGAGCCCTTCGTGATGTTCGGAATCACGGCTTCAGCTCGTACATCTTCGCCTCGATCTGACGCATCAGCTGGCGAGTCTCCTGCATCGCTGCAGCGGCGTAGTCCTTGACCTCACCGGTCGCATTCGCATGGCGCGCGATCTGGTTCATGTTGTTGGCCGCCGTCGCGATGAGACGACGGATCGCCAGCAGCGTTACGACCTCCTGCTTCTTCACCGTCAACACGGCCGGATCCCCCGAACCGAGCGCGGCGTCCACGAGGATCGCGGACGGCGACAAACCTGTCTGAGCCTCCAGCTGCAGCAGCTGGGCACGCTCCATCTCGGACATCGAGACCCTCACGTACACGGTCTTACCTTCGATGCGCTTGCGCCGGGAAGACCACACGTGCCGCTTGCCGGCACTAGGAGGACGCGCAGCGGGCTCCTGCTCCTGGCTTTCGCTCCCCTGCTCAGACACTGCTCGCACTCCCCCTCAGGCCCAGCGCAGCGCCCCTCCAACTCAAGGCCCCACACCCCAAGTGTGTCACCGCCCAGCTGCAGGCGCCAGCCGAACCCGCGTTTATGGCACATAAACACATAGCTTGCTCTGCAGGTGGTTGAGAACGCGCTTCCCGGCGGGGTGTGCCGGGTCGGGTGTTCTATCTTTCGGGAGACGCTTCGCGTCTGAATTGATTCTCACGGCTGCGCCGTTCCGTTTCGGCTTGTGAATGTACTGTCCGCCCTTCTCTTGGCAAGGCTCCAAGGACGGCTTTCGCGGCATATCCTCGCTCCGCTCCGGTATTCCACGGTCCGACCTCTCCACCTTGCCAATTCACTTCGCGTCCAAGTGATGACGGCGTTGCCGAAAGGAACGCAGGGCAAAGATGAAAGAGGGACTCATGGTAGGCGCGATGATGAAACCTGCGGACGTGGCCGAGTTGTACGGAGTGACAAACCAGGAGCTTGCTCAGTGGCGGCGGGCCAACTTGGGACCGCCCTACTTCACACTGGGACGAAACACCGTCCGATATGATTCCGGCGATATTGAGGACTGGTTCAACGATCCCGTTAATGGGTACCTCCACGACTACCCTGCCGGCCGATAAAGGCTGTGTCTCGTGACGCTCGTCCGTGCACGGCGTTAGGGTGATGAGCATGGCTACCATCGACCTCGAAACCACCAAAGACCAGGCGCGCAAACTCCTCGACTCCCGCATCGAATCTGTCACCGACCTGGTGATCGCACGCAAGCGCGTAGACGAGCTGCGCCAGCAGCTCGCCGATGCCGAACGTGAAGACAAGAAGGCGTACGTCCGAGCAACGAAGGACGGATGGAGTGAGGACGAACTGAAGAAGCTCGGCCTCGAGGTCGGCGGTGTTGCTAAGCGTCGCTCACGGCGCCCTGCCAGCTCTGAGGAAGCAACTTCGCCGGCCCCCAGCACTGCGGCGAACAGCTGACCCTAGACGACGAGAGGGCGGTCCCTACCCGGTAGGAACCGCCCTCCTACTATGTGTGAACCCTAGCGTTCGAATCCACCCGACTGCTCAATATTCCGACCCGACAGATGGCTCGGCCGGGTCTGCGCTCCCGTTCTCTCAGCTGCCTGCCCGGGCTTCGGAGAGTTCGGGAAAGCCATCCGCATATGGCGCTTCAGTTCCTCCAGTTCAGGGGTGAGCGTTGTCTGTGCGGCATCTTCTCCACGCATCTCACGACTAATCCTCTCGACTTCCCACTTGGCCTTTTCCAGTGCCTCAGTGTGCTTGAACGGCTGCTTCAGTGCGTTCGCCGCGTCGCGGTACTCCTGCCGTGCTTCCTCCAGCTGCCGCTCACGCTTGACCACCTCATCAGGCAGGCGCGTGACTTGATTCTCTAGGCGCTGAATGACCCCGACAGTCGGGAAGAGAGCGTCATTGCGTTTGAGCTCCACCGCGACGCCAGGCGCGCCCTCGATCTGCAACTCAACACGAGATGCGCCCATCTCGACCATGTTCGCCTGGCCCTGCACGAACCTGATGTCGTGACCACCAATGGATGCCATCACACCAAGGTCCTTCGACCCCTGGATAGGGGGTCGTCCTGCTGCGTTCCTGTCCGCCCACGTGCGCAGCGCTTCCACTGCGTCAGTGCGCTTGTCGACGGTCCTACCGTTGATGGTCATGCGGAACGCGTCGCATCCAACATCGGGGCTTGTGCGTGCGGCGGCCTCCTTCAGCGCGGGCAGTTCAGCGACCAATGCGCGACCTCGGACGAGTGAGCTGTCCTTGCGCCGGCTGAGCGCTGCCTGGTTGCGGTGCCAAGCACGCTCGAGGCGCTGCAGTCGGGTCAGCTCCTGGTCGGCTTTGGACTTCTCCAAGATCAACGGATTGCCGCTGGAGATTGCTTTGACTTCCGCAAAGGACAGGGTGCTGTCTCCCACGTCTTCGATTTCTCGGACGTCGAGGCGGCCGCGCATGATCTGGTCGATGAACTTGCTCTTGCGCTCCAGCGTCTGCCACATAAAAGTGTCGAACGATCCCTTGGTGACCACCTGTGAGATGGCCACTTCGGGGTTTTGGTTTCCCTGTCGGATGATACGGCCGTGGCGTTGCGCGACGTCGGCCGGCCGCCATGGCGCGTCGAGGTCGACCAGGTGAACGGCACGGGCCTGCATGTTCGTACCCGTACCCATCTTCTGGGTCGATCCGACCAGCACCGCGACGTCCCCTGTCCGGCAGGCCGCAAACAGCCGGCCCTTCTCGGCGTCGTTCTTGGCTTCGTGCATGAACCGGATTTTCTCTGCTGGAACCCCACGCTGCACCAGGTCCTCACGCAGCTGCCCGTACACGTTCCAGTTGTCCGACGGTGTGCCGAGGTCGCAGAACACGATCTGCAAGGCGCCTGGTGTGGGGTGTGGTTCCTTCGTCGCCGGGTCGTCGTAGATGCGGTCCTTGTTCTCCTCGTAGACCTTCGCTAGGAGGTCCGCTGTCGCACTGATCTTCGTCTCCCCGATGAGTACATTGAGGTCGGGGTCGACCAGGCGCATGTCCAGGGCAGCCTTCCGGCCGTCCGTGGAAATCTTCAGCATGTTGTCCTCGGTCGGATCGACCAGGCGGGCCTGGATCTTCTCGGCGCGGTCAGCAATATCCGCGATGTACGCCTCGAGCTCGATGGTCGGTTCCACCGCCACCATGCGCGGCAGCCGTCGTTCGTCGTCGCGCTGCTCGATATCGGGGACCGGCAGCTGCAGGTCCTCAGCGGTCTTCACGTCCGCGAAAGTGTGGAACATCTTCAGCAGCTCGGGCACGTTCTGGAACTTCGAGAACCGTTCCTTCATCTTGAAGCTGTCACCGCCGGCGACGGTCATCTCCATCTCGGTAACAACCTGACCGAAGGTCGCAGCCCACGTGTCGAAGTCATTGATGCCGGCCTGCTCCAACAGGTCTGGGCGCAGGTAGCGCTGCATGACGTACATCTCGGTGACGCTGTTGGCGATCGGCGTCGCCGTCGCGCCGGTCATCACCCTGTCACCGTGCGTGTCGCGGAGGTACTCGACCTTCGCGTGTAGGTCTGAGGCGCGGTTGGATCCGTCAATCGCCGCGTCCTGGATGTTCGAGGTCGTTGCGAGGTTCTTGAAGTCGTGGAGCTCGTCCACGATGAGGTAGTCGATGCCCGTCTGCTCGAACGTGATGCCAGGATCGACGGGAGAGTCGAGAAGGCGCTTCATCTTCTCTTCCTCGGACTGCAGGCGGGCCTCGAGCTTCTTGACGCTCATCGCTTTGCCGCCACTTGCGAGTGCACGCTCCTTCGCGGCCAGAATCTCCTGGCGCTTGCGATCAATCTCGCGGGAAAGGTACTCGGCTTGAGACTCAGACGATAAGGACACGCGTTCGAATGCGGTGCGGGTCATGATGACCGCGTCCCAGTCGTTCGCGGCCGCGCGGGCCACGAACTGTCGGCGCTTGTCGCCGGCGAGGTCAGCT
Organism: Arthrobacter sp. BC5; assembly: GCF_056680255.1. Lineage (NCBI taxonomy): Bacteria > Bacillati > Actinomycetota > Actinomycetes > Micrococcales > Micrococcaceae > Arthrobacter > Arthrobacter sp. BC5. Next base: position 15,504 of record NZ_JBWXPX010000003.1, read on the forward strand.
GAGGATGCGGCGAGGATCTGCGCCTGGGGGTAGATCTGCAGCCACTCGCGAGCGAACTGATCAAGCATGTGGTTCGGTACGACGACGGCAGGTTTCCGGGCCATGCCAAGTCGTCGCAATTCCATGGAACCCATGACCATCTCAGCGGTCTTGCCCGCCCCGACCTCGTGGAAGAGGCCGACAGATGGCTCGGAAATCATGCGCGCTACGGCGGCGCGTTGGTGCGGTTGTGGGGTCCAGTCCTTGACGAGCCCGGGCAGGGTGAGGCGTTCACCTTCCACGGTGTAGTCGCGCAACACGAGCGAGTTGAACCTGCGGTTGTATTCGTCTGTGAGGGCGATGGCGCGGTCTGCGTCCTCCCACACCCACTCCGCGAACCGGTCCTGCATCAGCTGGGCCTTTTCCTGCGCGGATGCTGTCTCGACGGGGTTGAGGATGCGTCGCTGGCTTTCGGGGTCGGGATCCGGATCCGTGACCTGGACGCGCTTTTGCTCGAGCAGGCACTTGAAGATTTCGCCCGCAGGCATCCGCTCGGTACCCCAGTCGTTGCGGACGGTGAAGCTGTGCCTGTTGACCTGGACGTCCCAGTTCGCCCCTGTCACCCTGTCCACGCGTGCTTGCCGATCGCGCGTGATGGTTTGCAGGAACTCCTGATGCACGTCGGCCGAGATCCAGATGGACCCGATTCGGGCCTCAATCTCATCTGCACCCAGCGGCAGAGGCATGGCAGCTTTGAGGTCCTCGACGTTGCGCAGGAACCGTTCGTCCTCTGCCGCGGCGACCGTGGCGACGTCAAGCTTCTCCCGAATGTTGCCGCTGAGGTACTCGGCACGTGTTTCCATAACGCCTGGCTCACCCGGTATGTCGTAGACCAAGTCCCCCAGTGCGTCTCTGGCCGCTGCTGGGTCGACGCCGAGCAGACTGGCTACTTCGGTGAGGTCGACTTCGCCCCGGGTGTCGAGGGTGACGGCAAGGGCCTCGGCTGGGGTGTCGACGCCTCGGATGGGTTGGCGTGGCTGGACCTGGCGGCCTCGCTGCAGTGCTGCCGGGATCGCGGCCTGGCTGGCTTCATCGAAGCGCTCCAAAGCCGGGACGATCGGCCCGAAGGGGTCATTGCGCAAGAGTGCTACCGCCTTCGGCGTGACCCTGGCCATGATGTCCTCGCCGGCGCCGTTGACCTTCCCGGTGCGACGCTCGGAGAACCGGTTGATCGGACCGTAGGTGTCCACGTAGGTGCGGTAGGAGTCGCGCAGGTTGGTGCGTTCGGCGTCGAGCTCCGGGGTGTCCTCCACGTTGCTCGCCTCAATGGTGAGCACGGAGCGGGCGAGGTCGCGCAGCCGTAGCAGGGACCGCAGTTCTCGTGCCTGGGTTGCGGGGACCTTCAGCGGGGCGATTGATCCGTCGATGTCGACCTGGCGGAAGGTGCCGTCCGGTTCGGACATGATGTGTCCGACCTGGAGTTGCTTGCCTGCAGGGACGATGGCTACGGACTCGATGGTCTGCCCGGGCTGACGCTCTGCGGCTCCCCTGCCGGCGTCGACAGCGGTGAGGGCGATGTCCTGCAACTGGTTGTGCAGCTGCTCCGGTACGGCGGACAGGTCCTCGTTGCGCACAGTGAGCGTCGCTGACCCATACATGCCGTTACCCACCACGGGCTCACCCAGCACCCGCTGCGGGTTCTCGATGAAGTAGGCGTTCATCCGGGCTACGTCCTGGCTCGCGTCGAGCAGTACATCCTGCGCGGCGTTCTGGTCGTCGCCCTGAGACAGGACGCGCGATTCCAGCCACTGCGAGTTGAGCGGTTCCTCGCCTGGGAGTCGTTTGCGGAAGATCAGCACGTCGGTGAGGGCGTCGGTGCCAGCGGCGCGACGATGCGCACCGGTTGGCAGGCGGACCGCGCCGAGCAGGTCGGCTGTCTCGTAGATTTCGCGGCGGGCGGCCGGGTTCTGTGCGTCCATGGTGAACGCGGACGAGATGACGCCGACGACGCCACCGGGTCGGGTGAGGTCCAGGGACTTGATGATGAAGTGGTTGTGCATCGAGTGGTTGCTCGCGTTGTGTCGCGGGTCGTGCAGCCTGGTCTTGGCGAAGGGCACGTTACCGACGGCAGCGTCGAAGTAACCGGCAGGCAGGCGCGTGTCAGCGAAGGACTCGGCGCGGATATCAGCGTCCGGGTAGAGGGCCTGGGAGATGCCCGCGGTGATCGGGTCCAGCTCCACACCAGTCATAGATACGGTCTCGGGTGCGAGGCCGATGAAGGTACCGGCACCGGATCCCGGTTCGAGCACGCGGCCACCCGTGAAGCCGAGAGTGCCCAGGGTCTGCCAGAGTTCCGTGGCGAGGGCGGGGTCGGTGTAGTGGGCGTTGATGACGGTCCGGTTCGCGGCCCGGTACTCGTCCTCGCTCAGCAGCTCGCGCAGCTCGGCGCGGTCGGCTTCGTACTCGGCGCGAGTCTCATCGAACACCTCAGCCACACCTGTGGCACCCCAGCTCCCCCACCGCGCCAGCACGGCGCGCTCCTGTGCGGTGGCTGCCCGATCCTGCTCCTGCAGCTCACGCAGGACGCGCAGCGCAGCGACGTTGGCCTGGAAGCGCGCACGAGCACCGGACGGGGCGAGGTCGTCCTGCCGCACAGGGATGAAGCGGGAGTCCGCTTCAACGGTGGGCTCTAGGACTTCTGGTTGTACTGATCCATCTCGACTTCCCGGTACTCGTTCAGCAGCTCCTGCTGCAACCGAACTATCGAGCGGTGAGTCTCCCAAATCTCTCGCTGCCGACGGTCGACTTCGTCCTCCTCCGTCTCGTCGCCCTCCGTCTCCATCGTCTCCGGCGTCAACATCTCCGCCCGCACGATCTCCTCGGCCTGCATCCTCGAGGCGTTCAGCCGACCCACCTTCTCCAGGTACGTCTCGCCATCCGGATCCGGTCCCGCGATCTGGTACTGCAGCTCCCCCACCTGACGCATCGCTTCCTCTCCCAGCTTCCGGAACCACTCGTCCGGGTCCGGAATCAGGGCGTACTGCGACGGCGCGGTCATCTTCCACGTCTCCTGCGCGAACTTGCCGTACTTGTTCATCGAGAACCTCCTCTGGTGGTGCGAAAAGAAATGCATCTAGGTCGAGAGTTGCTTGTCCATCAATCTGGTTGCGCTTGCGCGATCGCGCCATCTTCGGTCCCCCTGGTGCCGGTGGAAATACTTTCCCCACCGTACCGAGCGCCCGACCCCACTTCGGGGAGGGTTCACATACATCGGCATCGGTCCTCTATTTACGGTTCGCCGGTCCCTTGTAGGCGGCACCAGCGAGACCATCGGTGCGCAGTGCGCGAATGATTGTGGAGCGGTGGACCTTGAACTTCTTGGCGATGGCTTCGACAGTCCACTTCTCCTCCCTGAGCCGTCGCGCTTCCACGACGTCGTGGGGTTGGAGGCGCGGCGGTCGACCGCCCTTCCCCGTCGCGACGGCGAGGCCGGCCTTCGTCCGTTCCCGGATCAGCTCGCGTTCCATCTCCGCGACGCTGGCGATGATGTTGAACATCAGCCGGCCCGAAGCAGTGGTGGTGTCAATGCCCTCACCAAGGGATCGGAACATGATGCCCCGCTCGTGCAGTGAGTCGAGGAGTTCCACGAGGCCGCGCACTGTCCGACCGAGCCGGTCGAGCTTGGTCACCACGAGGGTATTGCCTGGCTGCAGTGCGCGTAGGCACTTCTCCAGCTCGGGTCGCGTCATCGTCGCGCCGGACTTCCCGTGGTCCGCGTAGACGTCATAGCAACCGGCGTCGACCAGCTGACGGGTCTGCGCCTCGAGGTTCTGGTCCGTAGTGGACACGCGGGCGTATCCGATCAGGACCCCGTCAGGCACCAGCCGCGGCTCTTCGACGCCTTCGAGACGTTCCGGTCGTTCCATGTGTCCTCCCCCAGGTCGGAGGGTCGCAGAATCCGTCTCACCCTCGCGTTATGACAGTACACGTTTCGCACTTGGTTAGAGAGCCAAAAAACGCGCGGGTTCGAGTGATGCAAAATGTCAGATTCCGAAGTCGACTGCACTGCCGTCCGAAGTCGTCTGCACTGGCCGGTGTTCGATCAGCGCAGCGGAAAAAACCTCATTTTTGTGTCGTCGTACTCTCACTGATTGTTAGAGCTTGTTGATGCCGATACAGCGTTGCTCGGCTCCACCCGACGAGCTGAAACGTGCACAAGCGCGACTTCGGTCAAAATGGCGCCTGGTGCACAGGACTTCGGACAATCCGGCGACCGCAGTCCCTTGCACTCCGGCCGCCACTCCGCGGTTCCCAGTGCAGTCGACTTCAGAATCTGACAGCTCATCGGCACACTGGCCAAAAACGGGGGTTTACGGCCAGTGCCACATGAGGTCCCTCGCGTACTGCACCTCAGAGCAGTGTCGCGTGATGTCTAGACCCTCGAACGTTTGTGTGGCGAAAGTCGTCAGAGGACCCTTGAACAACGCGATCTCAGGCGACTTACACTGTGGCATTTGGGTGTACCGCAGATAGACACCACCAGACGACATGTTTTACCGGGCGCGGTACTTGTGCGACCGACTCGATACGCGGCCAGCGTCTCTCGCGGATCCAGTCGCCCACCGTAGGGCCTCTGCGGGGTGACGCTGGTAGAACGGAGTATGACTATCGATGCGCTCGAACCTCACCCAATCGTTCGCCTGCTCGACAAGCCCTCGGCCGAGTTCACTGCCGGCGACCTCGTGCGGGCAATCGAACAGCTGGGGCTGCGCCAGGTTAACCTACGCTATGTCGGCGGCGACGGGCGCCTGAAGACCCTGGCCTTCCCCATCAACTCGCGCGACCATCTCATCGAGGTGCTGACGCGGGGCGAGCGCGTGGATGGATCGAGTGTCTTTGCCGGCACCGATGCCGGTGCCAGTGACGTCTACATCGTTCCGCGGCACCGCACCGCTTTCATCAACCCCTTCGGTGAGCGGGACTCGCTCGACGTGTTGTGCTCCTTCTACGACGAGGCGGGCAAACCGCTGCCCTACGCGCGCGAGCAGATTGTGCGCCGCGGCGCCGAGGCGCTGACGCAGGAGACCGGTATGACGCTCGAAGCGTTCGGCGAGTTGGAGTACTACCTCGTCGATGAACCCGAGCGGATCTACCCCGTCGAGGAGGAACGCGGCTATCAGGAGTCAGGACCCTTCTCCAAAGGTGAGCGGGTCCGGGAGCAAGTGCTGGGTCACCTCAGCACCATGGGGGTGGCGTTGAAGTACGCCCACGGGGAGGTCGGCAACATCCTCGAGGACGACCGGCAGCTGGTCCAGCACGAAATCGAACTCCAACCCGTGCCCTTGGCTCAGGCAGCCGACAACCTCGTCCTGGCAAAGTGGGTGGTGCGCGAAGTCGCCTACTCCCACGGTCTGGAGGTGACCTTCGCCCCTCTGGTGAGCAGCAAGGGCGCAGGAAACGGGCTCCACATCCACAGCCGGCTGGTACAAGAAGGTGCCAGCACTATTGTTGGCGAGGAAGGGTTCACCGACACCGGGCGCCGGCTGATCGCTGGCTACCTCTCGGCGGCCAAAGCGTTGACCGCGTTCGGCAACACGGTCCCCACGTCCTACCTGCGGTTCACCGGCGGGGATGAGTCCCCTGAGGGCATCTGCTGGGGTATGAAGGACCGTACCGGCCTGGTTCGGGTTCCACTGGCTTGGGGCGGGGATGTGCTGGCCGACATGATCGCTCACGCCAATCCCGGCAGCACCGAAACCGTTCCCGAGCCTGCCATCCATCCTCAGACCGTCGAGTTTCGACTCGGTGACGGGTCGGCTGATGTGCACCTGCTGCTCGCTGGTATGGCCGTCGCGGCGAAGCGCGGCCTGAGTGATCCCGGGAGCCTGGAGTTGGCCGAGCGGTTGAGCACCACAAACCATGACGACTTCGAGCACCTGCCTACCTCGCGCGCGGAGTCGGCCGACGCGCTCGAGGCTCAGCGCGAGATGTTCGAGGCCGACGGCGTCTTCCCGGGCGAGCTCATCGACGCCTTGCTCGTGGGCCTACGCGACACCGACGACGCCGGACTGATCGGGGAGCCCGCCAAAGACGAGGTTGCTCGTGAAGAGCTTATTCGCCGCCACTGGCATATCGGCTGACCTAGGCCAGCTTTCGGGCCGCACCCACGACCGCACCGACTCCGTCCCATACCCCAGCTGCGAGGCGACCCGCTGCACTATTCCGGCCCCGGTCCCTAACTCCGCCCGCAACGTCCGCATCATCCGGACTGCAGCAGCCTTCTCCTCCGCCGATCATCGGCGACCCATCGATGCCCTCGACACTTGATGTCCTGCCATGACTCTGTCCTCGTTCCCGAGGTCCAGAGCTTTCAAATCTTAAAGCGCTTCATTTAGAACACAAGCGTCCAAAGCCCAGCCGCAGCGAGGCGATGCTTGTTCCCAGAAGTTGACGCGATAGGACGGCGAATCAAGGAAATCTCGGGGCTCAGCATGGACGGTCTCGTATGCGCGCATGCTGAGCACCTTAGGTACCTACACGCTCACAAGCGATGGTTCACAGCACCTTAAAGGGTGTCACCTGTACAGGGTCGTTGGAAGCTGCGTCGCTGCCGAGGTATGAACTGGCAAGTGGATCGCGGGTAACGTCATAAACACGCCCAGCTCGATTATGAGATACTCGTGCAACTCATAATTTCAAGGGGATGGGGTATGGATACGCAGGGTGAGTGGCCCCCAGTCGGGTACGAGGAGCGCAGGTGGGTCCCGAGTGCACATGCTGCCTGGGGTGTGCGTGCGGAGCACGTGGTCGCAGGAATTTACTACCAGTCGGCGGTCGTTGCGCATATTGCGGGACGTGCGCCGTCACCGAGTTCCCATGCCCGCGAGGCGGCCGAGGAGGCCGAGCGTGAACTGACCCGTTTCGACGCGGAACTCGGTAAACGGGTCGCGGCATTCGCTCCTGTGCTGTTGCGCTCGGAGGCAGCGTCGTCGTCGCAGATTGAGAACCTGACCGCGTCGGCTCGGGCTATTTTCAGTGCAGAGCTTGGGGTACGGGGAAGTCGGAACGCCGAAGACATCGCGGCGAATACGCAAGCCATGCGGGCTGCTCTTGACCTGGCCCGTGACCTCTCGGTGGAGTCCGTCAAAAGGTTGCACGCTGTGCTTATGGAGCATCAGCCACGCCACACACCGGGGCAGTGGCGGGATGAACCCGTGTGGATCGGCACGCGTTCGGACAGTCCGGTCGGGGCGTCGTACGTCGCACCTCACAATGAGCACGTAGCGGATCTCATGGGGGACCTCGTGGGTTTCGTGAACGACTTCACGGTGTTGCCGCTGGTGTCTGTTGCTGTGGGGCATGCCCAGTTCGAGACAATCCATCCCTTCAGTGACGGCAACGGGCGAACAGGGCGGGCCCTGGCGCAGTCGATGCTGCGGCACAAAGGAGTAACCAGGAACGTGGCCGTGCCCGTTTCTGCAGGGCTACTTGCCGACGTCGACGGATATCACGCTGCCCTGACGGCCTACCGAGCCGGAGAAGTGGACCCCATAGTTCTCTCCTTCGCCGCCGCGTCGCTGCGTGCTGTCCACAATGCTCGCCAACTGGTGGAGGACATCGACGACATACGGAGAAGCTGGGACCAGCGCCTCAACGCGCGGCGCGACTCGAACGCGTGGAAGCTCCTCGACGTCCTCGCTCGTCGTCCCGTCCTCAACAGCGCCGCCGCCGCTTCAGAGCTCGGCGTGCAGCAGCCGAACGTGTACCCGCCGCTTCGGGCGCTCGTCGAGTCGGGCATCGCGAAATCGAAGGCCGAGCACCAGCTCGGACCCTTCTGGCGTAGCGACGAGGTGCTCGCGGCAATCGACGCATTCGCCGAGCGGGCCGGCCGACGTTCGTCAATGTGAGGCGTACCCCAAATGGGTGCCATCAAGGGTGAGGAAGTCAGCCCTACCGCCAAGAAGCCGTCAGAAAACCGCCACGCCCAAAAAACTCACACTTTTTTGAATGTTGGATGATGAGTGCATGATGAACGATGACCAACTGTCTGCATACCTCGAAGACCACCTGATAGCTGCTGAGTCAGGAGTGCAGCTGTTCATCTCGGCGGAACAGACGTGGAGCAACACGCCCTTCAAAACCACTTTCTCCGGACTGCGGAGCGACATTGCCGCTGATCGGGATGATCTGGTGAAACTGGTGCATCAGCTGGGATACAACCAAGGACCCGTGAAGACTGCTCTGGGATGGTTCGGCGCCCAGATCAGCAAGGCAGGTCCGCTGAACCTGCTGAGAAAAAACCGCGGCATTGCTGGCCAGCTCGAGCTTGAAGCCCTGCAGTCAGCCGTTAACGGTAAGGAGAACCTGTGGGTTTCCCTGCTTGAGCTATCGCGTTGTGATGACCGAATCAGTGCAGCCGATATGCAACGCCTCAAAGACCGCGCAAAGACACAACAGGACCAGCTCGCCCACGTCATGCTGACCACCATCACGGAGCGATTCTCCTCTTTCTGACACCTTGGTGAGATGTAGGCGAGGACTGCGGCCCTTGTGAGTACTTGCATGCGGCACGAAAAGTTGGCAGCCGTCATGCTATGGCATTAAGACCACCACCGGCAGACTTGGTTCTTACGGTGGCGTCAATCCACGGCCTCGGACTGGGTGCGAATGAACTGCCAATCATCGTCTGCCAAAAGGCGGGCTCCAGCTGGCCCACCGGCGTCAACAATTCCGGCTTGAACATGATCCGGAATGTCGGTGGAAGCCTGGTGTTCCCTCAACCACTGCTTCACATCAGTGTCAACACGTGGCCACCACTTCTCAATCTGCGTCGGTTCCATACCGTGCCCCTCTCGTAAACGATTCGATACCCGTTTGCTGTGCTGCTGGCCTGGGCTTTCGTACCGTCAGGTTCATCCCGGGCTCCGGAGGCCGCAAGCCCTTGGGCTGCCGCGTCCCGACCAAGCTCTTGACCTTACGCGTCCTGCTGGGCGAGGACCAGCACAGCTGATGGGTATCAGCTCATGAGGGTGTGTGGAAGGGGGCCGTCCGTGTCGGCATAGTTATGTATGTTCACGGCCTGAACCGTCAACTGTTGTCAGCTGCTGTGGGCCGTCAATCCTGCGCCCTGATGCAATATGGGCTCCGGCGTCGACGATGACCCGCACCAGGTCCGGGTCGTACTCACGGATGAAGTCGGCCTGCCGGTAGATGCCATCCACGTTGCCTTCGGCGAAGCCTTCGCCGTCCTTGCTTTGAAAGGGCGGCAGGACCCTGAGTCCGCCGTTGGTCCGGTCCAGGTCCCACGGACGGTCGTTGGCAAGATGATCATTGATTGACCTGGACTGGTGCTGCTCCACAATCCACACATCGGAGTACCCGCTTCGGTGGAGATTCGACGAAGCAAGGCCAATCATCCGGTATGTGCCGGCAACCGAAAGAGCCGGCTTGGCACGATGATCCGTCAGCATGCCCATCCTGCCACCGGAGCCACACGCCAGGATCAGGGCCAGGACTTTCGGCTGCTTTACACACTCTCCTTCCAACGGTCCGTGCAGCAGACCCCCTCTGCAGTGCGTTAGGGGTTTCTAACCTAACGCTGCGCCCAAGCCACACAAACGACTGCGGGTGGACGAAGCTGTAGGTTGACGATGAGGATTACGCGGACGATGTGAAGGGTGGGGGCATGGGTAGCAATAGGCAGTACACGTGTGTTTCCGGGCTCTTGGTGGGGTTGTTGTGCTGTGGGGTGCTCGCCGGGTGTGGGATGGCCATGCCATCTGATCCTGATGGAACTCTTGAGCGCGTGTCCGGGCGGACGATGCGGGTTGGAGTGACAGACAACGGCGAATGGGTGCGCTTGGAGCAGGGCCAGAATCCGACCGGTAGCGAGCCGGACCTTGTCCGGGGCTTTGCCGATTCTCTGGGCGCGGAGCCTCGCTGGATTTCCGGCAGTGAACAGGAGCTCGTCAAGAGCCTGAAGGATGGCGACGTCGACGTTGTCGTCGGCGGGATCACCGATGACACTCCGTGGTCGACAGACGCTGGGATGACCCGCCCCTACACCGAGAGCACTGATGAACAGGGAAAAACGGAGAAACACGTGATGCTCGTGCCCTTAGGTGAGAACGCGTTCCTCCTGGAACTCGATACGTTCCTGCTCGAGCAGGAATCCGCATCATGACCGCCCGCAGCAAAAATCCCGAACACGGACACCCCCAAGACGGCCGGGACCATGGCAATGACGGGAACACCGGAAAGGGTGGAAACGGTGGAAGCGGAGGGAACCAGGCACGGTTCGGGCACACAACGCTGCCTGCCGAACAGGAACAGGCCCTGCGCAGGGGCGTGAAGTTTGAATGGATTACCCTGGCTTTCCTGACCGTGTCGACCGGCCTGGTGTACCTGGTGCTGGGAAACTCTCAGGCCATGAAAGCCGCCTGGATCGAGGACCTGCTCTCTTTCCTGCCCCCGATCGCTTTCCTGGTCGCGACCCGAATCATCCGGCGCCGGCCGTCCGAGCGGCACCCCTATGGATACCACCGTGCTGTTGGGGTTGCACACCTGGTGGCCGCAGTCGCCCTGACGGTGATGGGCGGGTATTTGATCGTCGATTCCGGGCTGGGACTGGTCACCGGTGAGCATCCCACCATCGGCGGTATTGAACTGTTCGGGCAGACGTTCTGGCTGGGCTGGCTCATGATCGCGGCCATGATCCTGACCGCCGCCCCGCCGGTGTATCTCGGTCGGGTGAAGATGAAGCTTGCCAGGACCCTGCACGACAAGGTTCTGTACGCGGACGCTGACATGAACAAGGCCGACTGGATGACAGCCCTGGCCGCAGCGGTCGGGGTGGCCGGCATCGGCATCGGGTGGTGGTGGGCTGACGCCGTGGCCGCATTGGTCATATCTATCAGCATCCTGCGCGACGGCATCAAGAACCTCCGCGGGGCGGTAGCGAACCTCATGGACGCCCGCGCCACTACCTACGACGGAACCGGGCCGGACCCCCTCACTCACAGCATCGATGACTACCTGCAGGGGCTGGACTGGGTGGGCGCCGCTCGCTCACGCATCCGCGACCAGGGCCATGTGTTCCATGTCGAGTCTTTCGTGGTTCCCGCAGGTAAGACCCGGCCGGAGCACCGTTGTCTGATGTGATCGACGCCAATGCAGGTCAGCACGAGACCGGCGAGCCCCAGCGGCAGCACCTGCACCACGCACGCCGCAATGAGGACAATAACTCCCACGACAACTGTTAGCTCAGGCAGCAGAATGCGTAACGAAGCAGGAGGGAGGGTCATAATCCACGACTCGTCCTCCTCGCCCCTGACAGGAGCGCTGGGAAAATCATCTGCAAGAGCCCGTTCCAGTTCGTTCCACGCGCGGTGTTCATCTTTCGACAGTGACATCGGCAATCTCCCGGTTAGTGCAGCAAAGGAACACGGTTTCGAGCAGAACCTGATATGCCTCTCTAGTCCACCGCCGTCGCCCGCCAAGTCACAAGGAGAATTCAAAAATCTACATTGTTGACCGTACTGAGTTGACCGCCCTGCGCGAATCGCGACGCTTGCCCTGACCGCCCACCTTCATGGACTGCCACCGAAAGCCAAAGCAGCACTGGTTCCATCCGTCCGGATGACTGACGATGAAACCCGTTTTTCCTTCGTCCCAAGAAGGAGCACATTTTGTCAGCATCAATCCGGCTGACTCCGCACGTGAAGTGCCCACGTTCTGAGGTGCAACACCCATGACCGGTAGTGTCCCGCAATGAATGTTCGGGGCACTACCGGCCGTAAGAGCCAAGCGACGACTGCGCTGGTGCGGAGGGTTACTTTGCCAGGAACCGGATCAGTGCTTCATTCCACTCGTCGGGGTGGCTGACGTTGCACCCGTGCGGTGCCCCTGGGATGACATGTAGGTCGCTGCCGAGCAGGGTTGCGTGGGTGCGCTGGCCGGATCCCTCGAAGGGGACGGTCGCATCACCGTCGCCGTGCAGGACGAGTGCGGGAACAGTGACCTTCAGCAGGTCATCACGGAAGTCTGTTCCCCCGAAGGCGGCCATGCATGCCAAAGCGGCCTTTTTGTTTGCCTGCTTGCACAGGGCCAGGGCTTCCTGGCGCTGCTGTTCGCTGACTTTCAGCTCTCCGTTGACGGAGAAAAACTCGCGGGTGAACCCGTCATAGAACTCGTCCTCGTCCTTTGTGAGGTCGGCCGTCATTTTCGCGGCTTCCTTCTTCGTGAGCGGGCCGTCAGGGTTGTCGTGGGATTGCATCATGTACGGCGGGACGGCGGAGGCGAACACCACGCTGCGCAGCCGTTCCGTACCGTACTTACTAAAGTAACGGGCCACCTCTCCCCCACCCATTGAGAAACCAACCAAGGTAACGTCCGTCAATTGAAGTTGCTCGAGCAGGGCGTGCAAATCCTCGGTCAAAGTGTCATATGTGTAACCGGTCAGCGGCTTGTCGCTGCGCCCGAATCCACGCCGGTCGTAGGTAATGACCCGGTAGCCGGCTGCCTGCAGGGCAGGGATCTGCGCTGTGAACGCCTCCCCGGACAACGGCCACCCGTGAATGAGGACGACGGGCCTGCCTGACCCTCCGGTGTCATCCACGTGCAGATTGGTGTCCTTGAACAGTCCGTGATGTGCAGTAATTTCCGTCATGGTTTAGCCTCCACTATCGGCCGTGGGATCGACCCCCGGTAGCTGGGTTGCATCCAGTTGAACCCACCCTAACCATTCGTCAGCCGACTGTCGTTCGGATGGCCCGCTCCTTCATCCGACATCGAGTAATTGGGCATCACGCACTCGGTATCACGCACTCGGTGTCATCGGATCGCGTGCGATGCGGAGGTGAGTGGATTGCCCTTAATCACGGCTGCTGCCCGTCAAGGAAGGGCGGCAGGCGCACACTGCGTTGACCCTGCACCGTGCACCCTGAAGACTGCACAGTGTGCTTAGCTCTCGGGTCAAGACGCGGCCCCGGAGCTAGGACCGCCGGGAAGATGACCAGGCAGTTGAGCGTGACAGCCTCATTCGAGACCACTAGGACGGTCTGATCCAGGACCACCTGCGACTCGCCGGTTCCCTGTGACGGTTTGATTCAGGACCACCTCCAGTCTTGTTCCATCTGATGGGACGAGCTCGTGGAGGTTCGGATGAGGTTGCGTATGGAGTTGTTCGCCAGCATTCGAAGAGATGCCCGAGTTGAGGGCGCTTCGATCCGTGAGTTGGCCAAGCGATATCAGGTCGGCAGAGACACTGTCCGTCAGGCCCTCGCGAGTCCAGTCCCGCCAGCCCGGAAGGTGCCAGTACGTAGCGCGCCCCGCCTGGACAAGTTCAAGCAAGCGATCGACGCGATGCTCGTCGAGGACACGACGGCGCCACGGAAGCAACGCCATACCGCCCGGAGGGTTCTTGCCCGGCTGATCGAGGAGCACGGCGCCGGGGATCTTTCGTATTCGACGGTGCGGGACTACGTGCGGGTTCGCCGTGCGGAAATCGATGTTGAGGCCGGCCGCAGGGTCGAGGTGTTCGTCCCGCAGGAGCACGCGCCAGGGGCGGAAGCCGAGGTGGACTTCGGTGAGGTCTGGGTTGTTCTGGACGGGGTAAAGACGAAGTGCCACATGTTCGTCTACCGGCTCTCCCACTCTGGAAAGGCCGTTCACCGGGTCTATCCGACGCAGGCGCAGGAAGCGTTCCTCGAGGGACACATCGACGCGTTCACCGCTCTGGGCGGGGTCCCGACCAGACACATTCGCTACGACAACCTCACCAGCGCGGTCACGTCGGTGGTGTTCGGGCAGGGCAGGCAGCGGGTCGAGAATGACCGGTGGGTGTTGTTTCGCTCCCACTACGGTTTCGACGCCTTTTACTGCCAGCCCGGTATTACCGGCGCCCACGAGAAGGGTGGGGTCGAGGGTGAGGTGGGCAGGTTCCGGCGCAACAGGCTTTCCCCGATGCCCGTCGTCGCATCCCTGGATGAGCTCAATGATCGCATTCGGGTCTGGGAGGCAGAGGACGACGGGCGGCGGATCAATGACAGGATCCGCACCGTCGGTCAGGACTTCGACTCCGAACAGCCGCATCTCGCGCCGCTGCCGGCGGAGATCTTCGATCCTGGGTTGGTCCTGACGCCGAGGGTGGATCGGTCCTCGATGATCACCGTCCGGATGGTGAAGTACTCCGTACCGGCACGGTTCATCGGTCGGAAGGTCCGGGTCTCGCTACGGGCGTCCGAGGTCGTGGTCTTCGATGGCCGCACGATCGTCGCCAGGCATCAACGGATCACCGTCAAACACGGGCAATCAGTGCAGCTCGATCATTACCTCGAGGTCCTCAAAGCCAAGCCCGGTGCTTTCCCTGGTTCCACCGCCCTGGCGAGGGCACGGGAGGCTGGTTCATTCACCAGCGCTCATGACGCGTTCTGGGGGGCGTCCCGGCGGGTCAACGGCGACGCGGACGGCACCCGTGAACTCATCGACGTCCTTCTCCTGCACCGGTTCATGCACCCCGACGACATCCAGGCCGGCATCAGCGCAGCCCTCGGGGTCGGTGCGGTCAGCGCCGACGTCGTCGCGGTCGAAGCACGCCGACACGCAACCGAAAACCCGAACACACGCCAGGACCCAGCAGGGGTAAGTGGGTCCAGCTCGGGCCGTCCTTCCGATGATGATCGTGGTGCTCACGCCGAGGTCAAAGTGCAACGGGTTGTCAGCCTTACCCAACGCCGTCTCATGGACCCGGCCGCTGTCATCGCCGGCCTTCCACCCGATAGCCGCCCGATCCCGTCCGTCAGCTCCTACGACGAGCTGCTCGCCAAACGGGCTCCGTCGGACCCAGCAAGCACGTCCGCAGGCACCTCTGTCAGCCCGTCCGTCAGCATGTCGAAGGAGAACATCTCATGAGCCCCACCACCTCAACTACCACCGTGACCCCAACGCTGCGCCGGCGCCGCGGTCTAACCGAGCAGGCCGCCGTCGCGGCCGTGGACCAGGCCTGCCGCCGGCTACGGCTCCCTACGATCCGGGCGGTCCTGGACGAAGCCCTCTCCGTCGCGGGGAAGGAACAGCTCTCCTACCAGGGGTTCCTGGCCGAGCTGCTGCTGGCCGAGTGCGACGACCGTGACCGTCGATCCTCGAGCCGACGGGTGAAAGCCGCGAACTTCCCGCGGGACAAGTGGCTCGGGGACTTCGACTTCGACGCGAACCCCAACATCAACGCCGCGACGATCCACACGTTGGCGACCGGGGACTGGATCCGCAAAGGACAACCTCTCTGCCTCATCGGGGACTCAGGCACCGGAAAATCCCACCTCCTCATCGGCCTGGGCACCGCGGCCGCGGAGAAGGGGTACCGGGTCAAATACACGCTCGCCACGAGGCTCGTGAACGAACTCGTCGAAGCCGCCGACGAGAAGATGCTCGCGAAGACCATCGCCCGGTACGGCAGGGTGGACTTGCTCTGCATCGACGAGCTCGGCTATATGGAACTTGACCGACGCGGCGCCGAGCTGCTCTTCCAGGTCCTCACCGAACGCGAGGAAAAAAACTCGATCGCGATCGCGTCCAACGAGTCCTTCTCTGGGTGGACGAAGACCTTCACCGACCCGCGCCTCTGCGCAGCGATCGTCGACCGGCTCACGTTCAACGGAGCCATCATCGAAACCGGCACCGACTCCTACCGCCTCGCCCATACCCTCGCCCACCAGAGCCGTGTTCCACTTGAGCTGTGACCACGACACGGCAGGCTCTCGCCTCATTCGTTGTCGCGGTAGCCGTGTCAACAACATCAGGATGTGCGACCCCGAGGAACCGATGATGAAGAACATTCAATTGATTGCCGTGTCGGGTTCCGACGCGTCCGGTGAGCTCCCCTGGATCGTTGACCACCCCGTGCGATGGCTGCTTACGGAGCAAAACGGTAAAAAATTTGTCAGGGTCGGGACAGCGTGCGGAGGTTTCAGGGCCCAGGTAACAGTGACAAAGAGCCAGGTCACCGTGGACCAAGGGGCAATGCAGATCAGCGCACTGTACTGTGAGCCACCGTTGGCAGACTATGACCGTTGGGTGCATCAGTTTATTCAAAAACCCCTTCAGTATGAGTGGGACGAAGTGAATCTCAACCTCTCAAATTCGATAGGGTCGCTCACTCTGAAGCCCAAGGGCTAGAACTGATCCTCGAAGACCACATGGCGACCACCACCGGGAGCATCTGCTAAAGCCCATCAACTAGCAAAATTGAACTGCAGTCGGTATCAAGCACGCCCTACTCAAGACGTCGTAGACCACGCTTACGCTAGCCGTTCCGTACACAGAGAACGCCCCGCGCAGCACTTGCGCCGAGGGACGCTGGTCGCAGGATGGTCCTGAATCAAGCCGTCTTAGTGGTCCTGGATAGCGTTGACATATTCAGGCAGTGATGCGCAATCTGGTCTGGTCAGTTCCTTGGAACCTCAACGAGTAAGGGAGATGTAGTGAAGGCCGTAGTTTTCAAAGCCCCGTACGAACTTGCCATCGAGACCGTCGACGACCCGAAGATCGAAGGCCCGTTGGACGCGGTCATCAGGATCACGACAGCCAATATCTGCGGGTCCGATCTGCACCCCTACGAGGGGCGGGCTGACCTGGACGCGGGGATGGTGCTCGGCCACGAGAACATGGGTGTCGTCGAAGCCGTCGGCGCCGGCGTCGACCGGATCAGCGTCGGGGATCGGGTGTCGGTCCCTTTCAATCTGGCCTGCGGCACCTGCCGGAACTGCAACAACGGATACACCTCCGCCTGCCTGCGCGCCAACCCTTCCGGCCAGCCCGGAGCTGGGTACGGCTACCCCATGATGGGACCCTACTGGGGCGGCCAAGCAGAACTCCTCCGTGTCCCATGGGCGGACTTCAATCTCCTCAAACTTCCCGAAGGCACCGAGCACGAAGCCGATTTCACGATGCTCTCGGACATTTTTCCCACCGGCTACCATGCAACAGAATTGGCCATGGTCACTCCCGGGAAGTCCGTCGCTGTCTTCGGCGCCGGCCCTGTCGGCTTGATGGCCGCCCACAGTGCGTTCCTGCGCGGTGCCGCCCAGGTTTTCGTCGTCGACAAGGAACCGGACCGGCTAGCCCTGGCGGAACAGATCGGTGCGACAGCCATCAACTTCGCCGACACCGACCCGACAGAGGCGATCATGGAAGGAACCGACGGGTTCGGGGCCGACTGCGGTGTCGAAGCTGTTGGCTATCAGGCCCATGACCACACAGGGGAAGAACACCCGGAGATGGTCCTCGACAACCTAGTCAAAGTCGTTCGGGCGACCGGCCACATCGGTGTCGTCGGGGTGTACGTGCCCGAGGATCCCAAGGCGTCCAACGACGGCGCAAAGGAAGGGCGGATTGGCTTCAACTACGGGCAGGCCTTCACCAAGGGAATCAGCATCGCCGGCGGGCAGTGCCCGGTGAAAAAGTACAACCGGGAGCTACGCGACCTGATTATCCGAGGCCGCTCGACTCCTTCTTGGATCGTCTCCCACGAGTTGTCCCTCGACGAGGCCGTGGAAGCATACGCCAGCTTCGACAAGCGCGAGGACGGATGGACCAAAGTTCTCCTCCATCCGTAACCCGCTCCACTTCCTCAACAGCGTGCGCCCAGCGAGACAGGAAGAGGAAGCGCCCTAGATGCTGCCTCACCTCGGTCGCACCATCGCTGAACTAATTTACGGGTCGCATTCATCGCCTCGCGCGGTGGGTGCGGCCTGTACCCCATGTCACAGCTGCCACTCGATCTGCACCGAGCGCTCAATTAGCGCTTCGTGCAACCTTCACAGACGTGAGCACTATCGTGAAAGGACCTTATGACTGATCTTTCAGCCCTCGCCCTTGTCTGCACCCTTACCCCGTCCCCCGAACCCTCTAGCAGTGAGTTGATGGCCCAGCACATCCTCGACGAACTCAAAGGACAGAATGTCAGCACGTCCTCCGTGCGCATCGTGGACCATGATGTAAGACGCGGGGTTCTGACCGATATGGGCGACGGCGACGAGTGGCCGACGATTCGCGAGCAGATCTTGGCCGCGGACATCCTTGTCCTGTCCACCCCGATCTGGCTGGGCCACCCCTGCAGCGTCGCCCAGCAGGTCATGGAGCGACTTGACGCGGAACTGTCCGAAACAGATGACCAGGGCCGACCCATCATGTATGGGAAGGTCGCGACCGTCGCCGTCGTCGGCAATGAAGACGGAGCGCACAAGACCATTGCCGACATGATGCAGGGCCTCAACGACGTCGGCTTTACCCTCCCTGCCCAGGGTGGCACCTACTGGGTAGGCGAAGCCATGCAAACCACTGATTTTAAGGACCTCGACCGGGTCCCTGACCCTGTTGCCTCCACCAACGCCGGCCTCGCCCGGAATGCCGCACATCTCGCCCGCGCCCTGCGCACCTTCCGGTACCCCGCAGAGTAGGCTGGCACGGCTATTGCTCTCCGTGTGGCTTTCTCTCAGCCACTTGGGAACTGTATCTAAGGAGGTAGCACGCGATGAACAATTCACAGGCCCGGGTTCATCATCGGTTGCGGGCTGTGCTGGAGCTCCTGGCCGCGCACGCATGGTCGAAGACAATCGTGCCGCCGACAACACTTCTGGCCATGGTCATCACGGAGCTGCCCCTCGACGAGCGGGAAAGTGAACTGCTGAGCGGAGGAGTGCCGCGCGGATACAAACAACTTGTCACCGCCACAACGCATCTCGTCAAAGCAGGCTGGCTCATCAAGCACCGCCGCGGGTGGATCATCACACATGAAGGGTTACGCGCCCTTGTCGCCTTCCCCACCACTGCCGACTTTTCGGATGCGATCAGCAGCGCGAAGTCCGTCCCTCCTAATACCCCGCTACCCTCGGCTCCGCCTGTCGCCCCTGATAAAACGTCCTCCACTAGCACAGCTCACGAAGCCGACACTCACCACCACATCCGCCCTGAGTCCTGCCGAGGAAGCGCCTCTGAACACCGAGGGCGTTAGAGCATTAGGGAGCAACCTTGATACTCGGTCCAACAGTGATGGCGATGATGATGATCGTGACACTGTTCGTTCACTCGTCACTGATCCCGGCCTACCAACAGGACAGCAGCCAGATGCTGTGTCCATCGCGGGTGACTTCGAGCCGTTCCTCCGTCCTACAGAAATTTGGGTGCCGCACCTGGACAAGGTTCAAATGACCTTTGATCCAACAGATCGGCTGTGGAAGCTTCGCGTGCACCTGCCCACAGCCCTCTACCACTACAAGGTTGCGATCAACCGATCATGGGAGGAAAACTACGGCATGTTCGGTGTCCCACACGGTGCTGATATCGAACTTGATTTACTCGCCGAAGGGGACCTTATTTTCCAGTTCGATTACGCCACGAAACATGTGGAAACCGTCTACGTTGGGAGCAACTTATGAGCCTGCAGCAGATGCTGAACACCCACCCACTCCACAAGCAGGAAAATACTCCGGTTTCAGACGGCATGGACACAAGTGCCCTGCTTGCCGCAGTTCAAGCCCTTCTGGAATGTGCGCAGACCTGCACAGCCTGCGCCGATGCCTGCTTGTCCGAGGACGCCGTCGAGCCACTGAGGGGGTGCATTCGGACGAACCAGGACTGCGCGGACATGTGCACAACAACGGCGAACTCACTGATCCGACGCACCGCTGCCGACTCCCACTACACACGGGCACTGTTGGAAACATGCCGCCTCATCTGCGCTCTCTGTGCCCAGGAATGCGAAAAACACTCCCACCACAGTCACTGCCAGGTCTGCGGCCAAGCCTGCCGACAAGCCGAACGGGCCTGCACCGAGCTCCTCGCCAACCTCACCTGACAAACGATCTTCCTCTTACCGTCCTGAGACATAGTGCTGGCTGGCGAACACCAGCAGGCACTACGCCAGCACGGGTACAACTCGCCTGCGCTCGATGGGTGTGCATTCCGTGCGCCCGGGTATACGTACCTGAAGTATAGGGACTGTAAGAAAAACGGTGTGTGAGGGTCCGGCCTGATCCGAAAGGAGACGGCCGTGACTGGCTTCACGATCAACAAGACAGAGGAGATGATCGATCCTGTGACGGGAGAGATTATCGATCAGAAGGACCTTGCCGAACGGCTGCTCGCCACCCCCGTACAGCGCCAGTTCATCTGCCTGGTGACAAGGGCACAGTGTTCCGCCCCCAGAACGCCGCGCACACAATGGCCAGCAACCTACTCATGCACAAAAGTTGGACGAGGCCCACGACAGGTCCGGTGAAGACACTCACCGGACCTTGCCCAGTTTCCTTTTACCGGCCTTGGAACTAAACTCCGTGGACGGTCTAGCAGAGGGCCATGGAAAACCGGAACGATTCGGAGTTCACCATGGAATGGTCCGCATACACGGTTTCCCCCAGTCAGCCCCCACATGCCGGTGACACATCACCCGCTGATGGTCCCGCCCTGACCGGAGCTCGCGATGATGAGACCCACGCTCTACAGGCCGTAGTCGACGAATCCCAGTTCACCTCGATGCCCCTGCAGGATCTGCGGGCACTGTGCAACCGGACGTATGAGGCTTTGGATGCGGATCAGCCTTCCCTCGAGACGGTGTACCTGTACCAGGAGATGATTGATGTACTGGAAACGCGGGAAGCAGTTGTCCGCAAGCCCGGACGCACACATCCAAGGGAACGTTTCAGGGACAACCAGTGGTCAAGCACGTTCGAGTTAATCCGTGACGGCATCGTCGCCGGATACGTGAAGTACCGGATCCGGGGCGGGAACGTTGCCCTCCTTCACATGGTCCTCGACCCACGATTTGTGAATGCTGGTGTCGAAGCTTCCCTGGTTCGACATGTCATCCTCGACCTTCACCACCGCAGACTCGCCGCAACGTCCTTCTGTCGAGAAGTCGATGATTTTATCGTCGATCACCCCGAGTTGGCGGGCCTTGTGCCCCTTCAGCACCGACATAACGATGACCGGGTCATCCCGCTGCCCCACCACAATAAACAAGCCACCAGTTCCCACATGCCGAGCGGACACGTCGCTCCTAAAAGCTAGTGCTGGACGTCGAGGGTAGAACGGGGGGTTACTTTTCGGGCTGGTCAGGACAATGATGGACAGCAGGCTTACATTCGTGGAGCAGGACCAGCGCCACGGTGCGGGCCGGGATTGTCATACACCTGTTAGGTACGTCTAGAAGCTACACATGTTGTGGAGGATGAAATGCCAGTTCGTGCGCGAGACATCATGACCGGCGGCGTGGAGTGCGTCGGTGAACGGGAAACCCTGGAGCAGGCAGCCCGAAAGATGAAGGACCTGAACGTGGGGTCCCTACCCATCTGCGGGGAGGACCAGCGGCTCAAAGGGATGATTACCGATCGCGACATCGTCGTCAAATGCCTTGCCGATGGTGGCGACCCGAAGACCGTGACGGCCGGCGATCTAGGGCAGGGCAAACCCGTGACCATCGGCGCCGATGATGAGATCGACGTGGCCATCATGACCATGCAGGAACACCAGGTACGCAGGCTGCCGGTCATCGACGGACACGACCTCGTCGGCATTCTGACCCAAGCCGATATCGCCCGGAACTTTCCGGATGAACGGGTCGGGGAACTCGTGGAGTTCATCTCTTACTAGGAACCGCGTGCTTGCGAAAATTCGGGGCACAACCTGCACAACGGTGAGGAAGTGTGGGAACGCCTGTGACACGAGGAGGGTTTGATGGCCGTCTGTGATACCTGCGGCAACGACTACGACAAAGCATTCACGATCACCAGGGGTACGGAAACCGGGACGTTCGACAGTTTCGAGTGTGCGGTCCAAGCGATGGCCCTGCTGTGCGCTCACTGCGGATGCCGGATCCTCGGACACGGTGTGGAAGTCGGGCACAGCATCTTCTGCTGTGCGCATTGCTCCAGGCAGGAGGCTGCTCCGGGGGCAGAGGACAGAGTGTGAGTAGGCCCCGATTCTTCGACCGGCGCGCCGCGGGACGAGAACTGGCCGACCTTCTGGGTGCGTGGATGTCCGGGAACCCCCTCGTGCTGGGTCTTCCCCGCGGGGGCGTTCCGGTAGCAGCCGAAATAGCGCATGAACTGGAAGCTGACCTGGATGTGGTGGTAGTGCGCAAGCTCGGGTTCCCGGGGCATCCGGAAGTCGCTATGGCGGCATTGGCGTCGGCGGCCGGAACAACCGAGCTGGTGAGGAACCAGGACCTCATGGTCGAACTCGACAAGCTCGCGGACGGGCGCCGGTTGTTCGAGGAAACGCTCGCCCGAGAAACCGTTGAGCTCGCCCGGCGTGAAAGGAAATACCGCGGGCAGCGCCCTCCCCTGGTGGTCAACGGGCGCACGGTAATTGTCGTTGATGACGGGCTGGCTACCGGTGCCACCATGCGCGCGGCCGTAGCCGCGCTACGCACCCTCGACCCTGACCGGATTATCGCTGCGGCACCCGTGGGTGCGCCGACCGCCGTACGACACGTGCAGATGCTGACCGACGACATCGTCTGCCCATGGCAACCGGAGAACTTCCGTGCTGTTGGTGCCGAGTATGAGCATTTTGGGCAGACGAGTGATGACGAGGTCCATTCCCTTCTTGCCGGGTGGGCGACTGTTGATGAAGCTCGTACAGCTGACAAGAAAGAGGTCCAAGCATGAACGATGTAGTTGATATCCGGAACGCGGCCTTGCCGCTGAGGGAAGCAGCCGATCTGGACCCGCTGCTCGAGTTGATCGGGGATGCCCGGTACGTGCTCCTCGGTGAGGCGTCCCACGGCACCCACGAATTCTACGCCTGGCGCGCTGCCTTGACACGGCGGCTGATTGAGGAGCACGGGTTTTCCTTTGTCGCCGTTGAGGGCGACTGGCCAGACTGCTGGGACGTGCATCGCTCAGTCACTGCGGCAGCGGGGGCACCGGAAGATCCGGCCGAAGTCCTGGGCGGCTTCAACCGTTGGCCGACCTGGTTATGGGCCAACACGGACGTCGTCGACTTCACCCGGTGGCTGCGCTCCCACAATCTAGGCCAGAAACCGGGCCAACGCGCCGGTTTTTACGGACTCGATGTCTACAGTCTGTGGGATTCGTTGCGTTCTACCCTGCAGTATCTGGAGGAACACCAGCCGCAGCACGTTGAGTCGGCTCTTGAGGCCTTCCGGTGTTTTGAGCCCTATGCGGAGGACGCCCAATCCTACGCGCGCTCAACCCGGTGGGTTCCGTCCGGGTGCGAACAGGAAGTGGTGGACCTCCTCCGTAATCTGAACTCGTCCGGGCCCGTAGGCGGGACCGGACGGGATGCCCAATTCAACGCCACACGAAACGCCCGTTCGGCGGCAGGCGCCGAAGCCTACTACCGGGCCATGGTCCAAGGCGGGCCGGAATCATGGAACATCCGCGACCGCCACATGGCCGAGACCCTTGATGCGCTCATGGACCACCACGGGCCGCACAGCAAGGCCATCGTGTGGGAACACAACACCCACATCGGTGATGCCCGGTGGACAGACATGGCCGCTGCCGGCATGGTCAACGTCGGCCAGCTCGTGCGGGAGAAGCATTCCGAGGACGGCGTCATCCTCGTGGGCTTCGGATCCCGCAAAGGGCACGTCCTGGCCGCCGATCGTTGGGGCGGGCATGTTGCGGCGATGCCGGTGCCTGCGGCAAGGGACGGAAGCATCGAGCAGTTGCTCCATGACGCGCTGACGGAGCGTGAATCGGCGCTGTTTGTCTTCAACAGCGGCGAGACAGGGTGGGCCGGCCGTAGCCGCGCCCACCGTGCCATTGGCGTCGTGTATCACCCCGACGCCGAACGGCAGGGGAACTACGTACCGACAGTGCTCAACCGCCGCTACGACGCTTTCCTCTGGATCGATCAGACAACGCCCCTCGTACCACTGGCCGCTACCGGGCAGGGTCTGGAGATGGCCACATGGCCCACCGGCGATTAAACAGTCACATAATCAGGCTCTACCTTCCCCCTATTGGCGTGCGATGGCAGTTCCTTGTGGTCGTAGCCCAGCAGGATGCATATAGTCAGAAAGCTCTCGGCACCGCAAGCACATCATTATCGATCGGAAGGAAACCCTCATGGGCTTAGCAAACACCATCAGAAACGTTGCCGGACGACTCGCCGGCAGGGTCAACCCCATGGGGTGGCGTGCCGGCCCCGGCAGCGGCCCAGACACTCCCGGCAGGAACGGAGCCGGCACACCCGATTCAAGGGGCGTCAGCGCAAGGATCCGCAGCATCCTCACACGGCGATAACCCCACGGTCCTAGCCACCTGAACCGGCCAAGCACTCAATGATGTCGCAACACACCTCGCGACGATCGGACAAAGTGACGACTTGCGTAACGGGGCGTGAATTCGACCAACAGGTCACCTGGTACCCACTTTGCGTGTTTGCGTGGATGTCAAAGCTGATGATCACCTTTTATAAGCAAGCGGGGGCATCTACCGTTGAACAATCCAGGTCCAGCAGAGTGATGTCACTGGTCCACCCGCCGAAAGTTCACCAAGTATCAAATTTACCGAAGGAGTTCGTGGGTATGAGTCAGCCAAAGCAGCAGCAGGACGTTCCGGGTATTCAGGCCCGCATGGATCCCATCCCGGACTGTGGTGAGCTCAGTTACCGTGGTTCGGGAAAGCTTGCGGGCAAGGCAGCGGTCATTACCGGTGGTGACAGCGGAATCGGTCGTGCTGTGGCGATCGCTTTCGCCAGGGAAGGCGCGGATGTACTGATCTCCTTTCTCAACGAGAACGAAGATGCCCAGGAAACTGCCCGATACGTCGAAGAAGCCGGACGACGGGCCGTGCTGGTGCCGGGCGACCTGTCCGAAGCCGACCACTGCCGCGCTGTTATCGATCGTGCAGTAAACGAATTCGGGAAAGTCGATGTCCTGGTAAGCAATGCCGCCTATCAGATGAACCATCAGTCCTTGGATGAAATATCGGATGAGGAATGGGATTATACATTCAAAGTCAACATCGGTGCGATGTTCCATCTTGTCAAGGCTGCCGTCCCACATATGGCACCAGGATCATCGATTATTGGTAGCTCCTCCGTGAACTCCGACACGCCCAGTCCCACGCTTGCTCCCTACGCAGCAACCAAAGCTGCGATAGCGAACTTCTCGGCCAGCCTGGCCCAGTTGCTGGGCGAGAAAGGAATCCGAGTCAACAGCGTGGCTCCGGGCCCCATCTGGACCCCACTGATTCCAGCGACCATGCCCGAGGAAAAAGTACAGTCCTTCGGCGATGACGTCCCGCTCGGACGGGCCGGTCAGCCCGCCGAACTGGCACCGACCTACGTCCTGCTCGCCTCCGAAGACGGCAGTTACATGTCAGGCTCCCGCATCGCTGTCACCGGAGGGCGACCCATCCTGTAAACCAGAGGCGTGACCACATTTCACGCACACGGTGTTGTCTCCAGCAGGTTCGGGCGGGCTGGTCAGCTCGAAGCATCCCCTGCCTCTTGTGGCGATCCTTCGGCCTGCACCCCGCTGAGATGCGTCCCCCTCGATTTACGGCAGGGAGAGTGTTTCGGTGCCTCAGGCACCAGTTTGGTTTAGACTCGCTGCCGGGTAGCCGGGGCGGACGGCCTTCACACACTCTCCGTCCCGGCCGTCCCTGCTCGCGGAGAGTCTCTGTGTTCGAGAATGATCTTATGAGCTGACCGCACAAAGGACGGCCTCGCTGCAACCGCAGCCCACCTCGGCGGGCTGCTAAGTATCGCGTCGATCTGCATCCACGTCGATCCACATCCACCAGGTTGCAATGATTCCAATGGGCTGACTGCGGCACGGAACTCGTTCCGTCGGAGCTTCGCGATGCGATCGAGTGATTAGTGTTGCAACGACCGGAGCCGATCGCGGCGTTCATTCACCTGGCCGCGGATTCGAGCTATACAAATTACTTCGTACCCGGGCCTGGCTCACGTCACAACGAGGGTCGCTTTCCTTCTTCCATGGTTGTCGGTTCATGACAGGGCTCTTAGCGTAGGGAGTGCTGGATGAGCAGCACCCGACCCGCGGCCCTGCACCGCAGAAGGAGTACGCATCGTGAAAGCCCTTGTCTGGCATGGTGAAGGCGACATCCGCCTCGATACCGTCGATGATCCGACCATCCTGGACCCGAACGACGCGATTGTCCGGATCACGCGCAGCGCGATCTGCGGCACGGACCTCCACTTCATCCGCGGCACCATGTCGGGCATGAAGGAAGGCACAATCCTCGGCCACGAAGCCGTCGGAGAAGTCACCGCCGTCGGCGCAGCAGTGCGCCGTTTCGCCCCCGGTGACCGGGTCGTCGTCTCCTCGACCATGTCCTGCGGCGTGTGCTGGCAGTGCCGTGCCGGACACACCGCCCAGTGCGACACCGCGAACCCCAACGGCCCCCAGGCCGGGACCTGCTTCTTCGGCGGCCCGCAGACCACCGGCCCAGTGAACGGGTTGCAGGCCGAGTACGCCCGCATCCCCTACGCCTCCAACACCCTGACAGCCTTGCCCGACACTGTCAGTGACGAACAGGCCATCCTGCTCTCGGACATCTTCCCGACCGCCTGGTTCGGCGCTCAACTCGCGGGTGTCCAGCGTGGTGACACGGTCGCCGTGTACGGGGCGGGCGTTGTCGGGCAGTTCGCCATCGCCTCCGCGTTCCGCCAAGGTGCGTCCCGGGTATTTGCGATCGACGGTGTCGAAACCCGCCTCGTTCAGGCCCTGGAGCAGAACGCTGACGTCATCAATTTCAACCGCGAGGACCCCGTGCAAGCTTTGATGGAGGCCACGCTCGGGATCGGGGTAGACGCCGTGATCGACGCCGTCGGCGTGGACGCTCAAAGGCCCTCCTCTGGTCCGGCGGCTGCTGCCGGCGAGCAGCAGGCCGACCAGTTCGCCCGGGAGGTCGCCGAGGTCGCCCCGAAGACCAACGTGCAGGGCGAGAACTGGGTGCCGGGCAACGCGCCCTCGCAGGTCTCTCAGTGGAGCGTGGAGACGGTCCGGAAGTACGGGCGTATCGGGATCATCGGTGTCTACAGTCCGCAGATGATGTCCTACCCGATCGGGCAAGCCATGAACAAGAACCTCACGATCCGGATGGGCAACTGCGACCACCGCTCCGTCACGCCACCGCTCCTGGACCTCGTCGCCTCCGGCGTCTTCGATCCGACCCGCTTCATCACCCAGCACGAACCCATCACCGACGTCGTAGACGCCTACCTGACTTTCGACCGTCGCGAGGAAGGCTGGCTGAAGACTGTACTGACAACGTCATAGCCGCCCGTCACCCGTTTCAGCGGCGAAATCGTTCAAACCCCCTGACACTCCCGCCGTATGACGGTCCACGGTTGCCGAACGCCGAACGCCGGTCGCCGATTGCCGTACTGAGAGGAGCGTGAAGAGTGCAGGGCGCACAACAGCAGACAAGCCCGACTGAGGAGATGGAAGGCATTGTCGGTTTCGCCGCCCGCTCCATCGAAGCCCTGGGCGAATGGGGCGTTGGCCTCTTCACTTTCCTGGAAACAGTCTTTCCACCCATCCCCAGCGAAGTCATCCTCCCCCTGGCAGGTTTTTTGACCCGCCAGGGCAGCATGAACATTGTCCTGGTCTTCATCACCAGCACCCTCGGCGCTTACCTCGGCGCCCTCCTGCTCTACGGCATCGGCGCACGACTTGGACTCGAGCGCTCCATCCGCTGGCTGTCCAAACTACCGTTGGTCGACCGGCACGACTTTGAGCGGGCCGCAGGCTGGTTCGAGCGGCACGGCAAATCGGCGATCTTCTTCGGCCGGCTCCTGCCAGGCGTCCGCAGCCTCATCTCCCTACCCGCAGGTGCCGAACACATGAACCTGGTGACCTTCAGCATTTTCACAGTCGCCGGTAGCGCTGCATGGAATGCCCTTTTGATCGGGCTCGGGGCCCTCTTGGGCAGCCAGTACCAGCTGATCGACCAGTACTCCCAGTACCTGAACTACGCCGTCTACGCAGCCATCCTGCTCACCCTCGCCTCGCTCATCAGACGGCGCATCAAACGACGCCACAACCAAGACGACGCCTGAAACTTAGCGGGCGGCTCGAGCGGCTTCACGCGGGTCGCCTGGCCACGCCCGTTTCAGCAGATGCGTGAACCAGGTGAGCATCGAGGTGCGGGTTCAAGTGAAACGTACCCACACCACTACAGAATCCGACATGGCTCTACGCCGCTGTGCGCGGCAGCATCAATACGTTAAGGAATTTTGGCCGCCCGTGACAGCACAGAAAAGACAGCACGGAAAAGGGAGTGCACCCGACCCGGGTGCACTCCCCTTTCACGTCGTTCAATCTCCTGCGGCTAGGTCAACCGTAGGAGAGACGGAGTGTCAGTCCTTTTTGAAGACGTCCTTGACCTTTTCGCCGGCCTGCTTGAGGTCGCCCTTGGCCTGATCGCCCTGGCCTTCGGCTTTCAGGCTTTCGTCACCGGTAGCGTTGCCGGCGGCTTCCTTGCCCTGCCCGCCGAGCTTCTCTGCGGTGTTGCCGATTTTGTCGTCCAGTCCCATGATGTTCTCCTTACGGTTGACTTCAGTGGTCGTTTGACCGGCTCTTGAGCCGATACCCCCAGTCTAAGCATGCCCATCCCGCCCGCAGGTCCCCTAGCGCTGTCGAAAAACTGCCGGGGAGCTGCTGCAGGGCTGCCGTTCGCACGGTGACGACGAGCAGCTTCCGCTCCTGGCCGTTGGCTTTGATTAGTCTTTTATGGATAACGCGGTCCGGTTCATGAACCACGTCCGATGGTGGATTGAGCTGATGGCGTAAGCCTGTTGACGCCTCTCGCCCTGAGAGCTGAGGCGCTTTTCGCTCTCTCCTATTCGTGACGGCATCATCATCGTCATCGTCAACTGACACTCTCGGCTGCTGACCGAGGTTGTACAGCTTGAGGGTACGTCGCTTCCTGCGGCAGATCGCTCTTGCGCGAAATGAGGTTCAGCTGGCGTGATCGGGGTCGTGTGCCGAACGGGTCGAGGTCCACGGTCAGACTCATGGTGTGCTCAACCGGATCCTCACACATCAGGTCGTGCATAAGGTTCAGCCACTGCACCGCTGTTCCTTTATCGGTGAAGTATTCCGACGGGTAGACAGCATCCTCGTAGGGGGCTGACAGCATCCGATCCATTGGTTTCCTGCCAAGCATCGCAGCGGCCAAAATATGTCTGGCAGACATGAATGCCCTGCGGGCTTCAGGGGATATATCGTCAACCATTCCCATGTCGACAAGCACGACGTACTGACGGTGTTCGGTGAGTTCGAAACTACGCTGGAGGATGGCCACGGCGTGCGCCGCGGTGACCAAGACATGAGAATCTGGGGCCACAAGGACTGCACACCTGTCGATTCGCTCGACGATGAAACCTGGCACGACGCTGTTGTGGCTACTCACGAACAAACTCCCGGCTCGATAACTGGCAGTACACCTGTGGCTACCACCCCGTGAACAGCGCATGAGACCAGCGGGGCCGACAAGAAGTTCCTATCCTATGCAGAACCCGGAGAAGGACTCCACTGGCCGACAGGTGATTGACCCACATCTCTCGCCGACCCGGTGGAGGAAGGACAGCCGTCGAGGGAACCTGAGCGGGGTGGAACCGGGAACAGCATTTGGACAATAAGTACCCTTCTGTTTCCCTGATCAGTGGGGCTGAGACGGGAAAGGGAGGATGAGCCGATGGGCGAGGATGCTTCCAACGGTGGTAGGACTGCCCGTTCCGGGCAGGCACGACGCGCCCAGGGTGCCGTGCAGCGGGTGCTGCATGATGAGCTTGTGCTCGGGAATTTGTCGCTCGCGGACCGGGTAGCGGCAGCCTATACGGGTGCTGGCCGGGACATGGCGGATCTTCGTCAGGTCGCTTATCTGGGCTTGGTCAAGGCCGTGCAGGGTTTTGATGCCGCCATCGGTGTTCCCTTCCCCGCCTATGCCGCCCCCACCATTCACGGTGAACTCAAACGCTATTTGCGTGATCATTCGTGGGTGATCCGTCCACCAAGACACCTGCAGGATCTTCGCCCGGTTATCGCAAGGACTGCCCCGGCGCTTGCCCAGCGTCTGGGCCGGGAAGCAACCGTGCAGGAGATCGCAGACGAGCTCGGCCATGAACGGTCCGTCGTCGCCGAGGCCCTTACATGCCATAGCTGTCTT
The DNA here is from genome assembly GCF_056680255.1 of Arthrobacter sp. BC5. NCBI lineage: Bacteria > Bacillati > Actinomycetota > Actinomycetes > Micrococcales > Micrococcaceae > Arthrobacter > Arthrobacter sp. BC5. The sequence continues at coordinate 45,653 of NZ_JBWXPX010000003.1, forward strand.
TACCCGGTATCCCTTGACAGCGGGCAGAGCGGTGACGGGCGGGAAGATGGGCAGGAGGACGGGCAGTTGGCGGACAGCATTGGCCTGGAGGACGGCCGGCTGGGCAGATCCGAGGACCTGATCATGCTCCGGGCCGTGATCACAGGGCTCTCCATGAAGGAGAAGGAGCTTCTTTTCCGTCGCTACTTTCGTGAACAGACGCAGCAGGCTATCGGCGCAGATTTGGGGATGACACAGATGCAGGTCTCCCGGATGCTCGCCCGCACCCTGGTGAAACTCCAGACCCACCTACTCACCGAGCCTCCCGTCGATGAAGGTGCCAACCGTGTTCGGGCTACGCGGAGCGCCCGCAGTGCCTGACTGCCTGATCGTCTGATTGCTTTTCGCCTGGGCATTTGGTCAATGGCATCCGGAATGCCTGACTAGTGGGGTGCGTGATCGGGGAGGGGTGTCTGAGGAGCTGTCTGCCTAGATGGCAGCACGATGTGGGCCGTGGAAGCGGTATCGACCAGCATTGCCGAGTGGTGGGGCGTTCTGTCCGTGCCGAACGGTGAACCGGCCGTAGAAGAGCTTTATGAGGCCCCTTCGCGGGGAGGTGTAGAAGGAGGATGTGGTATGCGTACGTTCGGCATTGAGGAAGAGTTCCTGTTGGTGGATCCCGCCAGTGGTGTGCCGCAACCGGCTGGTGCTGGGATGAGGAGTCTGCGTCTGGGTGGGCGGATGAGCAGTGAGCTGCAACTCGAACAGGTCGAGACATGCACCAGGGTCCATTCCTCGCTGAGCGAGCTGGCTGCCGATGTCCAGCGATCACGGGTGATCGCTGATACGGCGGCCCGTAGGGCCGGTGCCCGAATCGCTGCTCTGGCGACCTCTCCCGTGCCGGTCACTCCCACCGGCACGCCGGGCCGGCGGTATGATGCCATCACCGCCCATGCCGGACTGACGGCACGGGAGCAGCTGACCAACGGCTGTCACGTGCATGTTTCTATCGCTTCAGAAGAGGAAGGCGTCGCGGTCCTGGACCGGATCAGGATCTGGTTGCCTGTCCTGACCGCTCTCACGACGAACTCACCCTTCTGGGAGGGCCAGGACACCGGATACGCCGGGTTCCGGTCCCAGGTATGGGGCAGGTGGCCCACGACAGGGCCCAACGAAATCTTCGGATCCACTGCTGCGTACCGCCGACGTGTACGGGATTTGCTGGACACCGGTGTCCCGCTGGATGAGGCGATGGTTTACTTCGACGCACGTCTTTCCTCCCACCACCCCACGGTTGAGATCCGGGTCGCCGATGTCTGTCTGCACGCCGGGGACGCCGCCCTGCTCGCGGCACTCGTTCGTGCCCTGGTGGACACTGCGTCCCGGCGGTGGGAAGCCGGTGAAACACCGGAACCGGTACCCGCCGCGGTGCTGGCCATGGCAGCATGGCGAGCCAGCAGGTTTGGCCTGACCGGGGATTTGCTGCATCCCGTGACCGGTAAACCGTGCCCTGCCCAGGATGCCGTGCATGCACTGATGGAACATGTCCGTCCCGCCCTCAGCGAGGCCGGCGACGAATCCATGGCCCAAAACCTGCTTGGCGAGCTGCTCACCCGCGGCACGGGAGCGCAGCAGCAACGCGGCATCCTTGATGCCACCGGGAACCTGTCCGATGTCGTGGCTGCCGCAGTCACCCTCACCACCGGGAGCGAAGTCCGTGCCCCCTCCCACGACTGAGCAGCCCCAGATTCAGGCGGATCGCTGGCAGCTCTTGTCCGGGGCTTGCTCGAGGCTTGCTCAGGTCTTGCTCGGGGCTTGTTAGTGCTGGTAAGTATCGCTGGTAAGTATCGGTAGCCCGCGGTGATGAGAATGGGCATGTGGTTGGACTTGCCCCGTGGCAGGATGTCCACGTCTGAGATGTCCAATCTGAGCGAGGTGACGACATCGAAGTTTCCCCTGAATACCTTGTACCGGGTGTAGGTGCGTTGAGTCACTCAGGGACAGGTCGTACCCTGAGTCCTTCAGGCGGTCTGTGAGGCTGCGAATAAAGAACGGGTAGTTCAAGTCTCCGACTATCGGGGTCGTGTCTCCTCCACTCCTTCCGACAAGCTCCTCATGGGCGGCATGGATCTGCTTGTGCCACAGCGCATTCGACGCAGTCAGCGGCGCCGCGTGAAAGGGCTCCACCACGAGGACGTGCATCGTTGACGATGGGACAGATCAGGGGACACGATTCATCGACGGCTACAACATCGAAACCCATCACACCCAGCGGTGGCACCGGACGCGACCGGCGGGAGTATTGAAAGGCGTTGTGGTCGCGGCCCATGCTTGGCAGGGTGGAAAGGACATCCGACAGCAACAGGACGGACTCCCCATGCCTCCCCCGACCCTCCCCACCGCGTCCGCACTGGACACCGCACGATTGTTGTTGGGAGTTTTCCTGCCCACCATCGCGAAGGGCCCCATCATCCGACGCCCCTGGGCCGTCGGGCTCTCCGCCCGGCTCGAGCTGGACACAAAGGCCGTGGCAATCGTCAAGAAAATCCACGCGAAGCATCCGGAGGGCCCACTGATGCTGAAGATTCCGATTCGAAAGCAGGCGGTGGTGCTGGCGCCGGATGACGTGAACACCGTCCTGGCCCAGTCTCCCGAGCCTTTCTCGCCGGCCAGCACCGAGAAGCGGGCAGCATTGTCCCACTTTCAGCCCCATAACGTCCTCATCTCAAAGGGCACCGTACGCACGGTACGCCGAGCATTGCAGGAGCAGGTCCTCGACACCGACCACCCCGTGCATCACCTCGCCGACAAGTTCGTCCCTGTAGTGGAAGAGGAAATGCAGCAGCTCCTCACCGACGCGGTGAAAAGCGGTGTCCTGCCCTGGGGAGACTTCCTCGACGCCTGGTATCGCGTGGTGCGCCGCGTGGTGTTCGGTGATCATGCGCGCGACGACAAGGAACTCACCACGATGATGATCCGCCTGCGCAAGGACGGTAACTGGGCCTTTTTCAAACCGGTGCGCAAAAAGACGCGCGCCCACTTCATGACGCGCATCGAGCAGGAGTTGGCGAACGCAGAACCTGGGAGCCTCGCCGCCGTCATGGCCGCGGCTCCGAAGTCCGACGGCACCCAACCCGCACAGCAGGTGCCCCAATGGCTGTTCGCCTTCGATCCCGCCGGCATGGCGACCTTCCGGACCCTGACCGTCCTTGCAACCCATCCAGAAGCAATGGCCGCGGCAAGGCGCGAGGCCGACGACGATGATTCAGGCAGGCGCTTCCTGCCATACCTCCGCGCCAGCATCCTCGAGGCACTGCGGCTCTGGCCCACCACCCCGATGATCCTCCGCCAGACCACCACACCGGTCCAATGGGAACAGGGCACGATGCCAGCCAATTGCGGCCTCCTAATCTACGCGCCCTACTTCCACCGCGACGACCGCTCCCTGCGCAACGCCCACAACTTCTCACCCGAGCGCTGGCTTACCGAAGAGGACGACGGCTGGCCCCTCGTACCCTTCAGCGACGGACCCGTCGTTTGCCCGGGCAAGCAGCTGGTGCTGCTCCTCACCAGCGCAGCGGTCGCCACACTCGTCAGCGGGAATGATTTCCAGGTCGAAAAAGGCCAAGCGCTGGACCCGTCCCGCCCACTGCCCGGCACCATGGACAACTACTCCGTCCACCTCGGCGTCTCTCCGCGCAGCTGACGGCAGAGGCCGCCAGCGACTTCCCATAAGGCCAACTAATCGCGCCCCACAACCTCGCCGTTCTTCGTCATATTCAGCCACGCCCAGGGCCGCTTGCCGATGAAGCCCTTGAGTACCTGACAAAGCTGGCGACCTCGAGGCCTGCTATCTGCTTGCTGAGCGCGGAGCCGGACACCGGCAGGTGGCGCAAGGGACGCGAAGGCAATCTCCTCGGCTTGCGCGAGTGCCGCCATGAGCGAGAACCGAACCGGATGCCCAGGGTATCGTCGAGCTGATGCCCCGGGTGAGCAGGCGAACACTGCTCGTTCATCGGCGTAGCTCATACCAGGCGCACGCCGTCGTCGTGAGCGCGAGGAGCGCAGCCGTAAGGCCCGCGAACCAGCCGGGCGAACACCCACATCCTCATCACCACTTACTCATACCCGGCCAGCAGATCGGTCAAGTCCTGGAAGAAGTCAGAACCTTTACGGTTAGTACTTCATGGTCATTGGCTTGGGCCGGTGGTCTAACCAAACGATGAGGAGGTGCTGCGAGCATGATGCAGTTATCGAAGTCCTCCACAGTGCGGCCTCCTGACGAGCGGTGGTATCAGCGTGTAGGGCACTGGCTGCGACGGTTCGTGGCTTCTTCCCACATCCTCCTGGCGGGGAAAGCAGGGCTTGCCGCGGCTATCGCGTGGACGATCGCGCTTGCTGTGCCGGGAGCTCCAGCGCAGTACCCGTACTACGCACCGCTTGGCGCACTGCTGGCAATGTATCCGACGGTCGCCGGGACGGCGAAAAACGGACTGCAGACCGTCATAGGGCTCACGGTCGGCATCATCCTGGCGTATCTGGCCCTCTGGGTCGGTGAACCCAACCTGTGGACCGTGGCGTTCGTTGTCGGCATGGGGGTGCTGCTAGCCGCGATGCTCAAACGCACCGCGGGCGGCGGATCAGGAATTGCCTCTGCCGGACTGTTCGTCCTAATCATCGGTAACAATGATCTGGGGTACTCACTTGGCTACTTCATCCAAACACTCATCGGGGTCAGTGTAGGACTGGCGGTCAGCGCGTTCATCGTGCCACCCCTGCACCTCAACGACGCCGTAGGACAGATTAGTCAGCTGCGCAGAACCGCTGCACGTCACCTGCAGGACATGGGCGAGGCGCTTGAAGAAAACTGGGATGCCAATGACCAGCGGTGGTCCGAGCGACGCGAGGACCTCACCCGTGCCGCCAAAAACGCCCGTAATGCCGTCCAGTATGCGGAGGAAAGCCGTAAAGCCAACATCCGTCGGCGATTTCATCCGCGGGACGTCAGCCAGGACTATCAGCACGTCGGTGTGCTGGAAACCGTGGCCTTCCACACGCTGAACATCACGAACATGCTGCAGGACGCACTTCATGGAACTCCTGATGAAAAACCCCTGCCACCTGTGATCCGCGCTCCCATGCGGATCGCCATCACAGCCGTTGGGGAAGTCCTCGATCTGTGGACCGTGGAGGAAAATGACGACGAAACGCTCACTGCGGCTCAAAGGGCTCTACGCGTATTGGAGACCACCATCTACGACACGGCCTCCCGTGAAACCCCCTTCGGCGCAGCCAGCTCAGTATCCATGAGCCTGCATCGCATCCTGCACGCCGTCACACCCGAACTGCGCCTCCCCCCATCTCCATGATCCGGATCGCCTGACTGTCCTAGCCGCACGTCATAACCGCAGGTCATAACCGCAGGTCATAACCGCATGTCATAACCGCCATCAAGAGCCGGAAGCCCAAGGACTACGCGGTCACCCCCGTTAGCGTGATGGTGACCGATTCCGGTAAACAGGCCCCCTGCGGGACGCTCGCCGCCAATGCCATTCACAACTTCTGGGCGCACGCCGTCATCTTTTGCGGCCACTTCCGCGACGGAACGGACACGTTCACGGAGGAGAAGGAGAAGGATGAAGAGGTCGACGGCGAGACCCGCGGCGACTGGTACGTCCGCGAGATGATCAGCTCCGCCAACATCTCCACACAGTTGGAAAAGCGCTGTGAGGGGTTACGGTTTCCGTGAAGCCGTAGTGGGTTCTGAGATAGTCTGCAGCGGTGTTGTCCGTTCCAGTACGTATTTGCAGGGCACAAATTTCAGGCGAGTTCCGGGCCATGTCCAACAAAATCTGCAGGGCTGCTTTTCCATACCCTTGTCGTCGATGGGCTGGATCTACAGCAACACCAAGTTCCAGGACGCCGGATTCATCGCCGATTCGGCGGAATCCGATCTGTCCGACGATACGCTGATGCTCGTAGTCGAGGATCAAACGACCATTCGGCATCGGAGCCGCGGTCCTTGTCGGGTCATCACCCGCTATGTGACAGGACCTTCTGCATTCCTCGGATACCAGGTATGTGGGCAAAGCCAGGCCGGAGAAAGTCTGCGCGCTCTTCAGGTCCCCACGAGCGAGGGCATCAATTGCTGCCGCTGAAAGGGGCAGGAGAGAAGTGTCTTCCGCTTCGAGCGCGGACGAAAACCACGGCGAGCTGTCCCTGATCATCAGCTATGACTATTTCCGGGTAATGAGATGGGTTGCTTGGGTGCCAGAGCTTGAGTAGTCGCGCACTTTCGGGAATCCGTTCCTAGGTTTGAAGGGCTTTGGCTGGTTGGAAAGTGTGGTCGTAAAGCACGCCGGTCGCTGCGGCCTGCACGAACTTGTTGATCAGGTCCACGGCCCAGTCCTGACCGCTCCATGTGCCGGGCTTATACAGTCCGAGGGCCGTATTGAGCAGGACGTCGCCGGTGTAGACGACGGGAAAGACGACAGCGACTGCTGTGGCGCCACGAAGACCGGTGCGGGCCGTGATCGCGTAGGCCGAACCCCACATGGTCCCAAGAGCGAAATGGGTCACCCAGTTCAGCTGTTCGCGCCCCTGCTGGGTCCTCGGGTGGATGGGCAGGATACGCACGGCAAGATTCGCCGGCGCGTAGCTGGTTTTCCGCCCGGTCAACGGCATTTCGACGAATTTTTGGAAGGCCGTCATCACCACCGTCCCGGCAACACCTGCGACGATACCGCGGGTAATCGACCCCACTACGGAAGGCTTCTCTTTGGTAGGCATGCTGCCGAGTATTGTCCTACCTGGCAGCATCCGCAACCACCGCAAATATGGCAAACATTGCAAGGGCTACTGCAGTGGTCATCAGCTGGTGGAGGGGCCGACGGTATTGCCGGGTAGGCCGCTCTCCTAGAAGACACTCGCCGCACAGGTCCTGCGACCGGTGTTCACCGCCAGCACCTGGGCAGGGGCAAAAGGACTTCTGTTTTCCCGCCGGGCACGACACGAGCGGCCAGGCCGCAGGTTTTCAGTGTGGGCCGATGACCAGTGCGTGGCGCACAGCAGCGTCAACACCCTGGGTCCAGGGGTCTCCGTGACCGGGTAGCACGGTGGTGGCGCCGGTGGCGGCCACGGCGTCCAGGGATGCAAGGGCCAGACGGGTGTCTTTGGTGGCTGCGGAGGCGACGATCTGCGGACCGGTCGTCCCGGTGTAGGGATCCAGGGTGACCAGGGCGTCTCCGCTGAGGACAGTATCGCGGTCGGGCAGGTGGAGGATGCAGTGCCCGTCGGTGTGGCCGGGAGTGTGCACGGCGATCGGTTGGCCCGGTACCGGCAGGATCGTGCCGGTGGGCAGTTGCTTGACGTCCTTCACGCCCTTGACCGTCAGTGCGCCGGCTGCGGCCATCCGGCCCAGCAGCGGCAGGGATTTGGGGTGGGTGAGCGGGTAGAGGAAGCGGTTGCGTTGGGGCTTGTACCGGTAGGGGTGAGCGGCCAGGTGCACGTCGAGAGGGTGCACCATGACGGGCACATCCCATTCCTGCTGCGCACGTGCGGCGAAGCCGACGTGATCGAAATGCCCGTGGGTGAGGATCAGCGCTTTGACTTCATCCGGGCGCCGGCCGCGGCTTTCGAGAGCTTCCAGGACCATGGGCCACATGCTCGGTAAGCCCGCGTCCACCAGGGTCACACCCTCGTCGTCCTCGATGATGTAGCAGTTGACGTGGGCGTGGGTGATGAAGTGGACTCCTTCGGCGACTTCCGGGGTGATCATGGGGCTCCTTGGATTGTCAGTAAGCTGATGGTCCTGTTCATCGTGGGAGTTAGCCGGGAGGCAAGTCAACTCAACCCAGAGATGATCATGCTGCTTCGAGTCTCGCTAAGGCTTGCAGACTTCGGCCCTGCCTAAGGGGGATACCAGCCCTCGTAAAGAGGGTCCACCCGTGCGACCGGTCTTTGTCGGTACTCCAGCAGGTCCCCGGCGGCGGCTGAAAAGGGCCAGCGGAACGCGTCCGGGGTAAACGCTTTTAACTTCACTACTGGTTCAACCCTTGCAACAGAATCGAAGATTAGGAATTTAGCCACAGCCTAGGTATCCAGAAGTTCCAAAGCGAAGAGGAGGACAGTCATATGGATCGGCTTTGTTGAGTTCGATGTATTGCTCGGTGACGTTCATTCGTTGCAAAGTAAGCGGTCGGTGGTACGGCGACTGGTGTCGGATTTGGGCCGGAAGTTTAAAGTTTCCGTAGCCGTAGCCGAAGCCGATAACCAGGAGCTGCATCGTCGGGTTGTTGTCGGGGGGAGTTTGGTAGGAGGGGGTCGGCCGCATGTGTTGAATGTGCTGGATTGTGTGGAGCGGTATGTTGCGGCGCGGCCGGAAGTGGAATTGCTCAGCGCCCGACGACGGCTCCTCAGCAACGAGGACTAGAGTTTATTCCGCTGGCAAAACATCGGGTTGATTGTGACAGTCATGCCCCGGACCACCTACTCCCCTCAAACGGGAACAGAAAGCGGTGCCCGGATTACCACCCCCATAAACGGCTCCCCCGGCGCCGCCGCTTTCAGCTCACACTTCGGCGCAGACCTACCATGCAATGCTCACTAAAAATTTCTCACCGGACGTTTTACGGAGAAGTCCGGCGAACCGCCCAGACAGTGAATACTGTCGTCTCACAACCGCCGTTAAGTTACGACACATTTGGTCGAGACACGACGACTTCCCCGTGGGGATTGACCGCGGGCCCAAAAACCCGGCACCGAGGATGGCTGCCAGAGACCGGCGGAAGTTGCGTCACCAAAGCAAGGAACACCCCCGTCCCGCGAAAGGGTGCAGGCATTCTGGCTATACCTCGACGGAGGTGATCCAGCGGCCGTCAGCCTTGCGTACACTTCGTTGAGTAGGAGTAAGCCAAATTTCTCCACGCTCTCTGAGCTCTGCAACATCCGGGGCATCTGGCGGTTGCACCCAGTCCTCCGGGACTGCGTGCCCGTCGTTGGTTCCGCATGCTTGGCAGAAGTAGTGGACGACATGATCAACAGGGCCGTTCCTGTCTCCGGTCAGGCTTGCGGTCAGGCTCTCAGTGTTAGTGCCAAAGACCGCGCCGGTGTCAGTGTCGGTGACGCTGTTGGTGACGGTGTCAGTGTCAGTGTCGGTGTTGGTGTCGGCCCTGGTGTTGGTGTCGGGGTATTCGGTGTGGCCGTGACCGGCCCCGGTGAACGTCAGAAAACGGTCTGTCTGGCACTTGTTGCACCTCGGGATGTTCATCAGTACTCCTCTCAAAAAGCGATGCTTCCGGGTGGCTCGTGGACAGGCTTATGGGCCGGCTTGTTACTGTCATCTAATGGACGATGGCCGCCGTTGCTGATGGTGCGTCCTTTTAGGGTCGGTGTGGGGCGGGGTCGTTGCGGTAAAGGTTTTCGAAGGCATCCATGGTCGCTTTCAGGCTATGGTCCGTGGCTTTGGTATGGCTCGCGATACCCATGTCCTGTAATCGGTCCGGATTCTGGACGAGGATGTTGTTCAGCTTCGCTGCCAGGTCTGCAGGGTCGTTCGGGGTAAACAGGTACCCGTTGATTCCGTCCTCCACGAGGTGCGGCAAGGCCATGGCATTGGCCAGGACAACGGGTTTGCCTGCGGACATCGCCTCCAAAGACGCCAGGGACTGCAGCTCCGCTGTCCCTGGCTGGCAAAAGATCGTCGCCCGCAGGTATGCCTGGCGCAACTGTTCATCGTCGACCACGCCCAGGAATCTGACCCGGTGCTCCACGCCCAACCTGACAGCCAGGGCCCGCAGCGTTGCCAGCATCTCCCCTCCGCCGACGATCTCCGCGTGTACGTTCAGGGCCGGGTCCGTCCGGGCAAGGGCTGTGAGCAGCACGTCGATGTTTTTCTCCTTCGCTAGGCGCCCCACGAAAAGCACCACCGGGTGCTCCGCCACGGGAACGCTTTCGCCCGGTGCCAGTTCGTAATGGGCGGCATCGACGCCGTTGGACAACGGGATGACTTCGTGCAGGAACGCGTGCTCGCGCATCGCCTGCGCAGCCAACGGTGTCGGGGTGGTGACCACGTCCGCGGCACCCAGAACCTTGCCCATGTCTTTCCACGAGTTCCTGGCGATGATGTCGCGGAACCACTGCGGGAACGGCAAGAACGGCTCAAGGTTCTCGGGCATGAAATGGTTGGTCGCGACCACCCTGATTCCCCGCCGGGAAGCCTCATCAATGGCGGCCCTGCCGAGCATGTAATGGCTTTGAGCATGCACCACATCGGGGCGGACCTCATCGAAGATACGCCGTATGTCCCGCCGGATCTCCCACGACAGGCAGATCCGGAAATACTCGTGAGTGGGTGCCGCACGGGACCTCAACCGGTAGATTCTGCCTTGATCCGTGACCTCAACCCGGACAGGGCCTCGCTCCGGCCGTGCGGCCAGCACATGGACATCATGGCCGCGCTCGGCCATCGCAGCAACCAGGTGGGACCCGAACGCTGCCGCCCCGTTCACATGCGGAGGATACGTATCCGCAGCAACTAAAATCCTCAAGGACTTCCCATCGGCGTTTGCTGTCACGATCGGCCGTACCCGTGGTCCCACTGGCTGTAGCCGCGGGTATCAACCCGTAGCGGGCTGGTGGGCAGGGACCGTGACCCGGTTCCGTCCAACGGGTCATGGAACAACCCGACAACCACTGGCTCGAACGGTGCGCTCTTCGTGACCGTCGCCGCATCACCGGCACCAGCACCAGCACCGGTTTCTGCTGCGGTGTCTGGTTCCTCGACGGCGTGGTTGTTCTGCCGGTCGTTACCGAACTTCACTGGTGTGTGTTTCACTGTTGCTTCTCACATCCTGGCATCGTCAATCGGGTTATTTCGGGGCGGGTTGAAGGGCCGCCCTGCCCGGCGTCGGCCCGACAAGGGTGATACCGCGGTTCAGGGGCTGGTCAGGTTTGGTCCTCGCACCACCGGATCCTGCTTGCTGCCTTACTGGCCCGTCCAAGGGTCCTCCGGAGTTCGGTTGCCTGCTGTGCTGCGGCTTGCAGTTCGAAAGCGGCTTCCAGGACACCGGATGTGCTTGCTGGATGGTCGGCGGCATAGTGCTGTCCTGCCTCCACCTGCTGGTACCAGCGCCCCAACTTCCGGAACACCATTGCCAGCTGCTCATGAGCATCACGTAGCTCGTTCAGGGTTGGAAAGCTCTGGGAAGGATCCCCGAAATCGAAGTCCACGAACGCCAGGTTCCTTGCCGTCTCACTGAACACCACAGAGTACCTGTAGCTGTCCTCGGAATGATTGGTCATCACAGATCCCTTCAACGTTGGATCCCGGCGGTCCCGGCCACCCCAGCTGCCCCGTCCGTGCGCGGACTAAAGAACCACCTCGTGTCAGCCTCCAAAAGCTCAGCAACCCGCCACCTCGCTAAGAGAGCGCAGTTAATCCAGCGCAGCTGGTTTGGTGCAGCACGTTCGGCTAGTTCAATTCAGCTGTGGTGCTGGTTTTGATGTCACGGGCGGTGGCCAATATTTCGGTCGTGGTGATGCCATGGTCCGGACCCCAGTAGGTGCGTAAGCCTTTGTCGAGTTCGACGGCGATCGTTTTCGGGTCCATAACACCGGCTGTGGGCAGGACGTCCCTGACCGCGAACACCAGGGCCGTCGCGAGTGTCTGCGGTTCCTTGCCGGTGACCATGTTAGGCACCAGCTGTCGCCTCCAGGGCTGCTCGTATGACGGCGGAAGCGGTGCTGGGCCGTTGGGAGGTCGGGATCAGTGTCAGGTACTGGGGGTACTCCACCAGGAAGCCCGCCACCACCCTGCACAACGGCACAACGGCCAGGCGACGCCGGTGGGCCTCGAGCATGACCCGCCGGATTAACACCGGTTCCACCTCCAGGTCCGTCTCACGGAACTGGGGTGGCACCACCGTCTCAAGCAGCATCACCTGCCCACCGCGCAGCTCGTATCTCACGTAGCCGGCCAACTCGCCCTCATGGATGAACTCGAACCGGGAGTACACCGTGTTGTCCCGGAACGCGCTACGGGTCCTCTCAGTAGGAACAGCGTTCCTCACAGCGGTCGCCCTTGTCTCGATTTCCTCGACCAGGGCCTCGTACCGGGCGGCAGCACCAACCGGCGGGTGATCAGAGTCCAGGGACCTGTAAACCTGATTGCACAACTCGCGTAATTGCCGCAGGGAAAGATTCGACACGTCATCCCACAGCTCGTCGCCGAGAATTTCCATCATCAGGTAACCTGCCTCAACGGGCTCTCCAAATTCCATCCTCGAGGCCCTCAACGTGATGGAAACCGTCGAGGCAACGTGGACTACGTCTTCTGCCCGGGCGGCAGTGTCCGCCTGATGTAGTTCCGGGGCAAGAATTTTCACGAAAGACCTCCACAATGGTTGCTTCCATGGCCTCCTGCTAGACCGCGGGTCCATGAAGCTTAGTTCGAACCCGCAACAAAACGAAGTCCGGCATCACGAGCACCTGCGCCGATGGTGACAGCCCCACAACATACGACACGCCCGGAAGGAGAAAACCACCCTGAGTGATGGCGACAAACGATGACCCTGCAGGCAACCACGCTGGCCCCACCTATCCGCCTCCTCCCTCAGCAGCGGCGGATCACAGATTCATCTTTATAAGCACAAAGCGGCATCGTTAGCCGACGGCGGTCTTCCGAATCCTTCAGGAACGCCCAATCTTCCGCAGGTAAGGACAGTGCGTCGACTCGGTCACCGTCAAGCTGTGCGATCAACCCCATGTGGTCCCCCTCCACAGAACGCCAGCCGCCGCTGGTCAGGTATTTGCAGGGATTCAACCATGCGAAGCCGACAAGATTGAGGTCGACAGGATCTGCCGTGCCCGAGTCGAGGAGCTCGCCGGTCAACTATTTCGAAGCGGCTGAAGGCGTCGTTTACTGTCAAAGGATGGGGATGAGGCAGCAGGGCACCACACGCGACGATGACCAACGGGTAGTCATCACTGACCTCGGCATAGCACCAGGCCAAGAGTTCTCGTCACCCAATAAGTCAACTCAGCACGCGCCCAGGTCACCACGTATAGGGCGCTTCCTGCTCACGGGGGCTTCTGTTATCGGTCTCCTGCTCATCGCTACCGATGCCGGCGTGCGTCGCGGCGGAGAAGTGGCAAATACGACCGGTTTCGCCGCCACCTGTGAAGAAATTCAGCAGGCATCCCAGCAGGAGTCGTCTCCCACTGATGCGTGGCTTGGCCCTGCCGTCCCTACAAGCCTCGTCATCTCACTGTCACAAACCGATCCAACGACCGGGCGTGAAATTGCGATCGCTCAAGTGAATCCGGATAACTTATGGATTTTCTGCGCGTCCCCGGCTGAACTAACCAGTCTCGGGGCGCCGGGGTATCCCGGCGAGGAGACACTGGGAGATCTCCCTGACGGAATGGCCTACGTATACCGGCAGGACAAAACCGCGATGACGTACTCCGTTGTTGGTGTCCGGTTACGCGACGGATCGATTGTCGAAGAAGTCAGGTTGAGGGACGGTCGCACCTTGCCCATCACCCCTGCGGCCGCTCATCAGTCCTCTCATGTCAGTCAGCATCCGCTGTCCTAACTCTTTTCAATGGTGAGGTAGCGGTACACCGTCGCCCGGCTAGCACCGATGATCTTTCCAATGTCCGCCGGTGCAAGCCCTTGTGCTCTGAGATCTCGGGCTCGTTTGACCTTTGCATGGTCGGTCGTGATTTCCCGCCTGCCGGCTTTGCGTCCGTGTTCGGCGGCTGCGGCCATGCCGGCCCTGGTCCGCTCGGCGAGTTGGTCACGCTCGAGTTGGGCGAATGCGGACATCACGGTGAGCATGGCCCTGCCCATTGGCCCGGTCGTGCTGATGCCCTCGGTGACGCTGCGGAAGTGCACTCCCCTGTACTCCAGGTCATCGATCAACGCCAGCAGCTTGCGGGTATTGCGTCCCAGCCGGTCCAGCTTCCACACCACAACCTCATCACCCTTGCGAAGGTGATCGAGCAACTTGTCGAGTTCCGGCCGGCTGGCCGTCGTTCCGCTCACACCGTGATCGGTGAAGATCCGACTGCAACCCGCTGCAGCAAGCGCGGCATGCTGCAGGTCCGCGTTCTGCTCCAAGGTACTGACCCTGGCATACCCGATGCTTCCCATCCCCGTGCTCCTCACGCTCATCAAAGGCTCATTTCTGCTTTGACGAGAATAGCGGACGTGAGACACATTACTGAGACAAGACTGGGACATAGAATTCCCCGCCGATGCTGAGAACGCCCGGATTGGCCTGGAGCTCACCCGTTCGTCCGGTCAAAGGATCCTTTGATGGGACTGCTCGTCGGCAGCCGGAAGCTCTCCTTGGTGCACGTATATGGCACCCTTCCGTCCGTTTTCACCGTCCACGCTAAACGTCCATCGCCGCTGCTGTGCTGACAGGTGCGAGGACTATAGCTATAAGGTGAGCGTCGAAGGACCGACATGCGGGTGCAGCCGGGCTAGGCTCGAGGCATCTAACGTTCAACCGAGATAGCTCGCTCCAAACCACATGGTCAGCTATCAAGCATGTGCCACTCGTCTCCGAGGACCCAACGAAGCGCAGAAATTCGGCCGGACAGGTAACCCCAGGCCCAGTCCGACTCCACGTCCTTCGCTAACTCTTCGACGCCGTACTGCTCCTCCATGCGGCGCTTAGCGGCGAGCATGCCCGCCTTAATATCGTCGGCCCAGTCGTAGAGATGGACGTTTTCATCCGCGGGTTTCCTGCCGTACCAGAGTCGATCCATGAACTCCGACTCCGCCCTAAGGATTTCGGACACCCGCCGAAGCGTGCTTGTTCCAACATCGTGGCGGAAGGCGATGTCCAAATTCTTCTCCACGAGCCGTAGGAGTTGCGGCTTCTCCCAAACTCGAATCCGGAAGGGCGGCCGGTTGGTGCGTTGGTAGTCCGCAATCCAGTCCTTTGCGCCGTTGGTGAGGTAGCCAGAAGCAACAAAAAGCACGACTGCTGGGCGCTCGGCCATAGCCCAGGCGAGAGTCCCCTGGAGCGCATCGGGTGGCACTCCGCGCTTATAGTGCTTGCAGTCAACGAACCAGGTTTCCTCGTAATCGTGGCCGTCGATGTCTTGCAGGGACTTCCGAGCAACAATGTCCCGGCCTCGATCGGAGGGTGACGCCGCCAGGGGTGTGCCCTTTCGCCAGTCCACGTTGGAGAAGCCGCTCCCGGTCATGAGGTCGAAGCTAAACTCCTCGAAGTCGGTCGGAGATAGCCCGTCAAAGTCGAGGGAGCCTAGTACGAAGTTGTCGTCCGACTCGGTAAGTTCCGCCTCCTGCTCGTCTGGCTTATCCTCGTCCGACTCTTCTGTGGGTGCCTGTTCGTTTGGTTTCTTGTCAGGCTCCGTTGTCATCCTCTGAGTATACGAAGGAGGCCGATAGGAACGTGTTCGCCAGCGTCAGCATCAAACCAATCGATAAACGATTCACCGAGCAAGTGCTGCCATAGCCAAACATCTTCATCGAGCACAGCAACGGTATTCCTCTGGATCGAATGACGAAGGGTGCAAGTATGAGCCTTCGTGGCACGAGCCAGTTCCATCGCGCTCACCTGCCAAAGGGGTCACTTCCTCCAGCCGTCTCGCTTATCGATCCCTCAACACCTGCGGAATGTTAGCTGTCGTGCTCATACTGGGAAGGTGATCGTGACCGGAGACTGCCCCTCATGCGGCCATGAATGGGATGGACATCCTGTCGCCGTGCTCTCTAGTTCCGTGTGCGTCGAGTGCCTCTACGAGGAAGACCACGGCATGCGCACGACGATATGCGAAGTGGTGCCGCCCGAGCTCGCGGACGAACGCGCCTCGGCGTTCTTGTCTGCGTCAGCTGTCCGGAAGATGTGGGGAGTATGGCAGCTCCACGTCGTCGACGCTTCCGGAAAGCTTCAACTCTTCGGACCCAATCATTTTGGCCGGCCAAACTCGACGAGAGCGCAGACAACGACCAGGGAGGTGAGTGACGCCCTGCGGCGCCTGACAGTCCCTGAGTTTCGTGATTGGTTACACCGACATGGCTAGGTCAGTGAAGGATCCGTTCGGGACGTTCTCCGCCGGCGGCCAGCACCACGGCACCACCGAATGGATGGTGCCCGACGTCAACGAGTGCGAGTTCCGGATGCTCGAGCCCCGCGAGATCACCGCAGGCATGGCTTTCCCTCACGACTACGTCATGTCCGGGAACCAGCGCGAGCAGGTCAAGCAGGCAGGCAACGCCGTCACCCCACCCGCCACCCGCGACCTCATCAGCATCGGCGCCCAGACATTGGGGGTGGGTTCGTGATCATGCTTCTGATGACCGCAGACGGCACTCGGGCGCGAGAGCGCTACCGAACGATTTGGTCCTCTGCTCGGAGGTCCTCGCCGGCCGTAGGCTGCTTGGGCTCTTGGTGCACCCAGACCAGGACGCCTCCTGTCAGTAGCAGCAGCCCGAAGATGACCCCAACTGAGGTCCTCACGGCCATCTCAGGGCCGAAGGCCACGGTGGAAGCGGCAATGAAGGCGGCTCCTGCTGAGAATGCGGTTAGTACCGCCTTTGCGTTCGTCAGAGCTTTCTTGCTTCGCGGACGCCCCTCGACGTCGTCACTTTTCGCATACAGCTCGACCGTGTCTCCGAGCAGCTTGAGGGCCGCTGCAGCGAATACCGCGAAGGCGGCGAAGGTGGGTACATCCATCGGTTTGTTCCTTTGTCGAATCTAGGCGCATTTCGTGGCGCTCAAAGTTGTAGTCGACGGATCACCTCGCTTCGTAAGGGGCAACGCGAAATTCACCGCTCAGACGTTCGGGAGGGACGCCCATGGCTTGGTTCAACGCTGACGACAAGATGCACTCGCACCCGAGGGTCCGCCGTGCGGGCCTCGAAGCGATCCTTCACTGAATCGTAAGAACAGCGACGATGGCGGTGCTTCCGGTCGTCATGATCAGGTGTTGAGGTCGAAGTCGAGGTCGAGGCATTCCGGGCTGGAGAGCTCCCGCCAGGCGGAGGTCACGCGCGCGCTGGGTAGGGCCGCGGCGATCGGCATCCGATCAACCCCGATCAGCTGCTCGAGTTCGAGCCCGGTGAGCGCGGCGATGTCGCGGATCGGCGCCTGGAAGGTCCGGAACGGCCCCAACGGTGGTGCGTCATCCCCAACAGCGCCGGGCTTCGGCACGTCATCGAGGTCAGCCAGCTGCGGGGCCTGGTCAACGACGTACCCGGTCGCCGCGAGCGAGCCTCCCTGCAGGAACACGGCGACCTTGAAGTAGCGCAGCGGGATCTCCACGCCCCGGTACACGGGGTCGAGGTCGCTGAAGATCGGGCCGGTGAAAACGATCAGGCGCCGGCCGTTGTCCGCGGCGTTCTCGAGGAGGTACGACTCCAGGCCCAACCAGAGCTCTAGGCCCTGGTTGAACTTCGCGGCCTGCGGGGCAGCGTTGGTGTAGTGGAAGGTGTCTTCGTTCGCGGTCGCCGCTTCGACCCGGGTGTCGCCCCACACCGCCGAGGCCCGACGCACAAGGTGCCCGCGGTCGATGTCATTGCGCGCGTAAACCCGCTCCCCCGTCTGCTGATCCTCCGGCAACCGCGGATCCAACCGCCACTGAATCCCGGACCGGTCCAAGTCCATGAGCTTCGCCCCGTCGATCCCGAGGGCCGTGATTGCCGCCAGCCGCTTGTCAGGTCGCATCAGCACCGAGAAGTGCGTGTACGGGAGCAGGACCGTATCGACCCCGGCCAGCGCCGGCACGGACACCGGAACGCCGAGGAACTGCTCGTCGAACCCCTCACGACCGGCAAGACTCGCGGCCGTGGTCTGGTGTGCGGTCTGAGGTGTGGGCAGGGTGGCGTCCATCCGGTGAAGCTACCAGCGACAGGTGACAACACGATGAACAGTTCCAGCCTGGACCGGGACAAGGCCAGCCGAGACGCTCACGGGCCGTCGGCCAGCAGCAAAGCGCCACCCGTGCAACCAGGAGCACCAGCGGTAGCCACGAGCCGCCGTGACCCCGAGACACGTAGCAAAAGTCGTGTGACCTCACCGGAACAGCAGTGAAGCTCCCGCACATGGCTTGTGATGCATTCTCGGCCGCACTGGGACGCAGCAAAATTCACTGACGCTCAAACGGTCGTTTGTGCACACTTAGGACACCGGCCCAACAAACTTGTCGCAAAAAGAAGAGAAGCTGGTCAGCTTGCGTGTGTGATCCGAGACCGACGTGTCACGTCCTCCGTTGTAGCTGCTAGGCGTATTGCTAGCCAGGCGCAGTGTGAGCAACCTGGGGCAACCTTGCCGCCCCTTGGACAGGGTGGGCGCAACCCGTCATAGGCCGAATGCTCCGCCGCTGATGAGGATGAACAGGCCAAGAGCGATGAGGACAACAGGGAACAGGATGTGCTCCCAGCGCTCGAGGGCTTCAGCGATCGGACGTCGGGTAGCCACGAACTTGGCGAGCCACACAAGGACGATCACCAGAGCTAGGAAGACCGCACAGTAGGCGATGACGGCGGTCGGCCCGACGTTCAGGAATACCGGGACATAAACCCCGATATTGTCGCCACCGTTGGCGAAGGTCACGGCAGCGACAGCCAGAACACCGACCTTCTTACCGGCAACTTTCGCTTCGTCATCGTCGTCATCGTCGTCGTCTCGGTTGCGCCATACCTGCCATGCGACCCGAAGACCCAGCAGGAGGGGTATGAGACCGAAGTACGGAATGGCCTCTTCGGGGAGGAAGGCGCCGGCGCCGAGGGCGACGAGTACCGCGGCGCCAAGGATCCCGAGGAAGCCGAGGTACTGCCCTCCAAGGATGCGGGCCGTGGTTCCTCGTTGCCCCGCTCCCCGTGCAAAGAACAGAGCGAGGACGATGATGTCATCGATGTTGGTGAGGAAGAACAGGCCGATGGCAGGAAGAACTGATGACAGGATCATGCGCTCACCGAGGCTTCCTGGCATCCCGGCACCGAGCATGCAGCGTCCAGGTACGGCACTCCCTCGTTCACCGCGAGGTTGACCTCAATTTGAGACATCAGTCCTTGATCCCGACTGACGCGTGTGGCGGCCTGGTGATGAGCGTGCCGATGATGATGAGACCGACCCCGGTGGTGACGAACACATCAGCGAGGTTGAACGTCGGAAACCAGCCTGAGTGCAGGTAGTCAACGACACCATTGCCAGCAGTGCGATCAATGAAATTCCCGAGCGCTCCGCCCAGAAGAAGCGTTCCGCCGATGCGACCGGTGCGGGAGAAGCTGTTCGCGGATCCCATGAGGAACCACATGAGCCCGGCGATAATCGCCCCGGTGAACGCGATGACCACCAGCGGCGGCAGGTTCGTTCCGAGGCTGAAAGCCACACCCATGTTGTAGAACAAGCGCAGGTTTACCAGTCCGGCGTCGATCGCTCTGCCGTCCATCAGCAGCGCTTCCATGCCGGCTTTGATGCCGAGGTCAATGCCGGCGAGGAGGAGGGCCCCTATGAGAACGGTGAGCGGACGGCGTTTGGAGCGTTGCACGCCGCGGACGGCTGCATCAGTTCCCGTAGCGGTACCAGTGCCCTCAGCATCCCTAGCGTCCTTGGCGTGATTGGCATCCGGTGAGGACTCGCTCACGCGACGGAGTCCTGAGTGGTACGCGAGGTGGCAGCGGATTGCGCGGACCCATAGGTCGAACACAGATCCACCGCATTACCGGTGACTGCCAAAAGCACTTCTGCCTGCGCGAGCATGTCCATCAGTTCGGGCTGGGCCAAGGAGTACAGCACTTTCCGTCCCTCGGTGCGGCCGACGACCAGGCCACAGTCCTTGAGACAGGCGATATGCGCTGACACGGTGGACTGGGCCAATCCCAGTTCCCCGACCAGGGTCCCTACACGGGCCTCACCCGAGGTAAGAGTGCGAAGAATCGCCAGCCGGGTCGGGTCACCCAGCGAACGAAAGAGCGCTACCGCCGGCTCGAGGCCATCCCCTGCACACACCTCAGACATCCCAGTCATCCTGCTCACACCCCTCATCGACCATGCTGTTACTACCGTTGCAATACGATATCATCGTCTCCGGCCGATCATTATTTCGGATCACCCACACCAGATCACCCGTTCACGCTGAGGAGCGACCATGACCACCCAGACATCTCTTTCCCCTGTTGAGGTGGAACGACTGACGCGCAGAGGACTGCGCCTGGCGCAGTTCACGGTTGCCTACAACGTGGTTGAAGGAGCGGTAGCCATCACCGTCGGCCTGATGGCCGGCCTCGTCTCGGTCGTCGGTTTCGGCATCGACTCCGGCATCGAATCGATCGCCGCCGTCCTGGTCGGCCTTCGCCTGGCCGCCAGGCTGCGTCACGGTGAGACCGATGAGCGCAAGGAGCGTCTGACGCTCAAGGCCGTCGCCGTAACCTTCTTCATCCTTGCCGCCTACGTGACGTTCGAGGGGATCCGCAGTCTCATCGAAGGAGAGGCTCCGGAGTCCTCGCCCATCGCCATCATCCTGCTGGTCCTGTCACTGATCATCATGCCGGTCCTCGCAGCAATGAAAACGAAAGTGGGACGGAAGCTCGGTGACAACCTGATCCTTGCCGACGCCGCCGAGACGCGCATCTGCGTCCTGCTCAGCGTCTCAACCCTCCTTGGTGTCGGGCTGTACATGCTGACCGGGGCGGCATGGCTGGATCCAGTCGCGGGCTTCATCATCGCCCTCTTCGCCCTCCACGAAGGCAAGGAAGCCTGGGAAGGTGAACTCGCCGAGGACGACGATGATGACGACGACGACGACTGACGGCCTGTGATCGACGTCCGCGCACCAGCCCGCGTGGCTCTGCCGCACACCAAGCCTCTAGTATTTCTACAAGAGGTAGAAAAAATGAGGGGGTTGGCGGCAGCGAAGGGGGTCGCGTCGTTCAGCTCACGCTACAAGGGTGGATATGCCACCCCTTCATAAGGAGTCCTTCGATGACCAGCCCGGATAGTGCACGCAAGGGCCTGAGCCTTCCCAACCGCATCACCATCGGCTTGCTGGCCCTGATCGCCCTGGTCGTTGGACTGGTGATCCTGTTCAACACCGTGAGCGAGGACAAGGGGCAGGCGGCACCGGGGGCGTCGCCCAGCGATGTGGAGGTCGTGCGCGAGGACAGCCACCGGCTGTCTCAGGCACCGGACGAGAAAGCAATTCTGGTCGAGTTCCTCGACTTCGAGTGCGAGTCCTGCCTCGCTGCGTACCCGGTCGTGGAGGACCTCTCCGAGGAATACGGGCAGAACCTCACCGTCGTCTCCCGCTACTTCCCGCTGCCCGGGCACCCGAACTCAGAGACCGCAGCAGCCGCGGTCGAGGCGGCCGCGCAGCAAGGCAAGTTCAAGGACATGCACGCACTCATGTACGAGACGCAGACCGAGTGGAGCCACACCAATGAGGATCGCTCCCCGGTGTTCCGCGGCTACGCCGAGGACCTGGGCCTGGACATGAACGCGTACGACGCTGCAATCGCCGACCCGGCCACGATGGACCGCGTCAACGCGGACAAGGCCGACGGGATGGCGCTCAACGTCGAGGGAACTCCGACATTCTTCCTCGACGGTCGCATGATCCAGCCTGCCACCGTCGAAGAATTCCGTGACCTGATCGAAGCGGCCATCGGTTCATGACGATCGGCGGGTACTTCGCCGAAACGGTGCAATCCGGCGCTCTCATCGCCGCGATCCCTTTGGCCCTGATCGCCGGCATCGTGTCCTTCCTCTCGCCGTGCATCCTGCCCCTGGTCCCCGGGTACCTCGGCTACGTGTCAGGCCTCACCGATCCCACCCGGAAAGGCAACCGTCGACGCGTCGTCGCTGGGGTGGGCCTGTTCATCCTCGGTTTTGCCCTGGTCTTCACCCTCTACGGGGCCGCGTTCGGCGTCATCGGAGGATGGCTGCTGCGCTGGCAGGACGTACTCATCCGCGGCCTCGGCGTGTTCGTCATCATCATGGGACTCGTCCTCGTCGGCCAGTTCTCCTTCTTCCAGCAAACGAAGAAACTCAGTTACCGGCCGCAAACAGGTCTCGCCGGGGCGCCCCTGCTCGGCATTATCTTCGGGCTCGGATGGACACCCTGCATGGGTCCCACCCTCAGCGCCGTCCTGGCCCTGAGTACCACCACCGGCGGAGCCTGGCGCGGGGCCCTGCTGGGATTCGTCTACTGCATGGGACTGGGTATCCCCTTCATTCTGGTCGCTATGGGCATCAACTGGGTGAGCACCGCGCTGAGCTTCGTCCGTCGACACATCCGGACCTTCAACATCGCCGGAGGCATCGTGCTGATCCTCGTCGGCGTCATGATGCTCACCGGCCTCTGGATGCAGTGGATCTACCAACTGCAGAACCTCGCCGGCACCTTCATCACCCCCGTCTAAGAGCAGCGGAGCCCCATGAACCCCAGCACCGACGCCAACAACGTCCCTGCCCCTTCCTCTGTCACCGGTTCCGGCGACATGAGCAACGACATAGACAGCGACGACCGTGGTGCACCCCTTGACCGCGGTGGTAGTTCGCTCACCATCCCAAGGTTCACGACTGCCCGGCCGTTCGGCCTGGCCCTACTCATCACAGGGATCATCGGTTGGGTTGCAGCCGGAATTCTCATCCTCGAGAAGCTCGAGCTCTACCGGAACCCGGACCACGTCACCAGCTGCGATATCAACCCGTGGGTGTCCTGTGGGCAGGTCATGGAAACCTGGCAGTCCGAGCTCTTCGGCTTCCCAAACCCCTTCATCGGCCTCGTCGGCTTCACCGTCATCATCACCACCGGCATGGCTCTGCTCGCCGGCGCCCGGTTCGCCCACTGGTACTGGGCCGGCCTCCAGATAGGCGTCACACTCGGCGCTGTTTTCGCGACCTGGCTCTGGAGCCAGGCCCTGTTCGACATCTACATCCTCTGCCTCTACTGCATGATCGTCTGGGCAGCGATGATCCCCTTGGTCATCCTCACCACCGTCCGCAACATGGTTCACGGAGTCATCCCCGCACCCACCCCTCTGACCCGGTGGGTCGCTGACTGGGTAGGGCCCATCATCGTCCTCACGTACCTCGCCGTCGCCGCGTCCGTGTTCTTCCGGTTCATCCACGTCTTCATCAACTGATCCCCGCCGAACAACCTTTGTCCACGATCACTTCTCACCGGCCATCCTCAGCCACCGCAACACAGCCACAGTCACAGCCACAGGACACCGGGTCGGGCGGATTACGACCACGGACTACGACCACGGATGAGCGCGAAGGAGCTTCCCATGTATGACTCACCCCGACCCAACCTGACTCCCGCCCGAATGAGTTGTCAGTTCGGCGTATTGCTCGTCGCCGCGTCGCTCGCCCTCACCGGCTGTACCTCCACAGATTCCCTGGCTCAACAAGCCGAAGCAGGAGACAACAAGAACTACATCGCCGGTGACGGATCCGTTGCCGAATACTCACCCGAAAACCGAGGCGACCCGGTCAGTCTGCAGGGCACGCTCTTCGACGGAACGCTCATCAATCAAGACGACTGGGCAGGTGAGGTCGTTGTCCTGAACTTTTGGTACGCCGCCTGCGCGCCGTGCCGCACCGAAGCCCCCACGTTGAACACGGTCCACGAGCAATTCAAAGACCAAGGAGTGCGCTTCTACGGCGTCAACGTACGCGATGAGAAAGCTACAGCCGAGGCGTTCGAACGGAACTTTGGCGTCACCTACCCCAGTTTCGAGGACCGCGACGGCGATATTCTGCTGAACCTGACCCAGTACGTACCACCCCAAGCCGTGCCCACCACGCTGATCCTGGACCGGCAAGGCAGGGTATCAGCACGCATCCTGGGACTCGCGGAGAAAACCACACTGACAACCCTCGTCGAGGACGTCGCAAAGACACCATAAACGTGCGCTCTGTCCTGCCCCGAAACCGCCACCCACGTACAAGAACCCCGCCATTCTCAATGCAACTCACATCGAGTGGTGCAAAAAAACTGGCTCTTAAACGGTCGTTTGTGCGCACCGGCGTCAGTGCTCGCACTCGTCTGCACAAGTGCTCAAGGTCGTCTGCGCTGAGTACATGAGCATCGCGTAGGGCGGAAAGAGGAGGAGTGTTGTCCTTGCTGTCGAGCCTGCCGCGATTGTCAGTCGATCTCGGTGCTGGCTGCTGCCACCTCCGCGAGCCGCTCACTCATCGCCTCGGCCAGTATGCCCGCGAACTCCTCGCGCAGCTCCGGTAAAGCCTCGTCAGCATCTCGGCCGAAGAGGTCGTCTAGCGTCCAGATCTCGATATATGGCTGACGCGGAAGCAGAATGGCGACACGGCGAATGCCGAGTGAGTCGTCCAGGTCGAGGAGCGTGTAGCTGAGCAGCTGAAACAGGGTGTCCCTGAGCCACGGGTTCGTGATCTCCTCGCGCGTTTTGAAGTCCACGAGCAAGTCGCTGATCGCCAGATCGGCATCTGCCCCTCCAACCGCGACACTTCCGACGAAGCTGGGGTTCGGCGTGTAGGGGACGTCGTGAGAAATGGCCTCCCTCCACTCCTCAAGGAGCGGGGTAAGCGATCTGTGCATTTGTGCAATGTCGAAGATCAGTGGATCCTCGATGCTCATCATCAAGTCAACCGACGTCTTCGCTCGCTTTATCTGTCGACCCAGATCATTCGTTAGGGCCATCACAGGCCCTGCGCGGTAGATCGCTTCGCACCACGCCAGCGGAACCGACACCCTGGCAAGACTGAGCGGATCAGGGTCCGCCTCTTTCATCGTCAGAAAGGCGAAGCCGAGTGCCTCCTGCAGGAGGGTTGCGATGTGCTTGCCGCGGTGTACGACGGTGGGGTCTGCGAGGAGGCGATCGAGGCCTTGCTCCGCCGTGGTCTGGGAGATGTCGAAGCCCGGCAGGGCCATGCGGATGCGATAGTCGATCGCCATTCCCGCTGTAATGGCGTAGCTCCTGCGATCCGCGCTCTTCACCTCGGCCGGGATGGGTATCTGGGTCGACAATGAAGTGAGAGCATCGAAGCCAAAGCGAAAAGCCATTGCCTTGCCACGAGCTCCCCTGGTGCCGGCCATCGCTAGGTTTGGCGCGCTCTCGTACACGAACTTCCGCACAGCTGAATTGGGATCATTGAGGTGACTTGTCAAGGACATAAGCCGACCCTACAGATCCTCAAGTGAGACGTTGATCGTCGGGAGGGGCTGCGATGAATCTACTTGAAGCTGTGAATTGCAACGGTAAGTGGCGCTGTTCTTGTAGCGGTAAGTGGCGGATGAGACGAGCCGTTGCGTAGGAGTGCTCAGCGAGCGAGCGACGACCTGGCATTTGGCCTGGATGAGAGGATGGGCCTATTCAGGGAGTGGCTTGGGGGTTTCGGTCGGCGCCGCAGAAGGCTGTCATACGGGGTGAGGGGTAGGGATGGCCCGGCTATCGGCTGGCAGGCTCGCAATGAGGGCACTCAAGGTGCTCGACCCTCCAGAATCCGCCCTGGAACCTAGGTCGGAGCCGGTGCGGAGGTAGGAGTAGACGGTTTCGCGGCTGATGCCGTACTCGCGGGCCAGTACCGCCTTGGGTACGCTGCGCAGGAAGGGTCAGCCTGACTCTCCCGCTCGTGTCTGCTATTTATTCGGCGATACTGTTGCGTCGTGACGAACAGCTATGACCAAGGCGATCTGAACATCTACGGTGCCGAGGATGACTTCGAAATGGACGCCATCCTTAATGCGCTGGACGAGGCGACGTCGTCGATAACGCTCGACTCCGCTGAGCCTGCAGGCAAGGACTGGAGTCGGCTCCTTGCAGCGCCGAGACGGGCTGCAAGTGACCTAACCCGCGCGGATCTGCCGAATGAGCCGGGGGTTTACCTGTGGTCGCGTGGTGGGGTACCGCAGTATGTCGGTACGGCGACGAGTTTGCAAAAGCGGCTCTCGACGCACCTTGGCGGAGGTATGAGCCTTGCGGGATCTTCGTTGCGTCGGAACGTATGTGAACTGCTGTTTCAGATCCCACCCAATGTCACGGGCAGTCCGACTCGGCAGAAGGTGACGACTGGGCAGGCGACAGCGATTCGGAGCTGGCTGCTGGGCTGTGATGTTTCCTGGCTCCGAGCGCGTACTGAGCGTGACGCTGCCGCGTTGGAGGCTCGGCTTCGGCATGTATTTCAGCCGCCGTTGAACCGGGTGTAGCCCTCAAGCTACGGACAGCGAGGCCACCACAGCCACCCGCGCCTATCGACTCCTTCCATGGGCTCGATCGACCGATATCTGGCAGTCGAAGACCTGCCAGCCAAATTCGCGCAGAAGGCGCTGCATCGCTCACCTAGGGGTGCGGGCGATTTTGTGGCGGTCGCCATCCCTCGTCAGCTCGGATGGCCCGCTGAATGCGCGCCGTGATGGCGTGGAGCTGCCGTCTCTGAGTGGCCGTCAACGGATCGAGGACCAGCCTCCTGACCGTGGCGACGTGAGCCGGCGTTGCCTGTTCGAGCAGTTCCTGCCCTGCTTTAGTCAGGGTTGCCCGGGTTGATCTACCGTCCTGCGGGTCCTGGGCTCGCTGCACCAGGCTTCGACCCTGCAGCCGGGAAACCGCGCGGGACAGTCGTGAGAGTGAGCTGTTGGCGAAGCCGGCTAGCTCACTCATGCGAAGGGTCTGCTCGGGCGCGGTGGACAAAACGAAGAGGATGCCGTGCTCGAAGTGCGTCAATCCGAAGTCCTGCATCAACGACACATCAAGAGCGGGCGGCAACCATTCCAGCACCGTCGCCAGTCCTGCCCACGTCTCGAGGTCCTCCCCCGCAAGATCCGCCAAATGGTAGCTATCAGTCATACGACCACAGTACGAGAACGAGGTCGACCGCGCCGCCTTTTTACTTGACTGAGCAACTATCAGGTGCCTAGGGTTTAGTTTCCCACTCAAGTAATAGATGAGGTACGACGAAGCATGGACATGCAGTTGGCAACCAAGCGAGCTTTCATTAGTGGCTCCACTCAGGGCATCGGCTACTCAATCGCCAAGGCACTTCTCGCCGAGGGAGTCTCTGTCGTCATCAACGGCCGCACCGAGGATCGGGTGAAGGCTGCGGTGCAGCAACTTGAGTCAGAGGTGCCTGGCGCAACAGTCGCAGGCATCGCTGCCGATTTCCGCGATGCAACCGAGGTGCAGCACTTGCTGGGCTCAATCGGACCCGTCGACATCCTCGTGAACAACGTCGGACTTTTTGACGTGAAACCCTTTGAGGACGTCTCTGACGAGGACTGGTCGGGGTACTTGGACGTGAACCTGATGAGCGGTGTGCGGCTATCGCGGGCACTGCTTCCCGGGATGCTGGACACCGGATGGGGTCGGATTATCTTCATCAGCAGCGAGTCAGGCGTGAACATTCCTGCGGACATGATCCACTACGGGGTCACCAAGGCCGGAATGCTCGCCCTGGGCAACGGGCTTGCCAAGCTCACCCGTGGTACCGGGGTCACGGTCAACACGATCCTCGGCGGACCCACTTACTCGGACGGGGTAGCTCAGACGGTGGAACGAATAGCCGACGCACAGCACCTCGCGACAGATGATCTTAAAGCAATGATCATCGGCGGGAATCACACCACGCTTCTCGAGCGGTTCATCGAGCCCCACGAAATCGCCAACTTGGCCGCCTACCTCGCCAGCCCCTTGTCGTCCGCAACAAACGGGGCTGCCGTACGGGCTGATGGAGGAGTGCTCACTTCAATCATCTAGCGGCAGTGCATGTCACCCGCGGGCTGAGCGGTAGGCGAGGCATCTAGGACCCCCCGAAGTGTTCCGCATTGGGCAGCGTTACCCGGGATCTTCTCGAATGGACCGACGGGAATCGGACATTTAGCGCTCTGATGAACCTTCAGCGCCTGGCATCTCATGAGCGCTTCGTCAGAGGCACAAAATAGGATCAAGGCATGACCCAACCTTTGCTGCACTCACTTCGTGAGCGAGTGCTGGACGAGAGTGAACCCCTGGCTGGATTGCTGCGGAAGTGCCTATTACTTGGCGCTGAGACGGGATCAACATCGCTTAGAGACTGGGCCCGCCTCGAACTTAACGGATACACGGATGAAGCGTCGCTGCCGGAGTACCGAAAACTTTTCAACGCTCCCATGACTGTGGACTCCATGAGCGGGAACACTTGGACAACCGGGCAGATTATCACTCGATCACAACTCCCCCGGGCAGCAAGGGAGCACGTGTCAGAGTTCCTCGTTCTGACGCAGCCAGCCGAGGAGCTTGAGCGCCTGGCTCTGGAGAAGTCTCTTCACTTCAAGCCACGGAGCGTCTCCACTGCTCAAAGCATCTGGAATCGCGAGCTGGGCGCCTTTCAGTCAATTTTGAACCTGTCCTACACCGTCTCCGGGTCGGTGTTTGCAGGCATACTGGGGCAGATCAGAACGAACCTCGTTGATCTGATAGCTGATCTGACGATGGCAACCCCTTTGGCTGAACTTCCCAGCAGAGAGGACGTCGACGCTGCAATGCGGCACCACATCGGTCATCTTGGGGACGTCTATAAGACCACTGTCGTGAGGCCATCTGGTCCAACCGCAGTCGGTGCTGGTGCAACTGCATCCGCCGGCCTGAACGTCAACGATGTACTTCAACTCCTAGAGTCCGTGAAACAGTCTGCAGCTTCGGCGGACGGAGACACGGCCGAAATCGAGGATGCCCTCGCAGAACTGCATCACGCGATCACGCAGCCAGAACCCGAGACAGGTGAAGTGATTAGACGCGCGGGCAAGCTACGTCAGGTTGCCGAGAAGTTAGGAGTCGTTACCGTAACGAGCGCCGCGAACGCAGCTGTAACTGCCTTGACTGAGCTCGCCGTGCAGGGAGCATTTGGGTAGAGGTCAAGTGGGCGCTAGACCGGCCGGCGAAGCGAGTTGAGTTTGACGGGAGAACGCTGAGATGGCCCGCTTTTTCGTGCCACATCTGGCGTCTCTTCCACAGTTCGATGATGCCGCGTCGAGCGTACTCGGAAGCTACCGAGGTCCGCGTCGAGCTGCGTGCCAGGCCGCGTCGCGATGATTCTGCAGCCCTGCGGTTGACGGTGTAGTTGCCTTGAGTAGAGGGGCAGTGATCAGCGACCACTTTGCAGGGTCGATGCTGGCAATGAAAAATTGTCCAATGAGCGAGTTACATGAGGGGCAGGTGAATGCACTGTAGGTGCTCCCAGCTGCCCTGCTGAACTGCTGCTTGATCAGCGCCTTCGGCGTATCAGCACGGCTCTCTTGCATCCAGCGGTCAATAGCACGGTGGACCTCGGGGTGATTCTCATAGCGTTTTGGACCTACGTCCACCTTGACGTTGAGATGGGGTGCTGTCATCCATTGCTGCTCGGGCTTGGTGCCCACCGCATCCCATACGAGCATCATTCGATTGCATTTCCAGCAGGGCGTCGTAGTCGCCCAGACGAAGGGGCCCGTTTCGGTGTGCACTGTATGGGCACCGAAGCGTTCTTCAGGAGACATACTGAGGCGGCTTGTCTCTGCTCGGCGCCGCTCGGCTTCCTGCACCTTCCGTTCGTGCGCCTCCTGCGCAGCAACGTGGCGGCGCGCCTCAGCCTCTGAGGCCGCGCGTTCGCGAAGGGCATCCGCCTCGACCTTCTTACGTTGATGGTCCGGACTTCCCTTGCTCCAGCGAGACCCCGTTAGCAGGAGTTGCTCGATGAAATACCCCAGAGCGCCTCGGGTGGTATGAAAATTCGGCACAACGTCGAGGTCCATCAGGCTGGCAGGGCCCTCGGGCACTAGTGAGGTCTTTCCGAAGCCGGTCACCACGGTCGGCACCTGAAACGGGCTGTACTCGAGCTGTTTGGGTATCAGCCATACGGACAGCACCCCGCTATCCCAGTACCGCTGCGTTCGGTAGAGGTACTCGTCCATGGTCTGAGAGGACAACTGCACTTCGAACGCTACTCTGTGGCGCGCATCATCGGATTCAGCCAGGACGTCGATGATCCATTCACGAGAAGGATGTGGGTATTCGATAGTGGCGTGCCATCCCTGAACTGCATCGATGCAGTCGGCCAAAGCGAGCTTCATTGCCAGGTGCTGTGCTGACTCTCCTCCATGGTCAACGCCACACTGAGCAAGTCGGAGGTGCGCGAAGAAACGAGTCTGACCGCGGACCTTAGCGACAGCACGGACACCGCAGACGGGCATCGTCAGACGCCGGCGATCATCGGATTCTTGAAGGGACTGCCACGCCTCCTGTGTAAATTGATCCGCCCGCAAACGCTCCCCGTCGAGCTCCGCCACCAAAGGCATTTGTCCCCCAATAGTCATAACATCCGGAATTCAACAACACCAAAATGGAACAGGTCATCGTCGAGACCTCGGTACAGACCTATCAACTAGTGACTGATCAACAAGCCAGCACGACGGGTCGAAGTGTCCTTACAGGTTGTCCCCTGGCTCTCGGTGTTAGCTTGCCCCCGCAGGTGCGGGCTACAGTCGTCAATAGCTCAGCATATTTTGATGATCCCCAGGAGGACTGCATTGGCTCAGCGTGTACAGGTGCTTTTGATCGATGATCTCAACGGGGAGGAAGCACAGGAAACTGTTCGATTTTCCGTTGACGGCTCGGAATACGAGATCGACCTGACAACGCAAAACGCCTCAGACTTACGAGCTGTCTTATCCCAGTACATAGATGTTGGCCGAAAGGCGCCCGGCGGCCGCAGAGGTAGGAGCGGACAACGAGGGACGTCCACGAGTCGCACCAAACGCGCCGAGGTCCAGCACATCCGTCAGTGGGCGCAGGAGAACGGCTTGACCCCTAACTCTCGGGGTCGTGTCCCCCAATCGATCGTGGATGCCTATAACAAGGCCAACCAGTAGGACCGTATGCCCGTGCGTAGAGCGTGTGCCAGCGCATCATGCAGTCACCCGTTTCTGCACTGATGCCTTGTGATGCATACGTCGTAGGCTGTGTCGGTGGCTATCGAGGATGTATTTGCTGTAATCGCGGAACCAACACGGCGTCAGATACTTGTCATCCTGCGGGAAGGCGACAAAGCAGTAGGTGAGCTCGTTGCAGACCTTCAAGTAAGCCAGCCGACCGTGTCCAAGTACCTCAAGATCCTTCGGGAGGCAGGACTGGTCAGCACCCAAGCTCAGGGCCAGAAGCGGTACTACTCCCTTGTGATTGATCCTCTAAGTGAGGTTCAACGGTGGCTTTCCGCTTTCGGCTTCGTAGCCAATCTGCCAGGTCTGACAGCTGAGGATCCCTCTGACGTCGCCCACCATGATGCTCGGCAGACTGAGCCGGACACGGACATACATGCTCTGGCACCCGCTGCCAGGGCGGACCTGAGTGTCGTTCCTGTTGCAGAGTCAGGCAGGGTTCCGATCGGTCGCACGATGGGCAAAGCTGCCGGTGAATCGCCCCGGGTTTGATGGAGGCTCGGTTCACTTGCTTCCGGCCCCGGTGGGGACGTTGGTAAGACTGTAGGCCTCCGTGGACTCGTGCGCCCAATGGTTGTTCTCGAACTCCACCGGTGGGATCAGCCCGATTTCGCCGTGGAGGCGCCGATGGTTGAACCAGTCAATGTATTCAGCGACAGCGATTTCAAGGTCACTGACGGTTTTCCAGCCGCCTTTGGGCCGCATGATCGGGTTGCGGATGCACTCAGCTTTGAAGAGTGAGTTGAATGCCTCGGCCATGGCGTTGTCGTAGGAATCGCCCTTGGATCCAACGGAAGCGACCGCTTCGGCTTCGGCAAGCCGTTCGGTGTAGCGAATCGCACGATATTGCACTCCACGATCGGAATGATGCGTCAGACCCGCAACGCTTTGTCGGGCTCTTTGACGGTTCCAGAACCCCATCTCGAGGGCGTCCAGGGCCAGATCGGTTCGCAGAGAGGTCGATACCTGCCAGCCGACGACGAGGCGGCTGAAGACATCGATGATGAACGCGGCGTAGACCCACCCCGAGTGTGTCCGGATGTAGGTCAGATCCGCCACCCATAACTGGTTCGGGGCTGCAGCAACGAACTGCCGCTCGACCAGGTCCGCCGGCCGCGGTGTTTCCGCGCCCGCGACGAGGGTCGTCTTGCGGGTCTTCTCCCGGCTGATCCCACGCAAGCCGCCGGCTCGCATCAATCGCTCCACGGTGCACCGGGCGACAGGGTGGCCTTCCCTGTTCATCTGCGCCCAGACCTTCCGGGCACCATAAACACCAATATTGTCCTGGTGCACTTTGGTGATGACCGGCATCAGTTCCGCATCCCGCACCGCACGCGCTGAGAGCGGCCGGCTCTTCGCGGCGTAGTAACTGCTCGGGGCGATCTCGACGCCTGCTGAGCGCAGGACCTCGATGACCGGCTCGACCCCGAGTGGTTTGCCCTCCACGACACGATCACGGTGGGCATCAATGTAGCCAGTAACTACTTCAGTTGGCGGTCGAGCTCCGCCGCGGCGAAAAAAGCCGACGCTGTCCGCAGTATCTCGTTGGCCCGCTTCAGTTCCCTGACTTCGCTCTCAAGCTTCGCGATCCGCTCGGCCTCCGCACTCGTGGTGCCCGCCCGAACCCCGTTATCGACCTCAGCCTGTCGAACCCACTTACGCAGCGTCATCGGGTGCATCCCCAATTGCTTCGCCACCCGCTCCACCGCACCAACGCGGGAGTCCGGATCACGCCGCAGCTCGACCGCCATCCGGGTCGCCCGCTGACGCAACTCATCGCTGTACTTCGTCGCCATAACTCTCATCCTCCATGGGTTGAGAGCCTCCACTAAACCCGGGGCGATTCAGGTGCTGCGTCGACGTCGCCGCGTGCGATGTCTGTCCGGGCTTTAGCGTAGGCGCCGGTGATGTACTCCTCGAGCTTGCTCCGCTCGATGCGCCACTGGCCGCGGCCGCCAATCTGAATGGCAGGCAGATCCCCGGAGGCGATAAGAGCCCGAACGGTGCTGTGCTTGGTGTTCAATTCGTCAGCTACCTGCTGCAGGGTGAGGAACCGCAGCGGCGTGGCCTGCTCATTGAGCTGCCCGTCGTCCTGGGGTGGGTCTGTCATGTACCCAGCATTCCAGCCACCAAACGCTGCGCCGCTGATCGACGCCGGGTCGACGCCTTAAGTGGGTGGAGACGGGGCCACACCACATGGCTCCGTCTCCGGTTTTTCCTCGTGACAAGGAAATCTAATGGGGCCCTGATAGGGCTGGGCCTTCTTTCAGACTAGCGGCAGCTTCGATGCCTGCACGGATCTATCGGCGCTCCCACACCAAGCGGTGGATGATGGGCGATAGCCTGCTGTAGGGCAGTTCGGGGTGCGTTGCAGCCCACTCAACCAACGCGGCGGAGTAATTCTCCAGAGGTCCGCCTGGGTCGGGCACACGCCTGGCTTCGGCCTCCAGTCTCTGAAGTTGAAGATCGACCATGCCCAAATGATCACATGCCGGTGGTGGGGGGCGGCAGGTCCTGCCTGCCGCCCCTCACTCCCCTACTCGGTCCGCTCCGCGCTCTTGGTGTCCTTCATGGCGTGGGCGGTGATCAGGGACTCGACCTCGCTGAGCGTGTATCCCCACTCTTCGAGCTGGAAGAGGTAGTACGCGGCCTGGGGGCCGGGGCGTCGCCATGATTCGCGGCTGAGGTCCGCCTCGTGCGCGGCGAGCATCATCGCCAGGACTGCCTTGTCCGGGTTCGTGGTCGGCTTCTCGACCAGTGCCCGGTACGCCCGGTAGTCGGGGTCGGTGACGCCTGCGAGGCCGGCGGCGAGTTCGTGCTTCTGCGCCGTCGCCCGGGCGACCGAATTGCCGTAGTTCGCGAGGGTCGTGGCCGTGAACTGCGCCCATCCCTTCGGCGGGGTCTTCCTCCCCAGCAGGGTCATCAGCCATGCCTGCCGGACCTCGGTGCTCGCGTCCCACTTCTTATTGTTCTGGATCACCGTGCGGCGCTCTTCCTTCTGCGCGTCCGTCATCGGCCCTGACTGGCCTGCCGTGGGACTCATACCGAGTCCTTCGCGGATTGTGAAGCCGTGGTCCCGGAAGTTCGCGACCACCGGCGTTACCTGAACCTCGCCCCGGTAGGTCGTGCTGATGACCACGGCGTTCGCGTCGTCCTTCGTCGCTTTCTCGCCGTCTGCCCGCAGAAGCATGTTCGGGTTCTGGTTCTCCGGGGTCCCATACCCGTACCCGTCGACGACGGTGTTGCCGAGCGCTTCCTGCTCAGCCCTCGCGGTAGCGATCAGGCGGGCGGTAGCGCGCTCCTGCCGGAGATAGGCGACCTGGTGGTCGAACTGCTCGGGCTGGACCTCGAGGATGTGCTGCAGGCGCTTCACGGTGAGCTCCTCGTCGCTGAACTCCTCGAGCGCCGCTGAGTGCTCCAGCGTCCACCCGGCGGTGAGGGCTTCGGTGGCTGTGGTGTTGGCGCGGACCTTCAGCGCGGTCTCGACGGTGGTCTTCTTGGCGCCGGTCTTCTTGGCGATCTGCGCGGCCGTGATGCCCATGAGGGACAGCTGGTGGAACGCTTCGGTGCGGTCCCGGTCGTTCAGGGCCAGACGCTGGTCGTTCTCGACCATCTGCTGCACCAACCGGTCAGCCTCGCTCAGGGAGGCGACGACGTACACGGGCATGGTCGGCTGCGCGGTTTCCACGGCCGCCAGGGTGCGGCGCTGCCCGTACAGGACGTGCACGCCGGCCTCGGTGCGGTGGGCGACGACCGGCTGCAGGACGCCGTGCTGCTTGATCGAGGCCAGGAACTCAGGATCGAGCCGGACATCGGCGCGGACGTTGGCGTCGATGGTCAGCTCGGTCGGGTCGAGGTGCTCGAGGACGGTCGTTGGGGTGTTCATGGTTGTTGCTCCTTCGGTCACGAGGTGGGGTGGGAACCTGTGGTGGTGGCACGTGCTGCTCGGCTCTTCCCCCGGTGTTTTTGCCTGCTGGCGAGTTCGCTCGCTCGTCCCCGACGGAGCACTGTCAACCCCGAAGGGGCAGGGGCCTGCCGGAAACCTCGAAGGAAATAAGCGACGTAGGAGCGCCGTAGAGGTTTGTGGCCGGCGCCAGTCGGCTTGCCGATTGATGGTGTGGAGCGGGGGCGCACAATCCGAAGGAATCTCAATGATGTTGTCAACGTCCGCGCCGTGCTCCAAGGCACTTCTTCAAGAGACATGGCGAGAGGGACCCGCACTCAGATGGGGCGCTCATTAAGCCCATGCACCGAGGTAAGTGACCTGACTCAGGGGTCGACCGTGAGTCACTCCATACTTCGCACTGCGCTAGAAAGGTTTCACCCGTCGTGCCTGGCGAATGACGATGACTAGGGTGCGGGTGGTGTGTCGATCGCTTTCAAGTGCCTGTTCGCGGCGTAAGCGGCGAACGTGACTAGCAACGGGAAAGCGATGAGGACGATGGGCCTGGGATCGTTAAGCGCGACGTACGCCACACCCACCCATGCAAGTGTCGCCGCGTAGTAGACAGGAACCATCAGGCTCGCACCCAGCGTCAACGTGGTTCCGTGTGGGAGCAAACCATCCACGCGTGCTCCAGTCGCAGCCTTGATGGTTGCCCTACCCTGCCGCCGTGTCGGCATGCTCGTCCTGGATGTGCGGCTCGCCCAGATAGCCGCAGCTGCGACGACTAACGGCACCCCCAGCAGCACGAAAACAAGCCCGTTCGGACTCACGACTAACATCGCCAGGACCCCGATCCACGTGACGACGGCTAGGAACCTCGTGACCACGGCGAGTTGATGGGCGACCTGTACTCGGTCTGGCAGGGCGATAGCGAGTTCATCGGTGTCTGACATGACGGCTCCTAGCCCTGCGAGTAGCGACGGAGATACTACTGGTGGGGATATCAGAGCACGTATTTCCTTATTCCGCCACGGATTCTCCCCTCAGCGCTCCTTCCACCTGAGCGAAACGATCAAGTTCCATACGCGATCGTCCTCAGAGTGCAGACGACAGTCTCGGGTGCAGCTCGTGCTGAGCTTCGTATTGCACGTTGTCGCGGAGCATGGCCCAAAGGACGTTGAGGCGGCGACGTGCCAGGCAGATGAGGGCCTGGGTATGCGATTTACCTTCGGCTCGCTTGCGGTCGTAGTACGTCCTGGAAGGTGGATTGCTTTTCAGGCTGGACATTGCTGATAGGTAAAAGACACGCATGAGCCGGCGATCGTAGCGTCGGGGACGGTGATTATTGCCGGAGATCCGGCCCGAATCTCTCGGGACCGGGGCGAGGCCCGCGACGCCGGCGAGGCGATCCGCGCCGTCAAACGCTGCCATGTCCCCGCCGGTCGCCCCGAGGAACTCGGCGCTCAGGACGGGCCCAAAACCCGGCATGCTCAGCAGGATGCTGGTGTGCCGGTGATCGAGAACCCGGGCACTGATCAGCGCATCAAGGTCCGCGAGCTCGCGTTCCAAATCAAGGACATCCTGGGCCAAGGCCGCGACCATCATTTCCCCGACCCGTTGTGCTGGCACCACGGTGTACTGGGACTTCGCTGCGGTCAGGGCCTTTTCAGCGACCAGGGCGCTGCTACGGGCACCGTGCTTCTTCAACCAGGCGTGTACCCGAGCCTCACCAGCTCGGCGCAGGGCCTCGGGTGTCCGGTACCGGGTCAGAAGCATCAGCGCGGCTTTGGACCGGCTGTAGTCAAAGGCCTGCTCGAGAGCGGGAAAGTACTCCAGCAACTGGGCGCGCAGCCGGTTGATAGCCCGCACACGATCGATTGCCTTGTCGGCTCGGCGGGAGGTCAGGATCCGCAAATCGACGCTCACCTCATCCCCCACCCGCAGGGGCTGTAGATCCCTGCGCATCCGCGCCTGGTCAGCGATCACCAGTGCGTCCTTCGCATCGGTCTTCCCATCACCGCGGTACGTCTTGGACGCGTGATGAACCGTGCGACCCGGGATGTAGAGCAGCCGCTGATCATGAACAGCCAGCAGGGCGATCAGCAATGCCGCTCCCCCATGGTTCAAGTCCGTCGCCCACACCACTTCACCCCCACCAGGATTACCGGTGAGGCCGGCGACGTCGGCGATCAGGTTCAGCAGGGCACTCTCGTCATTGGCGACCCGCTGCGAATACAGGCGGGTCCCGTCCGTGTCGATCACTACGCAATGGTGATGGGTCTTACCAGCATCTACACCAGCCCACAGCTGCGCCATCGCAGCCTCCAATCATCTCGGCATCCAGTAAAGCCCAGCAGATAACCGCGCCGTCGTGTCCTTATCCAGCGAGCTTCAGTCGCGTCTCTCAATCAGCGGTCGGGCCATCACGGGAACGGCAGGCGGCCAATCCTACGAAGCCGTCACGACAAGCGCCCGGCACAGCAGACAAAGCCATACCCACCACCCCTGGGTAGCCGAAACACTACAACTGCCCCGGAAACCACCCGCTCAACAACATAAGGACAGCAGACAAAAAACGTCAGGGTCGGGTGCGACGAAGGAGGGGACTGTCCGATAAACGGTGTGTGGGGTCCGGCGGTTTTCATCAGTAAGTGGTCTTCTCGAACCGGCCCGCGAAGGTAATCGCGAACGCGTTGAGCGCCGGCTTCCACCTGATCACCCAGCGTGCTTTGCCGCCGCCAGTGGGGTCAAGGGACCGGGTCACGAGATACAGGCATTTCAGCGCCGCGGCCTCGTTCGGGAAGTGGCCCCTGGCGCGCACCGCTCGGCGGTAGCGGGCGTTGATCGACTCGATCGCATTCGTCGTGCAGATGACCCGTCGGATCTCCACGTCGTATTCGAGGAACGGCACGAATTCCGCCCAGGAGGATTCCCAGAGGTTTACGATCGCCGGATACCGCTGGCCCCACTCGGCTGCGAACTCCGCGAACCGGTCCTTCGCCGCCGCTTCGGACGGCGCGGTGTAGACGGGTTTGAGGGCTTTCACGATTCCGTCCCGGTGTTGCCGGCCGGCGTAGCGGAAGCTGTTGCGGATCAGGTGCACGACGCATTGCTGCACGACGGTCCGCTCCCAGGTCGTGTTGATCGCCTCGGGCAGGCCTTTGAGCCCGTCGCAGACGGCGATGAGCACGTCCTCGACGCCTCGGTTTTTCAGCTCGGAAAAGACCTGCAGCCAGAACCTCGCTCCTTCACCTCCGTCGCCGGCCCAGATGCCCAGGATGTCGCGTTCCCCGTTCGTGGTGACGCCCATGACGACGTAGAACGGGGTGTTGCGGACCTGCCCGTCCCGGACCTTGACCACGATCGCATCAACGAAGAGGACCGGGTAGAGCGGGTCCAGCGGACGGGAAGCCCACTCGCCCAACTCGCCGGCGACCTTCTCCGTGATCCTCGAGATCGTGTCTTTGGAGACCTTGGCCCCGTAGACCTCCTCGAAATGCGCGGCTATTTCACCCGTGGTCAGTCCGCGGGCGGAGAGGGAGAGGACGATCTCGTCGATGCCGTCCAGGCGTCGTTTCCGTTTGGGTACGATCACCGGCTCGAACGAACCGTCCCGGTCCCTTGGCACTTCGATTTCGACCGGGCCGATCTCGGTCAACACCGTCTTCGGCCTCGTACCGTTGCGCATGTTCTCTGCGATCGGTGTCTGCCCGTGCTCGTGCCCGAGGTGCTCGGTCAGCTCCGCTTCCAGAGCGGTTTCCAGCACGTTCTTCGTGAGCTGGCTCAACAAGCCACCAGGGCCAACCAGGCTCACGCCCTGCTCCTTCGCCTGGGCGAGCAGGCGTTCAGCAAGGTCCTTCTGATCGATGGTTTCTCCCGTCACAGGATCGATCATCGCCTCTGATACTTCGGTCGTGAAGTCGTTCACGGCCATCTCCTCTCGGATCAGGCCGAACCCTCACACACCGTTTTTCTGACAGTCCCCGAAGGAGCGCCCGGGCCTCATCAGGCCGGAGCGAAGCGCAGGACCACTCAGAGGTTGAGAAGGCGGCCAAGGACACCCACTAAGCGGCGCAGAAGGGGCATTGCGTAAACTGGCGTACTGATGGGTTAGTGGTTGAGGAGGGTTGGTCGGATGAGCGAACGTCTACGACTTGGTTTGTCGGCCGTTAGTGCCCTGGCGGCTTTGTTCATGGCCCTGACGGTGTACTCCCCTGCGTCAGGTTCCCTCTCAGCTGCGTGTGAGAGTCAGTCTTGTAAGGACGAGGTTGCCGCGAAGGCGTGGAACCCGATCTGGGTTATTGGTGAACTGCTGCCGGCGGCGGCTTCCTAGAGAACGGTTAGCTGCCCAAACAGATCACGAGCTGGCTGGGAAATGCTCCCACGGGGTACAACTGAAGAGAAGGTCCCGGCCGCCTACGTGCTTTCCCCCATTCACGTAGCCCGCCGGGACCTTTTTGTGCCTAAAAATCAATGATCCTGCACAGCAGGAACCACCTGACGTGTGCGCACACTCACCACCTCGTCAACACTAGTGAACCCACCTCAAGCAAGCAGTGGTCGTACACCGCCTCCCCCGAGATTCGCTGCGTGTATTCAATCCAGAACCCCAACTGGTACTACACCGGTAGAGAACCAGTGCGGTACTAGTGTGGTACCAATCTAGTACAGTACTAGTACAGTACTAGTACCGCACTAGTACCGCACTGGTACCAAAGCCGTACAACTGTCTCGGGGGAGTCCAGCTATTGACCGTGGAACACCAGCTCCCCCATCCCGCTGCCTATCCCAGGCACGCCTGCGCAGCAGGAACCACCTGACGTGTGCGCACACTCACCACCTCGTCAACACTAGTGAACCCACCTCAAGCAAGCAGTGGTCGTACACCGCCTCCCCCGAGATTCGCTGCGTGTGTTCAATCCAGAACCCCAACTGGTACTACACCGGTAGAGAACCAGTACTGTACTAGTGTGGTACCAAAGTAGTACTGCACTAGTACAGTACTGGTACCAAAGCCGTGCAACTGTCTCAGGGGAGTCCAGCTATTGGCCGCCCGAGCCGTACCTCTCCTCAAGGAGGGGCCAGATGATGCGCTCCAGGACTTTTTGCTGACTGATGTCCTGGTCGGCTGCGGCTTGCTGCAGTAGCGCTGATTGGCTCTTGCTAAGCCGGAAATTGAGCCCTGTCGTCTTGGGTTCCTTGTTGCGACTCCGCCAGTCGATCGCGGGGGCAGCTGGCGTGGGTGTCTGGCGGTCCGGCTTGGGAAGTTCTGCTCGCTCGGCGAACGCTTCGATTTCTCGTTCGTCGGCTACCGGCGATTGTCGTGGTCGTCGATTCAGTGCCACGTCGTGACCTCCTGGATGAGTAGTTGAATTTCCGCCTTGGCCTTTGGGTCACGCATTTCCACGACACCCAAACCCTGTGAGAGGGCGTTTCGGAAGGCTTTGCGTTGGTGGATGACAGTGCGGGCTACCATCACCTCGGGGTAGTCAGACAGGTATTCGCGTGCGTCTCTGACGTCGTTGGCGCCGGTATTCGTTGGTGCCATGTTGAGGACGGCAAGTGCCTTGACCTCGGGGTTGAAGTCTTTGGCTTCTGTGAGGGTGGCGACGACACTCTCTGTCGTATCGAGTTCTGCCTGGTAAGGCACGACTGGCATCAGGAGTACGTCAGCTGCGGTCATGGCTGTGCGCATTTCCTTGCTGTCCTTACCGGGCACGTCGACGATGACGTAGTCGTACCGGGTCGCGAGGTCGAGAAGAGAGGAGCGGAGGTTGCCGGTCTTCTGCACAGCTTGAATGGGCGGGTGCCCATTTTCCTCGCGGTCACGTGCCCAGTTGCTCACGGTATGCACAGTGGGATCGGCTTCCACGAGGATCACGTCAGCGCCTTGGCGCTGGAGTTCGACAGCGAGGTTGATTGTCAGCGTGGACTTTCCGACACCACCCTTGGTATGAGCAACTAGAAGAATCATGGTGCCAGTCTAGTACCAGACCAGTACTGCACCGGTACCTACACGGTACTACTTTAGTACCGCTTTGGTACTACATTGGTGGTCCGCCACGGTGCAGACGCGGTTCTGGGTGAGTGGGTCGATTACCTGTACGGCCGTCCCTCGCCGATTGATTGGGTACTTGGAGGTCCTGATGTCGGGGGAGGCCGGTACGGTGTGCCGGTGACTTCAGCTTCTCGCCCTGGTTGGCATGGCATCCCGCCAAGCGCAGATCGTTTTGTGCCGCCGCTACAGCTCGACGTCCCCGATGGTTCGGTGACGGAGCCGGAGAAGGCGCCTGCGTTGTGGGTTGACCTGGAGTACCCGGATGGGCGGAAGCAGACGGTGAAGGGCTTCGCGATGGCGTGGACGCCTAACGCGGTGTACGCCCAATGGGTTGAGTTTTCACGGGCTCGTGAGGCGTGGGTGCGGCCTGATCAGTGCCGGCGGCGTGAGATCCCGGTGAAGAATCGTTTCGGTACCTGAGCTTCAGGAGGCTGTGCACGGCCACCGCTTGCTCGAGGTGAGCTATACGTGTCGGTGTGGTGGTGGCTGTGTGCAGGCGGGGGAGTGGTTCCTGCTGTCCATCCTGGGTGCGGGACAAGCAGCGGAGCGTGGGGGAGCTTGTGCCGTGCCCCTGTGGGCAGGAGGCCTGGCAAGGAACAAACCCCAGATCAGTGGCTCTTGCTCTTGTTGTCCTTACGGGCCTTGGTATGAGGACCTAGGATCACCCCAGCGCATAGAGCGAGCGTGATCCCCACAACGATTGCAATCTCCACGGCCGAACCCTCACGTCGATGACGGCACTGCGCCGGCCCGTGAGGAGGCGATCCGTACGGGTCGGCACAGCGGACCCCAAGTTCACCACGCAAATGGACCTGTGGCGAGGGTCAAGGTCCTGTGGCCGTTCATGCGGCGGTCCAGAGCAAGCGTTGATGCTCGTATTCATCCTCGATCGGCGGTTGCCAGTACTCGTCCACCTCGGCGTCGTACAGCTCGTGCTCTTCGAGCTGGGGGACTAGGTGCCGGTCGAGCCAGGCGTGCCAGGCGGCGCGTTCCTTGCGGTAGCGGGTGAGCTGGGCTTCGCGGTCCTCGGTGGCTCCGAGGCGGTCTGCGAGCTGGGCGAGGTTGGTGGTGGCTACGAGTTCCCAGCGGCCGTGGTGCCGGCGGATCATCTGCAGGGACTCCATGCGAGTGAGATGGTCGGTGAGGGCCCGGCGTGAGATGCCCGTGGTGCGGGTGAGGTCTGCGGTGGTGGGGGAGTGGCGGCCGCGTTCGATGACCTCGTAGGCGAGGGCTGAGACGTCTCCGAGGACCCGAAAAACGGGCCGGATGGCGTGGATCTTGCCTTTGCGCCAGGTGAGGTCGCGGGCGAGCTGCTCGAAGTGCTGGGGGAGTTGTACGGCGTAGGTGTCGGCGTTGCGGCCGCGTCCGCGGTCGATGCGGGTGAGGATGCCTGCCGATGCGCGCTCCAGGACGGGGAGGAGGCGCGCGATGGTGTCGTGGTTCTTGCCGAGGGCGAGGGCGAAGGTGCGGCATCCGACGTCGAGAATGTTGGTTTCCAGTGTCCGCATGTACGCCAGCACGGCACGGATGAGGAATCGGAGACTAATGCCTTCCCTACCCCGTTCCATGAACCGGTAGTCGAGCAACGCATAGAGGACGTTCTCGAGGTCGTTCACGAGCTGATGAATCGAGAGCTGGCTGAGCGGGGAACCCTGATGCGTGGTGGGTTTGGGACTGCCCCCCGTGAGGTAAGTAGGGCTTGTGTCGTATTTGTGCGCAGTCTTTTTCCCTCTGCGCTGGGAGGGGTCTTTCGCTGGCGCCGTGGTGGCGGTGAAGGCTTGGGCTTTGGCCCATTCGACGGGCAGGAGCCGGTTGGTCTTGGTGCCATAGAGAGCGGCGAGGCCGGTGAACTGGTCGGCCATGCCGGCGCGTACCTGGTCGAGGGTCCAGTGGCAGGCGGCGAAGTGGTTCAGGACCGCCATGCGGGCCTCTGAATCGCTGGCGTAGCGGCTGGTGTCGTAGAGCCCCGTGCGGGCCACAACGCGCAGCGGGCGGTCGGTCCCGGCCGCAGGTGCTGCGCCACGGTTGGCGACGGCTTGCACAGCTGCAGTCGCGGTCGCTGCGCGTATATCTGCTCGGCGCTTCTGCTCGAGGCGGTACAACTCCGGCGCCAAGGCCTTACGCAGCGCGGCTACCGCGCTGGCGGGGTTGCGGCGGGTGAGGATGCCGTAGGCCTCCGTCAGCGGCGTGACCAAGCGTTGGTGGCCACCCGACTTATGCGCAGATCCAGGGACACGGATGCAACCATGGACGACGTTCTGGTGGGGGCTCGGATCAAGGCTCGCTGCTTGGCGCCCGAGGGCCTCCACGAGCTGCCGTGCCTCGGCAGCGATGAGGGGTTCCTGTAGCGGCACGTACAGGTGGCGGCCGCCGCTAGGGGAGGTGTCCTCGACATAGGCGAGGCGGGCGGCGTGCAGGAGGGCCCCGAGGCGTTTCGCGTCGTCGTCGACGACGGCTTTGCGGGCCTTGGAGGTGTCAAGGTCAAGGCACAGTGTGCGGACGGTGCCGTCGACGTCGTGCAGCATGACTGCCGCCGGTTTCGCGGGGAGTGTCCTGGTGATCGGCAGGGGAGTAGTGGGCTGCGGGTACTGGAACCGGCCGTCCTTCCATCGCCCGAGGCGGTAGGAGGGCTGACCTGCGATCAGCGGTGCAAGGACCCATACCGCATCACAGTGGGAATCGTCACGGCGCGGCGCGGCATAAAGAGCTGGAGGTGCTTCAAGCACGCGGTGTACACTTTCTGCAGAGGGTACGACCTGAAAAGGACGCACTCGGTTGAGCTACTCACCGGGAATCTTGGCGGACGACACGGTGTGAAGCTTGAATAACTTGATACGAAGGCCCGCCGGCTAGGCGGGCCTTCCTCGTTTAACTAGCCTTTTCGAAGGGCAGCGCCTCCTGATTGCCGACGTGTTCTGCGCGCAACGCCGCTATTAGCGCCTGCGACCTCTCGGTGAGGAACGGTCCGGGCTTCATGCCCATCTCAGCAGTGATCTGCTGAAGAACTTCGAACTCTTCTGGGCTGAGCTGAACCGCGACGGTATGGCGTGGGCCGTAGCCCTTGCTAGGACGTCCGATCTTTCGCTGCGCAGTCATAGCCTCACTCTGCCAAGGATTTTTATTTAAACCCGCACCTCGACGCGGCGTGTCGCATCCCACTACTTTCCTCATCACACCCCCATGTCCTGGTACTGGTGGCCTACAACGTCCCACCGGCCGTCGTGCTTCTCGAGGTAGATCGTGACGATCTGCCGTCCGGTGGCTGTGAGCTCGGTTCCGTCGCGGCTGATCCATCGCCAAGTGACGTCGTAGGCGCGGATGGCTTTGTCGTCGGCTACGTCCTGGGAGACGTCGCCGGGGGCTGGGACGATCGAGGGTGCACTGTAGGCATGGTGTTCGGCTGGCCCGAGCCATTCGCCCTGTGCGCCGTTGCGTTCGGGCTCGACCTGGTTGGTGGCCCATTCGTTGCTCATCAGCGGTATCGCCCGGATTGCCGCTGCTGTCTGTGTTGTGTCG
The DNA here is from genome assembly GCF_056680255.1 of Arthrobacter sp. BC5. NCBI lineage: Bacteria > Bacillati > Actinomycetota > Actinomycetes > Micrococcales > Micrococcaceae > Arthrobacter > Arthrobacter sp. BC5. The sequence goes on from NZ_JBWXPX010000003.1 coordinate 89,998, forward strand.
GTCGTGGTGTCCCATGAGTGCAGCATCAGGGCAGCGACCTCGGCGGTGGATTCGGCATTGGCACGGTCGGCGTCTTCGGGCTGAGTGAACGTGCCGTCACCAGCGAGCTCGGCCGCCGCGGGTGCGTCAGAGCCCTCGTCCACCGTCGTTGACGTCGGGTTCGGTGTCGACCCGGCTGGGCCTTCGTTGTTGCTGCAGGCGGTCGTTGAGAGCGTGAGGGGCAGTGCCAGGCACAGCACAGCTGCGATCCTGCGGGGTTGGTGCCTGTACCGGTTTGTGGGTTGGTGGTGCGTGGTGGGCGGGGTCATGATGCTGGCCACGCGCCTTTCTCTTTCAGGATCGGTTCCGGGTCGATGTTGAAGCCCTCGTAGGGGTAGGTGACGTCGGGGGCTGCGGGTGTGTAGATCTCGAAATGTAGATGCGTCGGAACGCTGCCGAGGTCGGCCCTGTTGCCTTCGGTGCCAATGATGTCGCCGCGTTTGAGCTTGTCGCCCTTTTCCACCGAGTAGGCGTTGAGGTGGCAGAACGCGAACCCGAAGTCGGGGTCGTCGCCGTCCTCCTTGGCGATCACACACCCGTCTTTGTCGTTGAACCCGGTGACGCGCAAGTCTGTGGGCGCGACGACGGGCCCGCCGTTGCCGTAGCCGGCGCCGGGGCTCGAGAGGTCCACGCCGACGTGGTCCTGCGCCCAGGCGGGCAGCCCGGGGACGTTGCGCTTCCCATACCCCGACGTGAAAACACCGCCGGGTAGGGGAGTGGCCCACTCACCGTCTCCGAGGTCCCCGTCCCACGGCTTGCCGCCGGTGGGTGCCTTGCAGTCCATGGAGAACCCGCTCTGGGCGGAGTCGAGGATGGCGCTGACGTACTTCTGCGTCTCCTGATACGGCGGAATCCCCTTGTACTGCTGCACGGCACCAGGTCCGGCGTTGTACGCGGCGAGGGTGAGCTGCACGAGCAGGTTCGCATCACTGCCTGCGATCGACTGCACTTGGCTCTTCAGCGCGGTCATGTACCGCCCGTAGGCGGGGATGGCGTCCTTCGCGGAGAACGGGTCACCGCCGTTGCCGTAGGCCGCCCACGTCGCTGGCATGAACTGGGCGACTCCCTGGGCCCCAACGGGGCTGGTGGCGTTCTCGTTCCACCCGGACTCTTGGTTCAGCTGGGCTGCGACGACGCTGGCCGGAAGTCCGGCTTCCTTCGCTGCCGCCTCCACCAGCGGCCCCCACCCGTTGGGGACAGCCTGCAGGGCACCCGGCGTCGCGCCGGTGTCCCCGGGAGTGTCCTCGGAGGAGCTTGCCGAAACCGTGCAGGATGCTCGTTCGAGCTGGTTGGCTTCTTCGTCCTCGGCGATGCCGGCGACAAGCATGGTCATGGCCACGACCGCGCCGATGGGCACGACGGTGAGGGCGGCGATGCCGCACCCGATGGCTTTCCCCCCTGCCATGCCTTCCTAACCCCTGCGCTAGGTCTGAACCGAGAACTGAATGTGAGACCGGGCTGTGGACCGATCGGCTGGTGCGTCTAGAGCTGGTCGGTGAGGGCGGCGGTTGCTTCCTCGTAGGCCCGGCGTGTGGCGGGGTTGAGGGTTTCGTAGTCGAAGTCCTGGCCCTCCTGCAGGGAGCGGTCGAACGGTACGACGACGACGGCCGCGAGGCCGATGCTCTCCCCGTACTCCCTGAGCTGGGCGAGGCGCTCAGTGTTGGGTTGGGCGGTGTTAGTGATGACCAGGATCGAGCGGGCGAACTTCGCCGCATGGCCTTGGGCTGTGACGCCCTCGATGGTCGCCTCGAGGAGACGGAAATCGTCAGCCTTGTTCTGGGCGACGAACACGAGCGAGTCAGCGACGTCGACGGCGGCCCGCCAGGTCGATGCCTGGGCGGAGTTGCCGGTGTCGAGCAGGATCAGGTTGTAGAGCGAGAGCAGCACGTCGTGCGCGGCTTTCACGGAGGTGCCGTCGACGCGGCGGCGGTCAGCGCCTTCAGGCGGTGAGGCGAGGACGTGGATCCTGTCGTCGCCCTGGGGCCGGATGTAGCGCACGAGGTCGCTGGTGCGACGGGTGACGGTGCCGAGGTTCCGGATCAGGTCCAGAGTGGTGCGGTCGTGGGAGCCTGCGAGGGCTCGCTCACCGAGGGTTCCCTGGTTCTCGTTGAACTCACCGGCGAGGATGTTCCCTCCGCGGATCCGCCCGTAGGTCGCGGCCAGGTGGTAGGCGACGGTGGTTTTCGTCGCACCGCCCTTGAGCTGGACAACGGCCATCGTGCAGTGAGTCTCCAGCGGCCGCTGGATGCGCGCCCGGCGCTCACGGCCCGACTGCTCTGCAGTAGAGGCGGCGAGGTTCGCTTTGAACGTGGCGTTCAACCAGCCTCGGAAGCCTTCACGGGCCGGCACTGCAGCCTTCTCGGTCTTCACCTCGGGGCGCAGCGTGATCCGGTCATCCCCCGGCTCGACCTGAACAGCGGTGGGTGCGGTCCGCTGTGCCTGTGGTTCCTGCTGTGCCTCTGATTCCTGCGGGGCCTGCGGCACCTGTGGCGCCGGGACTGGCTCGGGAGAGGGTGCTGGGACGTCATGCTGGACGGGAAAAGCGGGGTGTGCCTCAGGCGGTGTCTCGACCGACGGTCGCTGCTGAGTTCTGGCAGCGTCCGCTGCGTCCGCTGCTGCGACGTCGGGCACGAAGTGGGCGCCAATGACGGCAGTGGGCTGCACAGCCGCAGCATCTTCGTTCCCTGACGGGGTTTCGGGCTGGCTTGCAGCTGCTGCCTTGGCGGGACGGGGCGTGGTGCGGCGTGGGAGCCGCTTCTTTACTGGCACGCTGGTGTCTGCGTCGACGGAACCATCTTCATTGACGATGATGTACGTTTCCGGCTGCGTGGTCGACGACGGGTCGTGAGCGGTGACTTTGACGGGGCGGCCAAGATCGCCGGCCGTGCTGGCGAGGAAGCCGATGGCGTCGGGCATGGAGCCGAAGGTTTGGTCAACGCCATCGATGGTGACGCTCACTGTGTCATCATCCTTGATGGTTGCCGTGCATACCGGTCTGGTCAGTGCTTCCGCCGTCATATGTCCCCTCAGTCTTCTGGTGGATCGTGCTCCGCTGCTGCCTTGAAACCGGGGCGCGTGTTGTAGCTCGCCTCAAGGTGCTCCCGGACGTCATCCCGAAAGATGATCCAGGTGCCGCCCAGCCTGATCGCCGGCACTCGACCCTCGCGCAGCCAGCGATACGTCACCGACTTATCCGACAAACCAAGAATGTCGGTGAGCTGATCGACACTAAGCCGCGAGGGCAGTTCCGCGAAGAGACGGTCAAGAGCTTTAGACACAATGACCGCCCCAGTTCCTGTAGTGGGAACAATACACGGAAACCTTACTTCCACCACATATCAGCATGTTTCTCCTCATTATGGTCTTTCGTTCCTCTAAGGTGCCTTACTATGATCAGTAGTCGAGTCTATGGGAAGCCAGTTGGGGGAAGCGCTACATGAACAACCGGTGGGGTGGATTCGTTACGCGCGAGCCCGATGAGGCGCCTGTGATGATGGAAACCGAGATTCGTGACGCCGTTGAGGTCCTTCGTGGTGTCGCTGGGCCTCAGCAGGGCATCCTTGGCCTCGCCGCAGGCGAGGGGATGGCTCGGTTCATCACGGACAACCCGGGAGTCTTCTGGCTTGGTGTGCATGGGGGCGCCGGTGAGAACACCATGGCCGATCTCCTGGGTGGGGTACCGTGCCACCACCGCTGGCCTTCCCGCTCGGACGCCGACCCATCCACGAACCTGTCCGTGCCTCCGGCTGATGTGTTCCTCGTCGCCCGGCAGAACCATCGAGGGCTGAAAGCCGCCCAGCTCGCCGCCCGCGACTGGGCCGCAGGCTCACACCCGACCATCACCCTGCGCGGCCTCGTCGTGATTGCAGATGCACCCGGCAAGCTGCCGAAGGCCCTGCATAACCTGACCCGCATCACCGCCGGCGGTATCCCACAAACATGGACGCTGCCGTGGATAGAAGAGCTTCGACTCGAAGGCACAGTCGACCCCGAGTCGCTGGCCCGCGAGCCAAGGAAAGTCCTCACCAGTCTCAGTGAGGTCATCGTCAACCTTAATTCTGGAAGGAATTAGACCCATGCAGCTGCTCCTCCTTGCACAGGACGTCATGATCAATGCGAACACCCTGCCCGACAGCGGGCCCCTAGCCCCTCCAGGCATCGGGGATGCCTGGAACCGGATGGTCGGCGTCGGTAAATGGATTGCCCTGGGCATCTGCGTTCTCGGCCTGCTCGTTGTCGGCGGCAAGATGGCGTTTGACTCCAGTCGCGGCGAAACCACGCAGGAGATCTCCGGGATCATCAAGATCGTCCTCGCCGTCGCCCTCATCTCCGGCGGGGCCTCACTGCTGACCTTCATCTCCGGCGGCGGCACGGCGTAGCCACCCTGCAGAATCAGCCCTACCTACAGGAGTAGTCATGGCCGAAACCGAAGAACCCGAGAACGTCTGGTGGGCCGCACCCCGCTTCCTCATGTCAGCGGTCGCCGTCCTGCTGCTCATCATCGTCGGGATCATCCTCTTCGTCTGGGTCGGCAACGACGATGAATCTGAGGCTGCACCACCGGCCCAGACGCAAGCTGTCACACCAACGCCGTCCGCGTCGCTTGCATTAGACGAATCTGTGTGTGGCCTAGACGCCACCGGCGGAACTACTCTCACCTCTGCACCCGAGGACGTCGAGTGGGAGTTCCTTGGAGGAATTGCAGCACCCAAGTCAGCTGAACATGGGCCTGGTGTTGTGGACGAGCAAACGGGTGTTCGCTCCTGCTACTCCCACACCCCCGAAGGTGCACTTCTAGCCACGGTTGGTCGGATGGCGGCGAGTGGTGATCCGGAACTGTACCTCGAGACTGCCAAGGCTCTCTCGCTAGACGGACCGGGCAAAGTGGTTGGCCTTCAGCGAATCCAGCAGAACATCGACTCTGGAGAATCGTCTGCTCCTCCAATCAAGATTGAAGGGTTCCGCCTGCTGTCATACGACGATGCTGAGGCAGTAGTGGAAGTTGTTGCTTCGGGTGACTCAGGTTCTGAGCTGCTCTACTTCACAAGCTCCGCGGTGATGCAGTGGCACAAAGGCGACTGGTACGTGAAGTACCAAGACGATGGTTCCAGTGGTCCTGTTCAAGGCCAAGTGTCCGACCTATCGGGCTACATCCCCTGGGGGCCCACCAGTGGCTGAGGTCGCTGAGAAGGTTTGCGAGTTCGGCGATTTTGGATGCAACGTCAAGAACGGGTTGTCTAACGCAATCACTGGTGCGGCCGGCAACGCGATCGAAGCCATGGCGGATGCCGTACAGGCTGCCCTTGTCGCGACGATCGCTCAGCTTGGCACGCTGTGGACGACGATCGACGCCGGCGACCTAACAACCGGTCAGACTGGGTCCGCAGCTGCTCCCGCTGGGGGCGCATTCAACGATCAGGTTGCAACAATCCTCGGTTACGCGACCTGGATCGGGCTGGGCATCAGCACGATCGCCATCATCCTTCTCGGAATCACTCTGGTGACAAATGCCCGCCGTGGTGATGGCGCGGGCCTGGTCAACACGGCGACGATCGTGTTCGGTGGGGCAGCCCTTATTGGTGGGGCCACCTCTCTCGTTGGCTATATCGTTCCTCGACGTGCGGCATCCTCGGCCCCGGCCGTGGGGTTCGTGCAGGATCAGACCTTCTACCTGACCCTCGCACTGGCGGCTATCAGCATGATCGTCGCCGGAGTCCGCATGGTGTGGTCACAGCGCGCCGAACCGGCACAGGACCTCCTCAAGGGACTACTCACGCTGGCCATCGTGACAGCCTCGGGCGTTGCCCTCCTCAACGTGCTCCTCGGAGCGACCGACGCTCTGGCCGAGCAAATCATTCAGGCTGGTGTTGGAGACGACTTCCAATCAGACGTCCAGATGCTGCTGGGCATGGAGGACACCGGTACCTCCAGCGCGACGTTCCTCATGGGCAACCAGATGCTCATCATCGTCGGCGGTCTGCTCGCGGTCCTGGTGAACATCGTGCAGATCATGCTCATGGTCCTGCGCACGGCGATGCTGTTCCTCATCGCAGGCGTCCTGCCCCTGTCAGCGGCGTTCATGAACACCGAGACAGGAAAGACCTGGTTCGGCAAGATCATCGCGTGGACCCTCGCCTTCGCCTTCTACAAGCCGGCCGCCGCACTGATCTACGCGACCGGTATCCAGATGACGACCTCGGGGCTGTTCTCCGGGCAGGCTCTCCTACAGTTCTCCGCGGGGCTCATGCTCATCCTCGCGTCCGTCGTCGCTCTGCCGGTCCTCATCGGCTTCCTCAGCCCCGCGTTAGGCGCCATGGCATCCTCCGGTGGCGGCGGTGGGGCCGCCATGGGCTTTGCAGCACTGGGCGCGGCGATCCCGCAGGGTGCGTCCCGCACTCCGCGTGGAGGACAAGGATTCGGTAGCCAGGCACCACCGCAGCGACCTCCGGCGAAGTCGGAGAAGTCATCGTCCGCACCCAAGGGTGGCGGGGACGGTAGCGGTGACGGTGCCGCACCGAAGGGTGCAGACGTGACCGGCGGCGGCTCGAAAGCAGTGCCGACCGGATCAGCAACGAGCACCACCGCTGGGGCTGGCAGTACAGCAGGCGCTGGGGCCGGCGCGGCCGCCGGTGGCGGTGCAGCTGCTGGTGCGGCTGCTGCCGCGCCTCCCGCAGCTGCAGCAATGATCGCCGGTGAAGCGGTCAAGAAGGGCAGTGAAGCCGTTCAGGGCGCTGTCCAGGAGGGCGCACAAACCGGGTCAGGCAGTGGACAGGGAAGTGGGCAGGCCGGCTCGAGCAGCCTTCCGAAGGCTCCACCACCGTCAGCTGCGGAGTCGGGGGCCAAGCCTTCGGCTCAGGGTGCTATTCCGCCCCAGACAACCGGAGGACCGGCGGGTGCGAAAGCAGCTGGACCCAAGGGCGCATCCGGTACCTCTGGTCCGGCGGGCGCTGCGCTGAGGCAGGGAGCTGCGCAGATCCAGAAGAAGACGCAGCAGTTGAAGAACGAAGTCTCGAATAACACTGGGAACGAGGACCGCACTGATGGCGCAAACCGACGCTAAGACCCCCGACGTCCGACCACGCATCTACGGCAACTACCGGTTGCCGACCAGCAAGGGTCTGGCCGGGCTGTCCACGGCGGGCACGGTGATCCTCATCCTCGGCGTTGTCGTCGGAGTGGTGTTGATGATGCTCGGCCAGTGGATGCTGGCCCTGATTTTCGAACTACTGATCGGACTGTTGATCCTGCTGTCGATGCAGAAGAACAAGCACGGCCGCACGATGATCGAACGCATCATGCGCCGCTTCGGGTGGATGAACGCCCGCTACGCCGGGGCGAACGTGTACCGGGCGGGACCGATCAGCCGTGTCCCCTCCGGAACGACGCAGCTACCGGGTATCTCGGCTCGCTCGACCATCAGCGAGCACACCGACGGCTACGGCCGCCCGTTCGCTCTGCTGCACATTCCGGTGAAGAACCACTACACCGTGGTCCTCGGCTCCGAGCCGGACGGCGGCGGCATGGTCGACCAGGAGCAGATCAACCGGTGGGTCGACCGGTGGTCGCACTGGCTGGGGATGCTCACCGACGAGCCCGGCCTGATTGCCGCGTCCGCGACGATCGAGACCGCCCCGGATTCCGGGTTCCGGCTCGCGCGCAAGGTCGAGAATCGTATGGACCCGAACGCCCCCCAGTTCGCCCGCGACATCATGAACGAAACCGTGCGGGCCCTGCCCACCGGTGCGACAGTCACCCGTGCCTACATCGCGGTGACGTTCAAAGCCACGCTGCGCCCGGGCGGCAAAATCCGTAAGGCCGATGAGGTCGCCAACGACCTCGCGGCGCGTCTGCCGAACCTGACCCTGAGCCTGGGGGACACCGGGGCCGGCGTCTCGACCCCCTTGTCTGCGCAGGAGCTGTGCGAGGTTATTCGCGTGGCCTACGACCCGGCCGAGGCGATCCTGTTCGACCGCGCCCACGCCGAAGGCAAAGCACCGATGCTCGACTGGAACGAGGTTGGCCCGCAGGCCGCTGACGCGTTCTGGGACACCTACCACCACAACAACGCGTGGTCGAAGACCTGGGCAATGTCTGTCCCGCCTCGATCCACCATTCAGGCGAACGTGCTGCAGTCCCTCGTCGCGCCGACCCCTGAGGTCGTGCGTAAGCGCGTGACGATGCTCTACCGTCCCATCGACCCGGCGCGAGCCGCGCAGCTGGTCGAGAACGACGTCAACACCGCAACCTTCAACGCCTCCTCCCGCAACCGCGCAACATCACGGGACAGCCGTGAGACGCGGGCCGCGAAAGCGACGGCGGAGGAGGAAGCCGATGGAGCAGGTCTGCTGAACTTCGCGATGATCGTCACCGCGACCGTCCGACACAAGGAGGACCTGCCCGAGGCAGAGGCCGCCATCGAGAACCTTGGCGCATCCGCTCGTATCCGCCTCGAGGAGGCGTACGGGGCGCAGGACTCGACCTTCGCCGCCGGCCTGCCGCTGGGCATCGTCATTCCCGACCACCTGGCACTGCCCAAGACTGTAAGGGACGCACTCTGATGACCGCACTCAACCCCGGCGCAGGTATCCCCACCGACGATGGAGCACTGTCGCGGATCCTCGCCCGTCTCCGCACTGGCAACGCTCCCGCAAAGGTAAAGGGCCGCGCCAAGACCAGCAAGAAAGCTGCGACGAAGACGCGCACCGGTAGCACTGCACTGAAGCCTGCGCTGCGTCCTGGCCCTCGTGGTTTCAAGGGCCGTGGGATGGGTGAGGCGCAGCTGCTGCACCCGGTGAAGGAGATGCGCGGCACGAACTATCAGGTCTGCGGTCTCTACCCGTTCCCAATGGGCGGCGGCGCACCCCTGGAAGGAGTGCCACTGGGCCGGAACCTGCTCTCGAACGAACCAGTGTGCTGCGACCCGATTTCGTGGTTCCAGAACGTCCGCCTGATTTCCAACCCGTCCGCGTTCGTCATGGCGAACCCCGGCCTGGGGAAGTCCTCGCTGCTGCGCCGCATGGCGATCGGCCTGTGCGCATTCGGCGTGAACCCGATGATCCTCGGAGACATCAAGGGCGAACACATCGACATGATCGAAAAGCTCGGCGGCAAGGGCCTGCCGCTCGGGCGCGGTATCGGCCACATCAACCCCCTCGATGATGCCGGCGCCCTGGAAGCTGCGACCCGCCTCTCCCCGGTGAAGCGGGAGGAACTGCTCACCGAACTCCACGCACGACGCCGCGGACTCATCGCGGCCCTCATCGCCATCCTGCGCAAAAAGCCCCTCGATGAGCGTGAGGAGTCGATCCTCGACCGGTGCCTGATGGTCCTCGAAGCGACACACAACCCCGCCGGCACCGTCCCCCTCATGAACGACCTGCGGGCCGTCCTCAAAAGCCGTCCGGCGCAGGTGCGGGAAGTCGCCCTCGACCGTGGCAGCGACGAGCGATACGACACGATCACCGAGGGCCTGGAGTCCTCGCTGAACTCACTGTGCGGGGCCGGTGCGTTCGGTGACATGTTCTCCAAGGCCTCCACCCACAAGATCGACGCGACGACGCCGATGGCGTTCGACCTCTCCCGGATCTCGCAGGCCGAGAACGACCTGCGGGCGGCAACACTCATGGCGTGCTGGTCGGCCGGGTTCGGGACCGTCACCACCTCGAACATGCTCGCGGACGACGGCGTGATCGAGCGCCAAAGGTTCCTGGTGATCCTCGATGAGCTGTGGAACACCCTCGCGGCCGGTCCCGGCATCGTGGATCAGGTCAACGCACTCACCCGCCTGAACCGCGAGTGGGGCGTGGGTCAGATCATGGCGTCCCACACTCCCTCTGACCTCAAAGCGGTCAAGGACGAAGCGGACCGGCACAAGGCCCAGGGCATCATGGACCGCTGCGGCATCAAGATCCTCGGAGGCCTTGCCCGCTCCGAAATGCCGCTGCTCACCCAGTCCGTGCCGTTGAGCAACCGGGAGCAGGAACAGCTCGCCGCATGGCAGGACCCGCCCGCCTGGAACCGGGCAGGAGAGGATGCGATGCGCTACACCAACGACGACGTGTTCCGGCGCACCGATCAGTCGTTCACCGATGATGAGCTGGCCGCGTGGCTCGAGGACGACGACAACGCCGCCTGGTACAACGACGACCGCTCCACCCAGCCCCCACCAGGCCAGGGCAAGTTCTTCATCAAGGTCGGCTCCCGGGCCGGCATCCCATTCTCGATGGAATTCACCCCCACCGAGCGCCGGTCGCGCGTCCACGACACCGAGAAGAAGTGGCACAAAGCCAAGAGAGCCGCTGCAGAGGAGAGAGGCGAACTGTGAGCTCACTGGACCGCAAACACACAGCAGGACTCGGCGGTGAGGCCGCACTCCTGGTCGTCCTCATCGTCGCCCTCGTCGGCGTCCCGGGCGCCCTGTACGGGCTGAACACCCTCGGGCATCAGCTCGCACCTCGGCCCGAAGGAATCTCTGCCGGGTTCTGGCCGCGATCCCTGGGGAACTTCACCGGCATCATGCCGTGGCGGTCCACGGAGATCACGCTGGCGATCATCGCCGGCGTGGTGCTGCTGGCCCTGTTCGTGCTGTACATCGTCATGAGCATTCGCAAGGGCCGGCGACTCGTCAAGCACGACCGGGCCGCTGTGAAGATGGCGTCCCTGAAAGACGTTGCCCCCTTTACCGAGAAGCAGGTCAAAGCCAAGTCCGCCCGCTTCGGCTTGAGTGCTGACCAGTCGCCCGGGGTGATGATCGGGCGCATGGTGCGCGGTGGGAACACGCTCTATGCTTCGTGGGAGGACACGCTCCTGCACATCTGGGGCACCCGCACCGGTAAGACCACGACGCAGGCCGCGCCCTCGATCATCGAAGCACCTGGTCCGGTGATCGCGACGTCGAACAAGCGGGACCTGTCTGACCTGACCCGGGACATCCGCGTCGAGACCGGCGACGTGTGGATTTTCGACCCGCAGGGCGTCGCGAACGAGAAGCCCACCTGGTGGTGGAACCCGCTCAGCTACGTGGTCGACGCAGAACGTGCGGCAGAAATGGCCAACAACTTCGCCCTCGGCTCCCGCTCCGTCGGCGCGAAAGCTGACGCCTATTTCGACAACGCAGGCAAGGACCTGCTCGCCGGTTACCTCCTCGCCGCCGCAGTCGCCGGCAGGCCGATCAACCAGGTTCACAGCTGGTTGTCCTACGCGGAGAACAGGGAAGCCGCGGGGCTCTTGCGGGACGCTGGGTGGACGAAGGAAGCCGACTCGATGGGCAGCACCATGGCGCTGCCCGACAAGCAGCGCGAAGGTGTCTACGGCACCGCACGGCAGATGGCCACGTGCCTGAAGAACGAGAAGATCGCAGCATGGGTCAACCCCAGTGGACCGAACGATCCGCGGCCGCAGTTCATGCCCGAGGACTTCATCAAGGGCAAGAACACCCTCTACGCGCTGTCCAAGGAAGGTGCCGGCACCGCAGGTCCTCTGGTGACGTCGCTGACCGTGGCCACGGCCACCGCAGCCGAAGAGTACGCAGCTACCCAGCCCGGCGGCCGCCTGGCGGTCCCGATGGTCTGCGTCCTCGATGAGGCCGCGAACGTGTGCCGGTGGGAGAACCTGCCCGACCTCTACAGTCACTACGGTTCCCGAGGAATCGTGGTTTCTACATTCCTACAATCCTGGTCTCAGGGCGTCGACGTCTGGGGAGAGTCCGGGATGAAGAAGTTGTTTTCCACGGCCAATGTCGTCACCTACGGCGGCAACGTGAAGGAAGAGGGCTTCCTGAAGATGCTCTCCGACCTGGTAGGTCAGTACCGGTACACCTCGGTATCGACCTCGAGGCAGAAGGACAGCCGGTCCACGAGCCGTCAGGACTCCACCGACGACATCCTCTCCGTCGCCGACCTCGCCGCGATGCCCAAGGGCCGGGCCATCATGCTCGGCTCAGGCTCCCGAGCCGTCCTGCTCCGTACCGTGCCGATCAGTGAACGACCTTACGCGGACAAGGTCGCGGCCTCAGAAGCCGCGCACAACGGCTCCCAGACGTCCGAGAAGAACCCTCCGGCCGCGGTCGCCTCTAAGGTGGCGTCTGCAGCCGCGCCTGCAGGTGGCGGCAACCGGTGGACGACCATGGTGAAGGAGTAACAAACATGGATTCTCATTCCTCGTACGAGTCCGAGGACGACCTCGACCCATTCGCGCCCGGCACTGATGCGGAAGCTAATGCGACCAGTGACGAAACCAAGGATGATCAGCCTCAGCTGATCTTTCCGAACCTGGAAGCGTTCGTCTCGGACTACCTTGTCCACCACTTCCCGCGGCCTGTGCAGGCATCCGCGTACGACAAGGAGTTCTACTGGTGCAGCAACTGGTGGGCACACACAGAAGCGGCCAGCCGACTCAACGCCCTCTGGCGGGCCTGGGAAGCGCTCCGCCTGAATGAGACGACAGGCATGGCTGACTGGTGGACCCACTACGCGGACCCCACGATGAACGCGCTCTTCGCTGCGAAGGGCCCGTTCCAAGGCTGCACAGCCGAGGAACACAAACCAGCTAATCCGTCGCTACCGGTTACACCTGCACCATCAGGTCTTTTCACGTAGAACACCTGCAATCGTCGGGGTAGCAAGGCCTAGGTCGAGGAGCACCGTATACCGCGTCAGTTAGCCTTACTGAATGAGCAGTGACACAGCACAGAAACTAGAGCAGGCTAACGCTACCTACTTAGAGGTTCAACAAATTGCTCTGGAGCGCAAGAGGGAGCTGTTAGCAGCGGTTGCAGCCAATCTCCCTCAGCACGCGACGGACTTGGCGAAGCGGACGGCGCAGACGCAACCCGACGTAACTCGGGCGCTCGGGAATCAGGGTATTGTGAAGCTAAAGGACGACCTGCAAATGCTGGCGGACGAACTCGCTGCAGACCTAGCTAGTGCTGAATCCAAGATCATTTGGCCGGAGGCAAGGGCTTACTCTCCGGTGACGCCGAATGACATCCGAACTTCGTTGTTCCAATACATGCGTCCGAAGGTCAATAAGTTAGCCGAACTTCTCAAAAACAACGGCTATGACATCCACGATGGTAACGCGCGAAATTCTCAAAGCTTGGTCCTTCCTCAATATCTGTTCTCCGAGGAAGAAATCACTCCGCAGATCAAAACCCTTGTCCACGCGTTCGCAGAGGTATTCAAGGCCGACCAAGCCGTCGCAGCCGCTAAGCAAGCAGATGATCTTGCAACAGTAAATGACCTGTGGGGTGACTAACGAGCAAAGTGCCGATAAGTAGATGTCGTCAACTTAGGTTGACATAATCATGGTTATCGGCAGTTTTTGCTCGTCTCGAAGAGGGGCTGTTGGGGCTTCAGAACGGTCTCGATGAGCGGTCTATCGCTTCATGGCGGAGTTATCGCGCAGGGCAGAGGTTCAATTGTCAGTGTCTGGTTGTTTCTCGTGCCCGAGTGCAGCGGTGATGGCGGCTGGCGACGGCAAGGCAGCTTGTTCATCAGCGGGAAGTGCGTCGTAGGTGTAGGAGGTGACAGCCAAAGGTTGGGTGGATCCCTCGAGGGCGTAGCGCACGACTCGTTCGCTCTTTGAGCCGCACACGAGGATCCCTACGGTGGGTGCTTGCCGTGGGAGTCGCAGGATGTCGTTGACGGCTGCGACGTAGAAGTTGAGTTGTCCCAGGTTCTCGGGCTTGAATTTGCCGGCCTTCAACTCCACGACCACGTATCGGTCGGAGGGGACGTGGTAAAGCAACAAATCGATGTAGAAGTCGTCCCCGTCGATGTTCAGGTGATGCTGACGGCCGACGAAGGCGAACCCTGGCCCGAACTCCGCCAGGGTCTGGGCCATCCGGAGAGTCATGGCTTCCTCGATGGCGTGTTCCTGGCTTCCTCGGTCAGCCCGAGGAAATCGAGCACCAGCGGATCCTTCGCTACTTCGCGCGCCAAGTCCGAACCCACACCGGGTAGTCGTGCTTCAAGGTTATTCGGTGCTGCGCCGGCCCGGGCATGGAGGTTGGTGAGGATCTGGTGTTCAAGGACGGCCACGGACCAGCCGTGCTGAGCAGCCCGCGCTGCGTACCAGGAGCGGACATCGTGGTCGCCGACCTTGTTCAGAAGGGTGACGTTGTGGCTCCAGCTCAATTGTCCAGACGGTGTCTGGACAATTGATTCCGTGCCGTCCCACGCAGCGGCAAAGGCACGCATATTGTACAGGTTCGTCCGGGAGAAGCCCTTCATATGGGGGAACTCTGACTTCAAATCCTTCGCGAGGTGGTCGAGGACCCTACTCCCCCAGGGTTCGTCGGCCTGCCTGTCCAGAATGGACCGCCCGATGTTCCAGTACAACTCGATCATCGCCGTGTTCACGACGCGCTGCGCGCGGTGCTGAGCTTCCTGCACCAGCGCCGTCAGAGCGGTGAGGGTGGCGGCGTAGTCTCTTGGAAGATCCGGCTCCAGCTGGGTCATGAAACCACCCTAGTTGGACGTACCAGTGTTCATTCCCCGTCAGCCCGAGCCTGCGGTGGCAGTGCTGCTACAGCAGACGATCGGCAAGCAGGGTGCTCGACAACTAGCGCCACAACCTGTGGCGCAATTAAAGACCAGCCACGCAGTAATTCCGCACTTCTGTGTGACCGCGCTCGATAGCGGGTGATTGTTCTTGGATGTGGCCGGGGTGCTGCAACCAACCAGGAGCCGTCGTCGGCAGATCTTCGCGAGGCTGTAAGCAAAGGCCTTTTAGAACGTCTAGTGATCGACTACCAGATCATCCTTTTGCTTCCGTTTCCGGTCGACCATTCCCGGTGTTCTTCAGCCAAGCTCCTGTACTGCTCGGCGTTTACCTTGACTCCCATCACTTCGTCATCGGTCAATTGCCGGCGCACCTTCGCGGGAACTCCCGCAACAAGCGATCGAGGCGGCACGGACGTTCCTTCCAGGACCACGGCGCCGGCTGCGACCAGCGACCCGCTGCCAATGACCGCGCCGTTCATGATGGTCGCGCTCATGCCGATCAGACAGTCGTCCTCTATGGTGCAGCCGTGCACGACTGCGCTGTGGCCCACGCTGACCCGTGCGCCGATGGTCGCGGGGAAACCGGGGTCTGCATGAACGACGACGTTGTCCTGCAGGTTGGTCCCCTCCCCCACCCGTATGGGCGCCGTGTCAGCACGGACGGTAACGCCGTAAAAGGCGCTCGCTCCCGGGCCGAGGACGACGTCACCGATCAATGACGCCGTCGACGCGACGAAGACCGTGTCATGGACTACCGGAAGATGACCGCGAAACGGGATGATGCTCACGCCGACACTAGCTTCCCGTTGAGCATCCGCTGGACCGGTGTCGGGGCGTCATCACGCAGCACCTCCGGAAGCCGGGACTGCGGGAAGCCCTGGTAGGCGACGGGCCGGAGGAACCGGAGGATGGCGGCGGTTCCGACGGAGGTCGTGCCGGCCTGGGTGGTTGCGGGGTAGGGCCCGCCGTGGTGCTGGGCGTACGTGACGGACACGCCGGTGGGCCACTGATTCCAAAGGAGACGCCCGGCCCGCTTCGCAAGCTCGCGGATGAGGTCCTGCACGTCGTCGGCCTCTTCGCCGTGAATGCTCGCGGTCAGCTGACCCTCCAGCACGCGAGCCAGGCTCAGCAGATCGCCCTCGTCCTCGTAGGTCACGACCAGCGCGGCAGGACCAAACCGCTCGGCGAGCAAGGGGGAAGGATCGCCCAGCACGTCCCCGATGCTCGTCACCAGAAGGATTGCTTCCGGTGGGTCAGCGAAGGCCTTCTCGCTTCCCAACAGGGGCGTGACGCCCGGGTGGGACACGAGCTCCTGCAGGGAGCGGACGTACCCCTCCTGAATCCCGTTATTGAGTAGTGGCGACGGCGGCGGCGGCGTCTGTGAGCGCAGGTGGACCAGCATGTCCTCCGGGACGACGAGCACGCCCGGTTTGGTGCAGAGCTGTCCGGAACTGGCCGTCACGGAGGCGAAGAAGGCCGAGGCGATGTCTGCACCCCTGGCGTGGGCGGCCGTCCTTGTGACGAAGGTCGGGTTCACGCTGCCCATCTCCGCGAAAAAGGGGATGGGTGTCTCGCGGGCGTTGGCGAGATCGAACAGCGCCCGCCCTGCTGCGATTGATCCCGTGAAGGATCCCGCCTGTACCCGGGGATCCAGCAGGGCTGAACGTCCGGCATCGAGACCGAAGATGACCGAGTACAGCCCGGACGGAGCGCCAGCGTCACGGAGGGCGGCCTGGATGACGTCCGCTGTCGCGACCGACAGTTCGGGATGCCCGGGGTGGGCCTTGAGGATGACCGGGCACCCGGCCGCGAGGGCTGCAGCCGTGTCGCCGCCGGCCCCGCTGAAGGCGAACGGGAAGTTGCTGGCCGCGAAGACCAGGACGGGGCCCACGGGTTCCAGCACCCGGCGCAGGTCCGGGCGCGGAGCCCCCATCGGCCACTGCTCGTCCGCGGTGTCGATGCGGATGTCCTGGTAGGAGCCGTCGTCGAGCACCTCGGCGAAGAGCCGGAGCTGGAACGTCGTCCTCTTCAGCTCGCCGCGCAGGCGGGCCTCGGGAAGGAAGGTCTCCCTGGTCCCCAGGTCGACGAGAGTGTCCGCGGCCCCGTCCAGGTGGTCCGCGATGGCGCGAAGCGCCGCAGCGCGGTTGCGGGCGGGCGTCGCGGCCCACGGATCCGCGGCAGCCGCTACCGCGGACAGGACCTGCTCGAGTTCCTCGGTCCGGGTGTCCTCAATCGTGCTGTTCATGGCCCGTCAGTCCTCTCCGATGCTGCTCATGCTGTCTGTGCTGTCTCCGGCTGGTTCACGAGGCAGCGTAGCGGCTCGCCCCGACCTGCACGGTACGCCTCCTCGGCGGCGAGCCGTTGCAGCGCGGCCAGTGACGCCTCGGAGTAGAAGGCTGCGTGCGGCGTCAGGACCGCGTTGGCATGTCTCCTCAATCCGTGGTCCGCGGGCAGGGGCTCCGGGTCGAAGACATCCAGGGCTGCTCCTGCGAGCTGTCCGGCGTCGAGGGCAGCCAGGACGGCGTCCTGGTCCACCAGGGTCCCGCGCGCCGTGTTGACGACGAAGGATCCCGGCTGCATCTTCCGCAGGTTCTCCGCGTTCACGACCTTGTAGGTGTCCGGAGTCGCAGGTGCGTGGAGTGAGACGACATTCGCCCTGCGGAAGAGGGTGTCCAGGTCCACGAGCTCGATGCCGTGGTGGGCCGCGACCGACGGATCGAGAAAGGGGTCGAAAGCCAGGACGGGGAACCCGAAGGGCTTGAGCCGGGCGACGACGCCGAGCCCTATGCGGCCCAGCCCGATCAGCCCGACCGTGGTGTCTGCGGAAGCACGGATAGGAGCCAAAGACGGCGGCGAGATCCAGCCTCCCCCACTGAGCACCCGATCGAACTGCACGAGCTTGCGCACGAGGACGAGGATCAGGCTCAGCGTATGGTCGGCCACGGTGTCGGCGCCGTAGTCGGGGACGTTGCAGACCGAGATCCCCCGCTCGTTCGCCGCCTGGAGGTCGACGTTGTCGTAGCCGATGCCGTACCGGATGACGACCGCACCAGCCGGCAGCTCGTCGAGAACTGCGGCCGTGATGGGCGCGAAGTTCACCAGGACGACGTCGGCCCCGCGGACCGCCTCGCGTGCGGCCTCTTCCGTGGTTGCCTGATACACCTCGAAGCCGGCGCTGAGCGCTGCGGCGGCGGCGCGCTCGTCCTCGAGTCCCCGGAAGTTGTGGTCCGTGACGACGATGCGCATCACCGCACCCCCACCGTTGCGGCCAGGCCGCGCTCGGAGAGGCTGCGGATGAGGTCGCGGATGCCGAATTCCCAGGGCGGTGCCGCCTCCGAGGAGGTGACGCGGTTGACGAGGGTCCCGAGCTGAGGGCTGGAGATCCTGACGATGTCGCGCGGATGGTGGGTGAATCCCATGTCCGCGCCGTCCCGGTCGGCGGTCGGGGCGAAGAGCGTTCCGAGGTAGAGCAGGATCCCGTCGGGGTACTGGTGGGAGTCCCCGACCGTGTAGCGGGCCAGCGCCTCCGGGTCCCGCGAGATGAGGGGCATGGAGCTGGCCCCGTCGAGGACGAAGCCGTCGTCCTCGCCCAGTACCTCGAGCCGGACCTCGGCGGCCCGGACGTCGTCGAGGCTGAATGCGTCGTCGAACAGGCGGATGAACGGGCCGACGGCGGCGGAGGCGTTGTTGTCCTTCGCCTTTGGCAGCAGCAGCGCGGACCGGCCTTCGACGTCCCGCAGGTTGACGTCGTTCCCCAGGGTTGCGCCGACCACCTGCCCCGTGGACGTCACGAGGATCGCGACCTCCGGTTCGGGGTTGTTCCAGGTGGAGACGGACGCGACTCCGATGTCCTGGCCGCAGCCCACCGCCGAGAGGACGGGTGCCTTGGTGAACACCTCCGGGTCCGGGCCCAGTCCCACCTCCAGGTACTGCGACCACAGGCCCTTGGCCGACAGTTCGGCCTTCAGGGCGTCCGCGTCGGCGCTGCCGGGCCGGACCGTCGTGAGGTCGGCTCCGACGAGCTGCTCCAGTTCGGCGCGGAAGGAGGTGGCGGCGTGCTTGTCGCCGCCCGCGCGTTCCTCGATCAGGCGTTCCATGAGCGAGTTCGCGAATGTCACTCCGGCCGCTTTCAGCACGGACAGGTCGACGGGAGCGAGGAGGCGGACGCCGGTGTGGCGCTCGTCGAGCGAGTTGCGCAGGACGTCGTCGAGGTCCCAGCTGCGGGTTCCTTCCGCCGCCGCGACCTGTGCCGCCGGGTCCGCGGACTCGAGCAGGTCGCTCATGGTGGGGAAGGCGTCCGTGATGTCGTGGACGCGGCGGTCCCGTACGACGACGACGCACGGCCCGTCGACCTCGGGATCGAGGACCCGGCCCACGAGTGTTGCTGCGTCTGCGTCGACCGGCAGGACATCGGCGTGGTTTTCGAGAAGATGCATCGGCTTCTTTCAGGAGCTCGTGCTCGCGTGGTTCCTCACGCGGCGGGAATGGATTCGTGCAGCCGGTAGGCGTTGATCGCGGCCCCGCCGCGCACGGCTGCCAGGTCGGAGGCCGACAGGCCGGTGGCGGCCACGAGCGCGGAGAGGTCCTGCCACGCCTCCCGGTAGCTGCGCTGGAGCAGGATGACGGGCCAGTTGCTGGCCAGCATCGACCGCTGCGGGCCGAACTTGGCGAGCGCCCAGTCCACATAGCGAGCGAGTTCGTCGGGCCGCCACTGGGACCACGCGGTCAGGACGTCGATCCCGACGGAGATCTTGATGGAGACGGAGGGCGACGACGCCAGCTCGGCGATCTGCCCCGCCCACGGCTCCCAGCCGCCGGAATCCACCGGCGGACGCGCGAGGTGGTCGAGCACGACCCGGAGGTCGGGAACGGCGCGCGTCAGGGCGCCGACCGCCGCCACCTGGTCGGGGGTGACGGGCACGATGTCCCAGGACAGTCCCCGCTCGGCGAGGTCCCCGAACAGGGAGATGACGTCGGGGTTGCCCAGCCACTCAAGGGAACGCTTTCCCACGAGGCAGCGGACCCCTGCCCACGCCGTCGTATCCGCGCGTGCCAGCTCGGCCCTGGCCGCCTCGGGCTGCTCGAGCGGGAGCCAGCCCACGACGCCGGCCACTGTGCCGCACGAGGAGGCGTAGGCCGCGAGCCGGTCATTCTCGTCGCTGCTGTCGACCGACTGGATGAGCACCGTCGCGTCCACTCCGGAGCCGACGAGCTCCGAGGCCAGGTCGGCGGGTTCGTAGTCCCGCGCGATGTGGCTGTGGTCGGACGTTCGCCAGGCCTGCTCCTGGGCCTCGAGCTTCCAGTAGTGGTGGTGCGCGTCGACGACGCGGGGTGCCTGCTCCTGTGCCTGCTCCATCAGTGTCCCTTCCATCGGGGTGTGCGGTGCTCGGTGAAGGCTGCGACGCCCTCCTGGAAATCTGCGCTGCCGTAGCACGCGAGCAGGAGGTCGTCGCCGTTCGCGGCGGGATCTTCCTGCAGGCGCCGGTCCATCTCCTTGAGCGCGGCGATGGTGACAGGGGCCGTCTGGCTCATCCTGGTGCTGAGCTTGGACAGCGTGGCCTCGAACTCCTCGTGCGCCACCACCTTGTACACGAAGCCTGCCTTCTGCGCTTCACCGGCGGGCAGGAGTGCTGCGGCGAGGAGCATGGCCATGGTGCGTCCCTGGCCCATGCGGGCCTGGAGCCGCCTCAGCACCACGGGAGGAATGCAGTTCCCGACCGTCCGGGCGATCGGCACCCCGAACGTCGAGGACTCGGTGGCGATGACGACGTCGGAGCAGGCGGCGATCGCAAGCCCGGCGCCGACGGCGGGACCATCGACGGCGGCGATGACCGGGATGCTGAGCTTCAGCAGCGAGTCGAGGATCGCGCCGACCCGCTGCTCGTACTCGAGCCCCTGCTCGCCGGTCGTGAAGGACGAGAACTGCGTGATGTCGGTGCCGGCGGCGAAGGCCCCGCCCTGGCCCCGGATGACCAGGACCCTGACCGACGGGTCCGCCGCCGTCTGCTCGAGGGCTTCCGCGAGCTCGTCGTACATCCGCCAGGTGAGTGCGTTGTGGCGCCCAGGGTGGGACAGGACCACCTGGAGGATCGGCCCGCTCCTCTCGAGGAGGATCCGCCCCTCGTCAGCAGCAGTGGCCCTCATCTTCCCAGCACCTCGTCGTTGTGCTCCCCGAGCAGCGGTGGGTGTCGGCGGATGGTGGGAGGAGTCCGGCTGAGCCGGATGGGGGACCCGATGACCTCGACGCGCCCCTCGACGGGATGGTCCATGAACTTGATCATGTCCCGTTCCTTCACGTGGGGGTCCTCCTCGAGGACCTGCTGGTAGTTCTGGATGGGACCTGCGGGGATGCCGGCGCCGAGGAGCACGTCGACCCACTCCGCCGTCGTCCTCCCGGTGAAGACCGCCTCCAGCTCCGCGACGAGCGCCGCCCTGTTGGCCATCCGGCTGGGGTTGTCGATGAAGCGCGTGTCCGACAGGAGCCGGGTGAGCTCGGTGCACTCGCAGAGGCGGTTCCACAGCCGGTCGTTGTTCGCTCCGATCGTGACGTACCCGTCCTTCGTGGCGAGGGCCTGGTACGGCGCCGACATGCGGTTCGCGGATCCGAGGGCCAGCGGCGCATCGCCCGTCGTCCAGAACTCCGTGGACTCCCAGACGGAGAGGGCGAGGGTCGATTCGAAGAGGGAGGTCTCGAGGTATTGCCCCTGCCCGGTCTCCTTGCTCGAGCTCCAGGCGGCGAGGATCCCGACGGCGCAGAACAGCCCCGCGCCCAGATCAGCGACCGGGATGCCGCTCTTCACGGGGCGGCCGTCGGGTTCCCCGGTGATGCTCATGACGCCGGCCATGGCCTGCGCGATGAGGTCGTACCCGGGCCGTGTCGCGTAGGGGCCGGTCTTCCCGAACCCGGAGATGCTCGCGACGACCAGGCGGGGATTGATGGCACTGAGGGTGTCGAAGTCGAGTCCGAGCCGTTCCGCGACGCCCGGCCTCCAGTTCTCGATCACGACGTCGGCTGTCCGTACGAGGCGGTAGAAGGAGTCGCGCCCCTCCTCGGTCTTGAGGTCGAGGGTGATGCTGCGCTTGTTCCGGTTGAGGCTGAGGAAGGCCCGGCTGTCCTCCCCCTTGCCGGAGGTTCCCCAGGAGCGCCGGGTCTGGTCTCCGTCCTGGGGGTTCTCCACTTTGATGACGTCGGCGCCCAGGTCGGCGAGCACCATGGTGCAGAACGGTCCCGCCATGACCTGGGTGAGGTCGAGGACGGTCATGCCGGTGAGTGCCTGGGCGGCAGGTGGCCCTGCGGGCGGCGGTGGTGATGGGGGCACGGGGCTCTCCTCTGTCAGGTCGGTACGGGGATCGGGTGATCGGGCGGGCAGGGGCGGCAGCGGGCCGCCCCTGCCCGGGTGCGTTATCCCGTAGCGCCGAGCCCTGCGTTGACCTCGGTGAAGAAGTCGGACACGGCCTGCTCGATGGAGACCTCGCCGAAGCTCACACGCTCGTAGGCACGGGTGTAGGACTCCTCGAAGGTGGCCTGGTAGCCGGGAGGGTAGACGACCGTGGGCGGCTCGGACTCGGCGATCTGCTGGTACAGCTCGAGGTCGTGCTTGCGGAGCTCCGGCAGTTCGGGGTTCTCCAGCTGCGCTTCGAGGTGGCGCGAGTTGGTGACAGCACCGTTCGACGACGCGAACACCGCCGCCGCTTCGTCGTTGTTCGCCCAGAAGTCGATGAAGGCTGCCGCCGTCGGGACGTTGTCGCAGTTGACGGGGATGGCGAAGCCAGACGTGAACAGCACGTTGCCGGGCCCTGCCTCTCCCGAGGGGAGGGGGAGGGAGGTCAGTGTCTGACCGTTCCCGAGCCCGTCCAGCGTGGCCTGCGAGTTGATGATCGAGTTGCCCGGTGCGGTGTCGGCGACCGTCACTCCGCGGGAGACGTAGCTCTGCTCGGGCTGCTCGGGCTGCTCGCTCATCTGCGCCGGCGTTGCCGTCGCTCCGGCGTTGCGCATCTCCTCCCACATGGTCCAGTACTCGGCCAGTGCCTCCTCGGAGAAGCCGAGCTTGCCGTCCTTGAAGAGGGTCTCGCCCTTCGCCGCCATGTAGCTGATGAGGAAGTTCGGGCGGCCACCGCTCAGCGAGAGTGCGGAGACTCCCTCGGGCAGGTTCGGCTGCATCTCCATGGCCCAGCTCTGCAGGTCCTCCCAGGTGTAGCCCTCGGGCAGCATCTCGCTGCCCGCCTGCTCCACGAGGGTCTCGTTGACGACGAGGGCGTCGTAGGCGGCACCGTAGGGGACGACGTACAGGTTGCCGTCCGTCCCGCGGCCC
The DNA here is from genome assembly GCF_056680255.1 of Arthrobacter sp. BC5. Taxonomy (NCBI): domain Bacteria; kingdom Bacillati; phylum Actinomycetota; class Actinomycetes; order Micrococcales; family Micrococcaceae; genus Arthrobacter; species Arthrobacter sp. BC5. The sequence goes on from NZ_JBWXPX010000003.1 coordinate 112,853, forward strand.
GTGTCGAGGACCTCCTCGGGGATGTCGCTGACGTCGATCGCACCGGATTCGATCATCGGATCGAGGGGGAGGAACAGGTTGCGGGACGTGTAGTCGTTCAGCTGCCGGCCCTGCATCTGGGTGAGGCAGGGCAGGTTGCCACTGGTTCCCTGCACGTTGAGCCGCTGGAAGTAGGCACCGAAATCGGCGAACTCGCGCTCGATGGTGACGCCCTCGTGCTCCTCCTCGAACATGTCTGCGACGGCGTTGGTCACCTCGTTGCGCTGGCCGGCCCCCCACCAGGCGAGCCGGGCGGTGCCCGTGACCTCGCCCTGTCCGTCCACGACCTCGCCGTCGCCGGGGGCCTCTCCTACGCTGGTCCCGCCTGCACACGCGGACACTGCCAGCAGTGCTCCGAGTGCTGCCGTGGCCGCGACCGTGCGGGGCCAGCGGCGTGTGGCTGAAGATTGAATCGTCATTGTTTCCTCCATGGTTGTGTCGGGTGATCGATGTATCCGGCGAAAATGGGACGGTGCCGGCGGTGCTATTTGAGTCCGCTGGTGGCGATGCCCTCGATGAGCAGTCGCTGTGCGGCGAAGAAGAAGCCGACGACGGGCGCCAGTGAGAGCGTCGCCATGGCGAAGAGGGGTCCGAACGAGGACTGCCCGGTCGCGTCCAGGAAGCTGTTGAGGCCCTGCGTGACCGTCCAGAGTTCGGGGCGGTTGAGGTAGAGCAGCGGGCCGAGGAAGTCGTTCCAGGTGTTGATGAACGTGAACAGCGCCGTCGTGCCGAGCGCCGGGATGGACAGCGGCAGGATGATCCGGCGGAAGATCCCGACGTGGCCGCAGCCGTCCAGCCGTGCTGCGTCGTCCAGTTCGCGGGGAAGGGTGCGCATGAACTGCACCATCAGGAAGATGAAGAACGCATCCGTCGCGAGGAACTTCGGGACCGTCAGCGGCAGGATCGTGTTGATCCAGGCCAGTTCGTTGAAGAGTACGTACTGCGGAACGAGGGTCACGTGGTACGGCAGCAGCATCGTGCCGAGCATGACCGCGAAGAGGGTCCGTTTGAACGGGAACTCGAGCCGGGCGAAGGCGTAGGCCGCCAGGGCGCAGGCGATGACGTTGCCGACCACGGACAGCAGGGTGATCAGGAGCGAGTTGAAGAAGTACCGCGAGAAGGTGAAGGACCCGAGGGTCCAGCCGTCCACGTAGTTGTCCAGCGTGAAGTTGCCCGGCCAGAGGCTGAGGGTGTTGAAGGTCTCGTTGGCCGGCCGGAAGGATGCTCCCACCATCCACAGCAGGGGGTAGAGGATGACGATCAGGACGACGATCATCGTGAAGTGCCTCGCGATGGCGAGCACCATCTTGTTGCGGGACATCGTGCGGCCGAACAGGGGCTTCCGGGGAGCGGGTGCGTAGGTGGTCATCGTTCGTCTCCGTAGTGGACCCAGTACCGGGCCGATGCGAACAGGAGGGCGGTGAAGATTCCGAGCACCACGACCAGTGCCCATGCCATGGCGGATGCGTACCCCATCTCGAGGTTGGCGAAGCCGCGCTGGTAGAGGTAGAGGGTGTAGAACAGGGTCGAGTTCAGCGGACCGCCACTGCCGTTGCTGATGACGTACGCGGGGGTGAATGCCTGGAAGGCGTTGATCGTCGTCATCAGGATGTTGAAGAAGATCAGCGGCGTCAGCAGTGGCAGCGTGACGTGGCGGAAGCGGTGGAAGACGTTGGCTCCGTCCACGGACGCGGCCTCGTGCAGTTCACGTGGCACCTGCCGCAGCCCCGCCAGGAAGATGATCATGGTGGAGCCGAAGGTCCAGACGTTGAGGACCACGAGCGTGTACAGCGCGCTGTTGGGGTTGCCGATCCAGCTCTGGCCCTGGATCCCGAAGACCGCCAGCACCTGGTTGAAGATGCCCTCCTGCCCGAAGACCTGGCGCCAGAGGAGCGCGATGGCGACACTGCCGCCGATCAGGGAGGGAAGGTAGAACGCCGCGCGGTACACGGACAGCGCCTTCATGCCCTGGTTCAGGATCAGGGCGACGCCGAGGGAGGCGACCAGCACGGCCGGCACCGAGACGACGACGTACAGGAAGGTCACCTGGACGGAGTCGATGAACCGGGGATCGGCCGCCAGCATGCGTTCGTAGTTCGCGAAGCCGGCCCAGACCGGCGGCGAGAGGAGGTCGTACCTCGTGAAGGACAGGTACAGGGAGTAGAGCATCGGCCCGATGGTCAGCAGCAGGAGCCCGACGATCCAGGGCGACAGGAACCCGAAGGCGACCCACGCCTCCCGCCGTGAACCTGACCGGCGGGACGCCGTCCGGCGCTTCGTGCCGTTGCCTCCGCCATCGGACGCACCGTCTGGTTGCGGCGGCGTGTCCAAGAGGGCGGCCTGCGCGGTTCTGGTGACGTCAGTCATCGTTGTCCTTCCCGTCGTGGTCGTGTCCCTCGCCGGCCGCTGCGTCCCGCGCGTGGGACTCGACGTAGTCCGGCAGCAGCTGGCTCAGGAGCGCTGCGAAAGGGGCGGAGGTTTCTGCTGTCCGTGCAGCGGTGAGGAATTCGAAGAGGTCCTTGCTCCAGGGCCTGTCCTTGACCGCTGTTCCGCCCGCGGAATACGCGGCCGCCGTGTCGTCGAAGAACCCCCAGTTGGCGGCCACCCATGACGCTCCGGTGGAGGTGGCCACGGCCTTGAGTACCGTCTCGGGGGCTACCCCGTACTTTCCGGCCACGTCCAGCGCCTCGTGGGCGCCGGCCAGCGCGGAGAACATCATCATCTGGTTGGCCAGCTTGGTGGCCGCTCCGGTGCCCGGAGCGCCGGCCAGCAGCACCTCGCTGCCGACGGCACGCACCACGTCCTCGACGGCGTCGAAGTCCTCGCGCTCCGCTCCCACGAACACCGTCAGGTCGCCCTTGCGCGCCCTGGCCGATCCGCCGCTGACCGGAGCGTCGATGAACCGCGTCCCGTGCTCCCGGGCCGCCGCGGCGAGGGACTGCGCCGACGCCGGAAGGATGGTGCTGTGGACGATCACCGCTCCGTCGGTGCTGGTGGCGAAGTAACCCCGCTCCCCCAGCAGGATGGACTCCACGGCGGCGTCGTCCGGAACCACGAGCACGAGGACGTCCGCGGACGCGAGCTCCTCGACGGACTCGGCGCTCTTCGCGCCGGCGTCCACACAGGATCGGGCTTTGTCCGGCGCCGGGTCGAAGACTGTGAGGGGCCAGCCGTCGTCCAGCAGGGCGTGTGCCATCGGCAGGCCGAGGTTCCCGAGTCCGGCGAGGCCGATCGTTGTGGTGCGTGGCTTCGTTGCCATACTTCCTCCGGAAGCGTTGCAGTGGTGCCGGGCGGGCCCGGCACCACTGACTGACAGTGATGGGGAGTTACAGGCCTTCGTAGTAGGCGACGACGGCGTCGATGTCGACGGAGCTGTCCTTCGGCCGGCCCTGCGCCTTGTACAGCTTCGTGCGGGCGTGCATGTCCGCCAGGAGGATCGCGCGGGCGTGGGTCGCCACTTCGTGGGCCACGGCGGCGGGAACAACGATGATGCCGTCGTCGTCGCAGCCGACGATGTCCTCGGGCTGGACCTGCACTCCGCCGCAGGCGATGGTCGTCTGGACTTCCACGACCTCGATGCGGCCCGGGATGATGGTGCGTCCGCGTTCCCGGACACAGATGGGGTTGCGCTGGAGGGTCACCTCGCCGGTGTCGCGGCAGTAGCCGTCCGTGATGATGCCCGCTGCGCCTGCGCCGACGGCGGCCATGACGTTCTCGGAGCCCCAGAAACCGACTTCGCGGCCTCCGCCGGAGTCCATGACGATCACGTGACCGGGCCGCAGGTCCGCCGGGAGCTTCTTGTGGCCGTGCTTCTCGAACCAGATGCGGTGGGCCTCGACGATGTCCTGGGTCGAGTCCAGCTTCCACATGGGCTTGTTGGACGGCACACAGCGGATGGTCGCCGCGTGGCCCCAGAACTTCATGCCGTACCAGAGGGGGTGGATGGCGGGGTCCATGAGGTTGATGTCGAAGTAGCCGATGCCGTCCAGGGCGTCGGCCACATCCGCCACGCGGAGGTGCTTGTACAGGCTATTGAGGTTCTCGGGATCGGCCTTCTCGTAGTCGGGGGCCGTGCTGTTGGTGAGCGTCGTCATGGGACACCTTTCGCTTCTTCGGGAACAGTTGTCGCGCAGCGACCTGCCATCGATCTGCTGCCGGGATTCGCTTCAGTGACCCGTGTCACTTTCTCGCTTGCATATTGTCTACAGCATTCAATCGACTTAAGACAAGAGGTAGCGGCATAATGGTTCGAACGCCTTCCCCTACCCTCCTGGAGGATCAACAGTGGTCATGTCCACAAGCGCCTCCGCACCATCAGCACCAGGCCGTATCAAGTCGGCCAGCCTGGTAGACCTCGCCGCGGAGGCCATCCGCAGACAGATCCTCTCCGGGGCGCTTGGCCCCGGCGATCGTTTGATCGAGGAGCGACTCACAGAGGAATTAGGGATCAGCAGGCCCCCATTGCGGGAAGCCCTCCGCATCCTTTCGCAGGAAGGACTCATCGAGACGCGCCCACGCCAGGGGTCCATCGTCGCCACGCTGACCGACCAGGATGTGTTCGAGATCCTTACGCTTCGGTCCGCTCTCGAGAAGCTTGCAGTGGAGCTCGGGGTGCCGGTTCAGAGCCCGCACAGACTTGAGCGGTGTCGACATGCCCTCGAGCAGATGGAGGATTGCGCGCGCCGCGAGGATCGGGCGACTCTGGTCGCACGGGGCTACGCGTTTCATGCCTCGATCGTCGCCCTAGCCGGTCACCGCAGACTGGAAGCGACTTATGCATCCGTGCAGCAGCAGTTGCTGCTATGCATGGCCAGAAACCTTTACGTGCGTGAGCATTACCACGAGAACCTTGTGGACCACGTCGGCAGGCACCGATTTCTCCTCGAACTCATCGAAGCCGGTGATCCGCAAGCGGTTCTTGCGGAGCTTGCAGTACACGGAGAGCGCTCGTTCACAGAATCGCAGCCCAACGGGGGCCTTCAGAAGCCATCGCAGGGCTAATTCTCAGCCCACCTAATACCGCAAACGCAAATCATGCCCCGATGCTTGCAGTCATTCATGGGAGCGCTGTGGTCCCAACCTGACAGAACGCAGGTTATCGGCTGAAAGTGAGGCTAGAGGTTAGCCCGAGTTTTGGCTAGACTTGTGGCATGAAGACCGTCCCGTTGAGTGAAGCAAAAGACAAGCTGTCGTCCCTGGTCGATGAAGCAGACAGGACGCACGAGATCATCCAGATCACCCGGCACGGACATCCGTCGGCGGTTCTGATGTCGGCCGACGATCTGGAGTCACTCCAGGAGACCATCCATTGGCTGTCCCAGCCTGGTATCAGAGAGGACCTGGCTCAGGCCAGGCGTGACATCGCCGAGGGTTCAACCGTCAGTGGCGAAGACCTGCGCCACGAGTTCGGACTGCCCCCGAAGTGAGCGAGACACCACCAGGCGACCCGGCGGAGGATCGAGGTCCATGGAAGGTCGAGGTCACCAGTCCCGCGCTGAAGGGATTCCGTCAGCTACCCGAGAAGGTTGCCGCCGCGATCGTCGAATTCGTCACCGGGCCACTGGCCGATAATCCTCGCCGACTCAGCAAGCCCCTCACCAATGAACTCCTGGGCTTGCGCACCGCGCGCCGAGGCGACTACCGGGTCCTGATCACCCTCGATGTCGAAAAGCACGTTCTGTACGTCCACCGCATCGAACATCGATCCAGCGTCTACAAGAGCCGCTAACTCCTGAGCTCGAGGCTCGGTTCCTGCGGAAGCACAGGCAGCGCCTTGGCACCGACAGCCTGACAAAATACAAATTATCGGCGATCGCGTCAGTAGCCGAGAGGGGCTCGGAGGTCCATCATGCGCTACAGCTTATGACGCAACGAAGGTACTGAAGCGGGAGACTTGATAGGCAGAGTGTACGGGGCCACGTCGTGGCGGCAGCTAGTAGGCCATCGGGTAGGGAGATCCCGCTACTGGTTGAAGGCGGCGTCGAAGGAGGTCTCCGACGGCGCGAAGTCGAAGCGCTTCAGGAATGCCAGGGCCTCCGGTGCTCCCTGCAGCCGGTCCATGCCGGCGTCCTCCCATTCCACGGAGATGGGTCCGGTGTACCCGATGGCCGTCAGGGCGCGGAAGCTGTCCTCCCAGGGCACGTCGCCGCGGCCCGTCGAGACGAAGTCCCAGCCGCGGCGCGGGTCGCCCCACGGGAGGTGGGAGGAGAGGATGCCGTTGCGACCTCCGCCCATGCGCATCTTGGTGTCCTTGCAGTCCACGTGGTAGATGCGGTCCTTGAAGTCGGAGATGAACGCGACCGGGTCGATCTGCTGCCACATGAAGTGGCTCGGGTCCCAGTTCAGGCCGAAGGCGGGGCGGTGGCCGATGGCCTCGAGGGTGCGCTGGGTGGACCAGTAGTCGTAGGCGATCTCGGAGGGGTGCACCTCGTGGGCGAAGCGGACGCCGCATTCGTCGAAGACGTCGAGGATGGGGTTCCAGCGGTCCGCGAAGTCCTGGTAGCCGGCATCGATCGCGGATGCCGGGACGGGCGGGAACATGGCCACGTACTGCCAGATGGACGAACCGGTGAAGCCGACCACGGTGTCCACGCCGAGCTTCTTCGCGAGCCTCGCGGTGTGCTTCATCTCCTCCGCTGCACGCTGCCTGACGCCTTCGGGGTCGCCGTCGCCCCAGACCTTCGGTCCGACGATCGCCTGGTGGCGGAAGTCGATCGGGTCGTCGCAGACGGCCTGTCCCTTGAGGTGGTTCGAGATGGTCCAGACCTTCAGTCCGTTGCGCTCGAGGATGTCGAGACGGTCCTGGATGTAGGCGTCGTCGTCCCAGCGCCAGGCGTCGAGGTGGTCGCCGGACACGGCGATCTCCAGTCCGTCGTAGCCCCACTGGCCGGCGAGTTCGGCGACCTTCTCGAAGGGGAGATCGGCCCACTGGCCGGTGAACAGGGTGTAGTTGCGTGGCATACAAATGCTCCTTGCGTGTAGTCGGGACTGAGCAGTCGTGCCGGTCGTGGAGTGACCGATGGCCTGTGACGCGGATGCCCGGGGAAGCGGGCCTAGATCGTCGTGGTCCAGATGCTGTCTGCGACCGCGCTGCGCTCGACGCCGGCAAGGACCTTCTGTACCTGCAGGCCGTCGGCGAAGGAGGGTTCCGGTTGGCGGCCCGCGGAGATGGCCTCGACGAAATCCTTCGCCTGGTGGGCGAAGCCGTGCTCGTAGCCGAGGATGTGGCCCGCCGGCCACCAGGCCGAGATATAGGGGTGCGCGGGCTCGGTGACCATGATGCTGGTGAATCCCTGGCGGGTATCAGGCGCCGTCGCATCATAGAAGCCCAGGGAGTTCATGTTCTCCAGATCGAAGGAGATGGCGCCGGTAGAGCCGGCTACTTCGAGGCGCAGTGCATTCTTGCGACCGGTGGACATGCGGGTCGCCTCGAACGACCCGATGGCGCCGCCGTCGAAACGGCCGGTGAAGAGCGCGAGATCGTCCACGGTGACGCGGCCCCGCTCCGAGCCCGCGCTGCCGGCCAGCCCTGATGCTTCCGCCAGGACCGGGCGCTCGTGGACGAAGGTGTTCAGGATGCCGCTGACACCGGTGATCCTCTGCCCGGTGATGAACTGTGCCAGGTCGACAGCATGAGCACCCAGATCACCGAGTGCGCCGGAACCGGCGTGCTCCTTCTCCAGGCGCCACGTCAGGGGAGCTTCGGCGTCGACCAGCCAATCCTGCAGGTAGGCGGCGCGCACCTGGCGTACTTCCCCGATCGCGCCGGACCGTACGAGATCCCTCGCGAAGGTCGCCGCCGGGACGCGACGGTACGTGAACCCGACCATGGCGAACACACTCTTGCCTGCGCGATCCGCCGCGGCGGCCATCGCCTCGGCCTCGTCGAGGGTGTTTGCGAGCGGCTTCTCGCACAGGACATGCTTACCGGCCTCGAGCGCAGCTATCGCGATCTCAGCATGCGATCCACCAGGGGTGACGATGTCGATGACGTCGATGTCGTCGCGGGCGATGGCGGCACGCCAGTCCGTGCCCGTCTCCTCCCACCCCCATTTCCTGGCTGCGGCTTCCACCCCCTGTGCATTGCGTCCCACGAGAAGGGTCATCTCCGGCCGGGCTAAAAGGTCGTAGAAGCGTGGCGCGACCCGCCATCCCTGGGAATGGGCAGCTCCCATGAACCCGTGTCCGATCAGGGCGACCTTCAGGGGTGGTACGTCGTTGTGCATGTTTCCTCTTCGTCCGGCGGCAGTTGTGGGGGGACAGGCGGAAGGGGTGGGGTGCTTCCATTCACTCGCCCGAGTACTGGCGAGGAGCGTTCATCGTGCCAGAAATGGCTAGCTCTACCCTCTGGCAGCAGGAGAATTAAGCTGCCAGACAGTATTCGCGGCAAAGATTGTCACGTGGCGGTCCTTGGGTAGTCGACGTACGCGAAGCGGCGGCTGTCCGGCGCCCAACTGTTGACGTTGAGCGTGCCCTGTCCGCCGAGGAGCTCGACGGCGTCCCAGGCGTTGTTCCCGTCAGGATCCGCGATGCGCAGCAGGACCGGCTCGTTGGCCGGATGGCCCTCCACGCCTGGCTGGTAACTGAGATACACGAGGGCGGACCCGTCCGGGGCCGGGTGCGGAAACCAGTTCACACGCTCGTCCGAGGTCAGCTGCTCCATCCCGGTGCCGTCGGTCCGCATCCGGAACAGCTGGGAGTGCCCCGCCCGGTCCGAGGCCCGCTCCGAGTTGAAGTACAGCGACGTTCCGTCCGGGCTGTACTCCACGCCGTCATGCGGACGGTCCGAGTCGGTCAGCTGGGTAGTGATGCCGTCATCTACGCCGACGGTGTAGATGTTATAGGTCATGGCTGCCCCATTGCGGCGACATCCGATATGCGCCAGGGTGCCGCCGTCGGGTGAAATGCCGTGCAGGTAGCGGGCCTCGAGCCCGTCGTCTGGCCGGGTCACACGTCGCGCCTCCCCGCCGCCCAGCGGCACCTCATAGAGGTGCCCGTCCTGGGACGAAAGATATAGGAAGCGGCCATCCGCCGACACCACGTGGTCGTTGTTGGAGTCCGTCACCGCACCGGTGAAGATGACGCGCGGCTGCCCGTCCTCCTGTGGCGGGGTGCGGTACATCAGGCCGTCGCAGTTGAAGACGAGCCATGCGCCGTCGGGGGTCCAGTTCGGGGCCTCGATGACGAAGTCGTGGGTCTCGAAGACACATGTCGACGAACGGGTGACGACGTCGAACACCATCAGGCGGGCCCGCTGGCCGGGTAGGAGCCGACGCCATCGGCTGTCTCCCGCCCTGCCCGGCTGATCGTCCCTGGTGCTGGCCTGCCGATCCACTATGATCTATGCCTCGAGGGCGGCGGCCCAGAGGTTGATGTCGGATTCGACGGCGAACTCGTCGATGGCGTGCAGTTCTCCGGGCGTGAAGTCCAGGTTCGCCACTGCGGTCAGGCTGTCCTCCAGCTGGCGCACGCTGGAGGCCCCGATCAGCGCCGACGTCACAGGGGTGCCCTTGGTCTGATCCCGCAGCACCCATGCGATCGCCAGCTGCGCCAGGCTCTGCCCCCGACCCTCAGCGATCGCGTTGAGGCCCCGGATGCGCTCCAGGTTCTCCGCGCTCAGCTGCTCCTGGTCCAGCGACTTCCCGGCCGCGGCCCGGGAGTCCTCGGGCACCCCGTCCAGGTACCTGCTCGTGAGCAGCCCCTGGGCCAGCGGGGAGAACGCGATCGAGCCCGCCCCGACCTGCTCGAGGGCCTCGTACAGGTTCGGGGACCCGTTCTCCGTCCACCGGTTGAGCATCGAGTACGAGGGCTGGTGGATCAGCAGCGGCGTACCCAGATCCGCCAGGATCCGGGCGGCCTCGATGGTGCGCTCGGGCGAGTACGAGGAGATCCCGGCGTACAGGGCGCGCCCCGACCGCACCGCGGTGTCCAGGGCCCCCATCGTCTCCTCCAGCGGGGTGTCGGGGTCCGGACGGTGGCTGTAGAAGATGTCCACGTACTCGAGGCCCATCCGCTCCAGCGACTGGTCCAGGCTGGAGAGCAGGTACTTCCGCGACCCCCACTCCCCGTACGGGCCCGGCCACATCCCGTACCCGGCCTTGGTGGAGATCACCAGTTCGTCCCGGAACGGCCGGAAGTCGTCCTTCAGGTGCCGGCCGAAGTTCGTCTCGGCGCTGCCCGCGGGCGGCCCGTAGTTGTTCGCCAGGTCGAAGTGCGTCACCCCGAGGTCGAACGCCCGCCGCAGGATGTCCCGCTGCACCCCGAACGCCTTGTCGTCGCCGAAATTGTGCCACAGGCCCAGCGAGACGGCGGGTAGGTGCAGCCCGCTCCGTCCCACGCGGCGGTACGGCATCGTTTCGTAGCGGTCGTCGGCGGGCAGGTACGTCATCGGACAATCCGTTCGTGGTGTGGCGGGAAGCGGAATGACTGCCGCTCCCGGTGGGGAGGAAGGTATCCCTGACGGGCCGAGGACCACAGGGCGGACGCCGTCGGTCCTAGAGCGGAGGCGCCACGGTGCATCCGCGGCGCCTCCCCGGGATCAGGAGAGGGTGGAGGCGTACGGGTCCCAGTCCTCCGGCAGCGGTTCGGCGGCGGTAGCCGTGCTCGAGAGCGAGACGAATTCACCGGTGGCGACGCTCTCCGAGATCGAGACCATCGCGTCGAGCACGTGGTATGCCGTCTCGCCCTGGGCGCGGTGTGGGCGCCCCTTGCGGAGCGCTCGTGCCATTTCGAGGACACCGCTGCCGCGCGTCGACGTCGCACCGACGGCCGGGATGACCTCGGGCTCGTCGGCCCCGCGACGTGTGAGCATCAGGTCACCGGTGAAGTTGTTCGGATCGGGGAAAGCAAGTGTCCCCTCGGTGCCGGTGACCTCGACGAACCCCGCACGCTTGAGCGGTGAGTCGAAGCTGAAGATGCTCTGAGAGGACTCGCCGTTCTCGAACTGGGCGATGGCGCTGACGTGGGACGGGACGGTGACGTCGAAGACCTCACCGGCCTTGGGGCCGGAGCCTATGGTCCGGGTGGCGCGGGACTTCGAGCCGAAGCCCGCGACCTTCGTGATGGCGCCGAAGGTCTGGACCAGGGTGGTCAGGTAATACGGGCCGATGTCGAACAGCGGCCCGGCGCCCTCCTGGAAGAGGAAGGCGGGGTTGGGGTGCCACGACTCGGGGCCGGGCGACTGCATGAGGGTGAGCGCCGTCAGGGGTACGCCGATGTCTCCTCGCGCCACGAGCCGCAGCGCGGTCTGCAGACCCGCCCCGAGGAAGGTGTCGGGAGCGCAGCCGAGGCGGACCCCGGCTGCGTCGGCGGTCTTCAGGAGGCCGATGCCGCTCTCGCGGTCCAGTGAGAAGGGCTTCTCGCTCCAGACGTGCTTGCCGGCGGCGACGGCGGCGGTGGCCACCTCGACGTGCGCGGCCGGGATGGTCAGGTTGACGACGATCTCGACGTCGGGGTGGTTCAGCGCATCCTGGACACCACCGGAGGCGGGCACCCCGAATTCGGCGGCGCGGGCCGCGGCGACCTCCTCGAACATGTCGGCGACGATGTGCACCGTCACGTCCGGGAAGCCCGTCAGGTTGGTCAGGTATTCCTTGCTGATGACCCCGGCGCCGATGACGGCGACGCCGACGGGTCCCGTGCGGTGGCCCGCTGCTGCGGTGCCGGAGGTGTCCGTGCTCATTTCTTCCCCTCGTTGAGGTAGGTCAGACTGTCGGCGACGGCGGTGAACACGTCGCCGTCGAAATCGTCGAGTTCCACGACGGCGGCCTCGAGGCCGGGAACGGCATCGAGCACGTCCCACACGCGCATGGAGCCGTGGCCGACCGCCACCTGCTCCTTGTCGTTCTTGGTCAGCGGGCCATCCTTTATGTGGACGAAACGCACGCGCTCCCCGAGGCGGCGCAGGAGTTCGGCGGGGTCCTCGCCCCCGACCGCGGCCCAGTACGTGTCCACTTCGAGGACGACCTCGGGATCGAGGTGGCGTGCGAGGACCTCGAGCGCGGATGTGCCGTCGATACGCTCCTCGAGCTCGAACTCGTGATTGTGGTAGCCGACCGTGATGCCGTACCCAGCACCCTTCTTCGCCGCCGCGTTCAGGGCCTCGGCAGTGGCCCTGATGTCCTCCTCGGTGGTCCAGTGCGAACGCTCGACGTGGGGATCGATCACCGTGCCGATGCCGAGCGTGCGGGCGGCCTCGAAGATCTCGTCCTGGTCGGCGCGGAGCAGGGGCGCATGGCCGGAGGGTGCGCTGAGCCCGTTGGCCGAGAGGGCCTCGGCGAGCTGGTCGGCGGTGACCACGAAGTTGTAGGGCTCCACGGCCGTATAGCCGAGCTCTGCCACGCGCTTGATGGTGCCCGGCAGGTCCTCCCCTATGGCTGTCCGCAGTGTGTAGAGCTGGAGCGAATATGTCACAGGGGTTCTCCTCGCTGAGAAATCGGGTCTACTGAACCGGTTCAGGTACTCTTCGAACCTAGGGGAAAAGACGGGACCGGTCAAGGAAAACCTGACGCTATTGTGGAAGCCATGGCCAAGGAAACCATCGCCGGTCTGGCGAAGAGGCTGGGCATCTCGAAGGCGAGTGTGTCCTACGCGCTCAACGGCCAGCCGGGTGTCAGCGAGCTGACCCGGCGTCGCGTGCTCGACCTCGCGGAGGAGCTCGAGTGGTATCCGAGTTCGTCCGCCCGAGCCCTGTCCCGCTCCCGTTCCGGAGCCGTGGGCATGGTCCTCTCGGCGGGTCCCGACCTTATCGGCACGGAGCCCTACTACATGGGGCTGCTGGCGGGCATCGAGACCGCCCTCGCCGAGGGCGACATGGCCCTGATGCTCCGCATGGTCGGTACGGACCCGGCGCAGGAACGCGCCACCTACGAGCGCTGGGCGGGCGAGCGGAAGGTCGACGGCGTCCTCTTGTTCGACCACCTCCACGAGGACCCGCGCCCCGCCCTGCTCGACCGGCTGGGTCTCCCGTTCGTCCTGCACGGTGCGCCGGAATCGGAGGAGCCGGCCGTCTTCTCGGGCACGACGACGGACCACGCGGTGGACTCAGCCACGATCGTCGACCATCTGCATGCCCAAGGACACCGGCGGATCGCCCACGTTTCGGGCCCGCACCGTTTCCTGCACGAGGAGGAGCGCATCACCGGCGTGGCGCGGTGCGCCGCAGCGCATGGCATGGAGGTGGTGCCGCGGGAGGGGAACTACGCGCTGGAGGCCGGGCATGACGCCGTCCTGTCTCTGCTTTGTGAACCCCCGGACGACGCCGTGCCCGCCGTGACCGCCGTGATCCTCGGGAACGACCTCATGTCCATGGGGGCACTCATGGCGCTCCGCGAGCTCGGGTTGCGGTGCCCCGAGGACGTGGCGATCGCGAGTTGGGACGATTCGCTCCACTGCCAGCTCGCCTCGCCGCCGGTCACCGCCCTGTCCCGGAACCCGGTCATGCAGGGAAAGGTTGCGGCGGAACTCCTGCTCTCCCTACTCGATTCGGGTACGCTGCAGTCGAGTTCGATGCCCCGCAGCGAGCTCATGGTGCGGGCCAGCACGGCGGACATGGCACTTTCGCGAAGGTGGGAAAACCGCATGACCACGTGATTGCCAGGGTGACTCGGGCTAGTGCGGAGTCACGGGCTCCTCATCATATATCTCCGGCGTCGGCGGGGCGCCGGATGTGAAGCCGGATTTAGCCCGCTGTTGCAAGTGCCGCTCCAAGTGACAGGGCATCCCCGGCGATGGAGAGCGCACCACGCACGCCGGACTCGTCGCCCAGTTCCGGCCGGACGACGTAGCCGCTGTCCGGGTCAAGAAGAGGGTGATCGGCGAGGGCGCCACCCACCAGCAGGGCGAGTTGCTCGCGGACGGCCTCGAGCAGGCCCTGTGTCTTCAGCACTCCCCCGCCGACGATGATTCTTTGCGGCGCGGCCGCGTACGTGACCGTGGAGAGCAACTGGGCGATGTAGTACGAGGACAGTTCGACAGCGTCCTCGCGTAGGAGTCCAAGGTCGGGGCCGGGCCTGCCCCAACGGGCTGCGATCGAAGGCCCGGAAACGAGGCCTTCAAGGCAATCTCCGTGGAAGGGGCACACCCCGGCAAAGGAGTCCTCGGGGTGCCTCCGGACGAGCAGGTGTCCCAGTTCGGGGTGGCTTCGGAGCGTGAAGGGGGCTCCATTGACTACGATGCCGGCCCCGACCCCCGTGCCGATTGTCACATACGCCAAGTCGTCGACGCCGCGGCCGGCACCGAACCGGTGCTCGCCGAGCGCCGCGCCTGTCACGTCCGTGACCAGGCGGACAGGGGTCCCGGGCGCCAGACCGAGGCCGCTGACCACGTCCGTGTCGCGCCACCCCGGCTTGGGCGTGGAGGTGATCCAGCCGAACCGGGGAGACGCTGCATCGACTTCCACGGGCCCGAAGGAGGCGATGCCGACGGCGTCGAAGCGGCCCGCCACTGCGTACGGCGCCAGGAACTTACGGATCGCCGCGAGGGTCTGCACCGGCATCGTGGTGTCGATTCGAGCCTGGTCGACCAGCGTCCCTGGGTCCTGCGGGTCGGCGACGGCGCAGATGATCTTGGTGCCACCGGTCTCGATGCCCGCGATCATCGGGCTGTGTCCCCTACGGCCAGTCCCGAGCTAGCGGGTACCAGGGCAGTGCTGTCACCGATGCAGCGGATCACCGGGAACTGCTCCGCAGCCGCCAGATCCGTCGGCACCTTCAGCGCACCGCCGTCGCGCCTGCTGATGGTGAAGGTGGTGGTCTCTCCGGGAAGCAGCGTGAGCATCATGTCGTCGACGACGAGTTCCGACGCTGCCACGCCCAGGAGCTGCGCCAGGCGGTCCGCGAACACGCAGAGGTCCCGCAGCACCGTCTCGGCCCGTACGGTGACCCGCGCGGATCCGCCGTCGATCGTTGCGTCGGCCATGAAACGCGGTTGGGCCGGCTTGAGGGCGGCATCGGGCGCGAAGAACCAGGTAGAGCGAAGGCTCCCGGCGTCGGCGACGAGGAACTCCCGATCGCTTGCGGCGGTGAGCGCAGCAGAAAGGACTGCGCGTGCCGTTCCGTCTGCCGCGGCCGCAAGGCGCACGGTTTCCCGCCCGGTTTCTGTCCCGTCGAGTGCGAGGCGGCGAACGACGACGTCGGCGGTCCACTCGGACAGCCCGTCGTTGACGATCACCACTTCGAGCCCGTCGGAGCCGGTCGGATCGTCGGTGCCACCGGCGGTGATGGGCACGATCGCCAACAGGCGTTCCGCGAAGGATCGCCGGAGCGCGTACCAGACGGGCTTTTCGATGCCGTCGCCGTCCACGGCGGACCAGCTGAGCACGGGCCAGCAGTCGTTGAGTTGCCAGATGACCACGCCGGCGCACCGCTCCCGCGTGCGCAGCCACTCGGCCCCGGCGGCCTGCGAACGCGCCTGCACCATCTGCGTGAGGTAGTGCCAGTCCTCGGCCGTCTCGGGTTCGCCGAAGTAGGGCGCCAGTCCCCTTGCGAGCTTCTCCATGCCGTCCGCGGCCCGCATGTGGTGGGCCACCTGTGGGTTGTCGGGCATCAGGTCGCCCTCGGTGACGACGCGTTGAAGCGTCGACCAGGCCGGGGGCGCGCACCAGCCCATCTCGGAGACGAAGGGCGGGTCGACGTCGCGGTAGTGGACGTAGTCGACGTTGTTCCAGACCTCCCAGATGTGCACGGGTCCCGAGGCGCGGTCATTCGGGTGCTTGTCGAGGGACCCGGACCATGGGCTGTTGGGGACGTAGGGCCGTGAGGGGTCGAGGCGGCTGATGACACCGGGGAGGACCTCGGTGTAGAAGGCGGCACCATACGGGCGCCCCTGGAGGATCTCGGGCCAGCCCCAGTCGTACATGCCCCAGACGCACTCGTTGCCGCCGCACCAGATCACCAGGCTCGGGTGCGAGGACAGGCGTGCCACGGCCTGTTCGGCCTCGGTGGTCACGGCCTCGATCATCGCGTCGGACTCGTCGTACGCCGCGCAGGCGAACAGGAAGTCGTGCCACACCATCAGCCCGCGCTCGTCGCAGCCCGCCATGAACTCCTCGGTCGAGAAGTACCCACCGCCCCAGACGCGCAGGAGGTTGGCGCCGCCCTCGACGGCTTGGTCGAGGCGCTGCCCGAGCCGTTCCTCGGTGACTTCGGCGATGAAGGGATCATCGGGGATCCAGTTGTAGCCGCGTACGCGGACCCGGCGCCCGTTGACCACCAGCGCCCAGGTGGCGCCTTTGGCGTCCGGCTCCTCCTCGACCACGACCGTGCGCAGGCCGATTCGCCGTTCCGCGGCGGAAAGCACTGCGCCGTCATCACCGGTGATCTCCACAGAGAGCCCGTAGAGCGGCTGCGCGCCGAGCCCCACGGGCCACCACAGCTGGGGATCCGCCACGTCCAGCGCGAGGACGACGTCGTTGGAGTCCGCCGGGGTACCCAGGCGGGCGACCTCGGACCCATCGGGGGCGGTGAGGACGGCCGTGACCGACAGGCCCGACGTCGATCCTTGACGCTCAAGCCCGACCGAGACGGTGACGCGTGCCGTGGTGCCGTCAAGCACGACGTCCGGGCGGATCGAATCGAGGCGGGCGCCCGACCACGCCTCGAGGCGGATCGGCTGCCAGATGCCGGCGGTGACGTAGTGCGGCCCCCAGTCCCACCCGAAGTTGCACGCGCTCTTGCGCACGAAGGGGTACGGCTCGTCGTAGGGGCGTGGCAGCTCGCCGATCTGCGCCTCACACTCATGGGCCGCGTCCCATGCGGATCCGAACGTGATCTCGAGGAGGTTCTCACCGCAGGTGAGCAGACTGGCCACGTTCCAGCGGTATGCGATGTGCTGGTCCGAGGTGACGGCGACCTCGTGCCCGTTCAGACGGACGGTGGCGAAGGTGTCCAGCCCGTCCGCGACGAGTTCGATGCGGTCACCGGTGAGGTCCCCGTTCCAATCGAAGCGGCGGGAGTAGGTCCACTGCGAGTGGCCGATCCACATCTGGTCTGCTTCCCGCAACCCGACATCTGGGTCCTCCAGCAGGCTGGCGGCCAACAGGTCAGTGTGGACCTGACCAGGAACAGTGGCCGAGATGGGCCGACCGGATGTCGCGTATGACGGCGAAGAGTCCGGCCCCGCGGTCCAGGCGAGATTCCAGGCCCCCCCCAGGTCCAAGGTCTGCGGGGCGGGGGTCGTGGTGTTCATGCACATACTCCAGGGGTCTGTGGCGGCACGGGGCTGCCGGTGGTTCGGGGGCGGTCAGGCGCTGATGCGCTTCTCAGGGTTGGGCGCGGCTTCCGCGAGGAGCTGCGTGTATTCGTGCTGAGGGTTGAGGATGACGTCGTCGGCCGGGCCGCGCTCGACGATTTCGCCCTTGAACATTACGAGGATGTCGTCCGAGAAATGGCGTGCGGTCGCGAGGTCGTGCGTGATGTAGAAGACGCCGAGGTTCTCCTCGCGCTGCAGGTCCGCAAGCAGGTTGAGCACGCCGAGGCGGATCGAGACGTCGAGCATTGAGACGGGCTCATCCGCCACGAGGATCTTCGGCTCGGGTGCGAGGGCGCGGGCGATCGCAATACGCTGGCGCTGGCCGCCCGAGAGTTCGTGCGGTTTGCGCTGGGCCATGTCCGGGTCGAGCCTCACGCGTTCGAGCAGCTTCGTAACGCCGTCCAGGACGTCGTCGCGGCCCTTCGCCTTGCCGTGGAGGATGAGTGGACGCCCGATGTGGTGGGCGATGGTGTGGTACGGGTTCAACGACGCGAAGGGGTCCTGGAACACCATCTGCACGTCACTGCGGTACTGCCGCAGGCCCGCGCCGCGCCTGCTCACGGGTTCGCCGTCGAGCGTGATGCTGCCCGAGGTGGGCTTCTCGAGCTGCATGAGAAGCTTGGCTAGGGTGGACTTGCCGCTGCCGCTCTGTCCCACGAGGGCTACCGTGCGCCCGCTGTCGATCGAGAAGCTGACGTTGTTCACCGCTTTCAGGACGCTCGAGTGCCGTCCGTTGCGCAGCCTGTACTCCTTGACGAGGTCCTTGACTTCCAGCGCGCTCATGCCTGGTCTCCGTTCTGGTTCCGCGATCCGCCTCGGATGAAGTCACCGCGCGCTCCGGTAAGGCTCGGAAAGGATGCCAGGAGTTTTTTGGTGTACTCGTGCTGCGGGTTGGTATAGAGCTCCACCGCGTCGCCGAGTTCCACAATCTCCCCCTCGCGCATCACCGCGATGCGGTCGCTGATCTCCAGCAGGAGCGGAAGGTCGTGGGTGATGAAGATGACCGCGAAGCCCAGGTCCGCTCGCAACCGGGTGATCTCGCGCAGGATGTCACGCTGTACCACGACGTCGAGGGCTGTGGTGGGCTCGTCCATGATCATGACCTGCGGATCGAGCGCCATGGCCATGGCGATCATGACGCGCTGGCGCATGCCGCCGGAGAGTTCATGCGGGTAGGAGCGAAGCCGGCTCCGGTCCACACCCACGCGTTCGAGGAGGTCCCCGCATTTCGTGCGGCGTTCCTTCTTTGACATGTCCGGCCGGTGGGTGGAGAAGATGTCCTCGATCTGGCTCTGGATGGTGATGACCGGGTTCAGCGAATTCATGGCGCCCTGGAAGACCATTGCGATCTTGTCCCAGCGGAAAGCGCGAAGCTCCTCGCCGCTGAGCTCGTTGAGGTCAATCACGTAGCCTTCGCGCGAGTGGAAATGGGCGCTGCCGCCGGTGATGACGGCTGGCGGCTTCAGGAGCCGGTTGATGCCGTAGGCGAGGGTGGATTTGCCGCAGCCGCTCTCCCCCGCGAGGCCCAGAATCTCTCCGCGGCCGAGTGTGAGGCTCACGTTCTTCACGGCCTTGACTACGCGGTCGCCCTTGTACTCGACGCTAAAGTCGTCGATGGTCAGCACAGGATGCTCGCGTGCCTCGGTGGCACGTTCTCTGCGGTGCTCACGCCCGGGCCGGGCCTCGTCTGCGGGGCCGCGTGCACCGAGGTCTGTGATGCTGACGGAGTGGGCTCCCTGGTTGGTGCTGCTCATAGGACGTCCTCCTTGGTGGCGGTGCGGAGTTCGGACTTGGAGAGCTTCCAGGAGCGCCGGGTGGCACGGGTCTGGGAGCGCAGCTTGGGGTTGATGATCTCGTCGATGGAGAAATTGATGAGGGCAAGGGCCGCGCCGAACAGGGCGATCAGCAGTCCCGGTGGTACGAACCACCACCAGGCTCCGAGCCGCAGGGCGAGCCCGTTCTGGGCGAAGTAGAGCATGGTGCCCCAGGTGAAGGAGTCCGACGCCCCGAGGCCGAGGAAGGAGAGCCCTGCCTCACCGAGGATCGCGAAGATGATGGCGAAGACCATTTGCGAGGCGAGCAGGGGGATGAGGTTCGGGAGGATCTCGACGCCCAGGATGCGCCAAGACTTCTCACCGGACACACGGGCGGCGGCGACGTAGTCGCGGTTGCGCACGCTGAGTGTGAATCCGCGCAGGACACGGGCGGAGCCTGCCCAGCCGGTGATCGCGAGGACGACGGCGACGAGGAGGATGCTTTTCTCGGGGACGTAGCTGGAGATGATGATGACCAACGGCAGCCCGGGGATGACCAGCATGACGTTGCTGAAAAGCGAGAAGGACTCATCGAGCCAGCCGCCGAAGTACGCCCCAATGATGCCGAAGAAAGCAGACAGGAAGAGGGTCAGGACACCGACGATCAGGCCGACTGTGAGGGATCCCCGGGTGGCGTAAGCGAGTTGTGCGAAAACATCCTGACCGGTCTGGGTGGTGCCGAGGATGAATCCGTCGGCGGGACCGGCGAGGCCCACGTTGTTGACTGTCGACGGATCACCGACGAAGAACGGACCGAGGATCCCGAAGAGGGTGATGCTGCCGGCGATGCCGAGTCCGATGGCGAGCTTCGGTGTCAGGGGCGGGAATGCGCGTTTGGGCCGCGTGGAGCGGGCACTGGTCGCGGCGATCCCCGGGTCCTGGGTGGTGGTGGTCATGGCGAGTCCTAGCTTCGGGCCCGGGTGCGGGGATCGATGAACGAGTAGAGGAGGTCGACGATGAGGTTCGCGCCAAGAACGGACAGCGTGATTACGAGGAAGAGGCCCTGCATGAGGGAGTAGTCGTTACTACCCACCGCGTTGAGGAGCGCTGAGCCGATGCCGGGGTAGGAGAAAACTGCCTCTGTGACGATCGAACCGGCTACTACGAACCCGAGCGAGATGGCGAAGCCTGCGACGGACGGCAGGACAGCGTTGCGCGCGGCGTAGGTGGTCATGATTCTCCTGGGCCGAAGTCCCTTGGCTTCCGCAGTGAGGATGTAGTCATCGGACAGCGTGGACACCATCATGTTGCGCATGCCCAGCATCCAGCCACCCACCGATGAGATGACGATTGTCAGTGCAGGAAGGGTGCCGTAGTAGATGACGCTGCTGACGAAGGCCCAGTTCCAGCCCGGGCTCACCTCGTAGACGTTGTAGCCGCCGTTCAGCGGGAAAAGGTCCCACATGCCGCCCAGGACGAACAGGAGGATCAACGCGAGCCAGAAATAGGGCACCGACTGCAGCATGGTGGTGACCGGGATGAGGTTGTCCAGCCACGAGCCACGCTTCCATCCAGCGAGCATTCCGAGCACTACCCCGAGGACAAAGGAGATGATCGTCGCTATGCCGATGAGACCGATGGTCCATGGCAGGGTCTGCCCGATGATGTCTGTCACGGATGCGGGGAAGAAAGCGACGGAGGTTCCGAGGTCCAGAGTGAAGAGCTTCCCGAGGTACTGCCAGTACTGCACGATCAGCGGTGCGTCCGTATTGGTACCGAGGAGAAGTTCGACTGCCTCCCGCGCTTCCGGTGTCACCGGCCCACGCTGGGCGAGCTTCGCCAGCATGATGTCCACGGGGTTTCCCGGAAGGAGCCGTGGCAGGAAGAAGTTGACCGTCAGTGCGGCCCAGAACGCGATCAGGTAGAACCCGAGCTTTTGAAGGATGTATTTCATGGGAATCGACTTTCCGCGGCAGGGTCGAGGCCAGGCCACGAGCGGAACGGAGCTTCACGAGGATGCTCCGTTCCGCCTATGACACGGGGGTGGACTGATTACTCGGCAGGTGTGATGTTCTTCAACACGATGCCGTTGTCCCAGGCCTTCCACGTTGCTGCGAGGGCGTACGGGTCCTCGTTGGTGGGCCAGCCCGTGGCACGCTCCGTGTTGAACTCGGTCAGAAGCGAGTTCACGTAGATCGGGATGTAGGGCATGTCCCGGACAATCTCGTCCTGGATGATGCCGTACTGCTCCTTCTGCACCGCCTCGTCATTGGTGGATCGCGCCGTGGCGAGGGCCTCGTCCACGGTGGGGTTGCTGTAGCGCGCGGTGTTGTTGTTCAGCGCGGATTCGCCGACCGGCGTCGTGTTGGCGGAGTTGTACCACTTCTCATAGGCGTAGTACGGGTTGTTCGACGGCTGGAGCCCGATGGACTCGAGCGTCAGCTGGTACTTACCGATGTTGAGGTTGTTGATCCACTCGTTGTAGGTGATCTGCGTCGGCTTGAGATCGATGCCGACCTCGCGGAGTTGCTGGGACATGGCGTCGTTCAGCGAGATGAAGTCGCTGTAGCCCGTTACCGTCTGGATGCCGAGGGAGAGCCGCTCGCCGTCCTTCTCACGGATTCCGTCGCTGCCCTCGACCCAGCCGGCGTCCTCGAGGATCTTCTTGGCCTCCTCGACGTTCGCGTTGGCGGGTGTCTCGGTGTTCTCGGGGTCAGCTATCCAGGCCGCGTCGCGCTCCGGCAACACCAGGGTCGGCGACGCGGTCTTAGCGAATCCGCCGCCGGCGAGGGCATTGAGCTGCTCACGGTCGATGCCCTGGTAGATCGCCTGGCGCACGGCCGGGTCCGTCTGGGGGCCCTCGCAGCCCAGTTCCTCGTTGGAGCAGGTGAAGATCGAGGCCGTCAGCGCGGGCGTGTTGACGTAGGAGAGGTTCTCGTTGTCGGAGAGAATCTGCTCGAGACCAGGCAGGAAGGAGCTCATCCAGTCGACCTCGCCGGCCAGGAGCGCGCCGGTGGCGGCATCGGCACTTTCCAGGGAGATGTAGCGGACCTCGTCGATCGCCGGCTTCCCTTCCTCCCAGTAGACGTCGTTTTTCTCGAGGAGATAGCTCTGCGCAGTGAAGTCCTTGACCTTGAAGGGGCCAGTTCCAACGGGGTTCGAGTTGGTCTCCGTGATGGGATCCGCGACGTCCTTCCAGATGTGCTCGGGGACGATGCCGCGGTTGCCGAGCACGCTCGGCTCCTGCATGAAGGAAGGCTCTTGGAAGGTCAGCACCGCGGTCGTGTCGTCCGTGGCCTCGGCGGTTGCCGAAAGTCCTGTGGTGTTCAGTTCCGGGGTCTTGTTGACGAGGTTGAAGGTGAAGGCCACATCTTTTGCAGTGAACGGCTCGCCGTCGGACCACTTGACGCCCTCACGGGTCTTGATCGTTAGCTGGGTGCCGTCCTCGTTCCACTCAAAGGACTCCGCGAGAAGCGGTGTGGGCGGCTCGTCGGATGCCGCGTTGTACCAGAAGAGCGGCTCGAAGATCACGCCGAGGGTCGGCTGGAGTGCCGTCGAGGAGAAGGGGTTGAAGTTCTCGGCGATAGTACCCGTGGCACCGTTGAAGACGGTGACGGAGCTACTTTCCGAACCACCACCTTCACTTGACGCGCCCCCGCCGCCGCTGGCGCAGCCGCTGAGGGCGAGAGTTGCGACACTGAGCATCGCCGCAGCAGCAAGGCCCAGACGCTTGGAGCCCGAAAGTGATGAGGACATCTTTGTACCTTTCAATCATGGGCGGCAACGGTGCCACCAGCTGGCTCGTCCACTAGTGAAACAAACCGTTGACTACTTTCTTAGGCCACTTTATTATCGAAGTCAAGTAAGTCTGTGACTTGCGTCTCAGGATGAACTCGTCCGGAGTGCCCTTCAAAGGAGAACCGCATTGCTCCCTCATGACACACGCTCCCCCTTTACCTTGCGAAACGCTCTGACTGCTTCTGCGCTTGTGAGCGTGCTCGCTGCCGCGCTCGTCTCCGCTGGCCCTGCCGCGGCAGCGCCGCCATCATCGGACGGACAACGGGGAGGCCCACCTGCCGCTGTTGATCTTGTGGATGGCGACGCGACGAATGAAACGCGGTCCCTCTTCTCCTACCTCCAGTCGGTGCGCGGACAGGGCATCCTTTTCGGCCACCAGCACACAACCGACTACGCCGTCACCGATCCGGCACCTGCTGGGCTGGCGTCGGACGTGAAGAACGGCGTGGGTGATTTCCCGGCGATCTTCGGCTGGGACTCGCTGATCCTCACCGGCGACGAGCGCCCGGGCATCGCGGGTGCCTCGCTGGATACGAACGTCGACGTGCTGGTCGATGGCATTCAGAAGGCCGATTCCCTTGGCGGCATCAACACGATCAGCGCGCACTTCCCGAACTTCGCGACAGGTGGCCGCTACAACGACACCGGCGGCAACGCGGTCCGCCAGATCCTTCCCGGCGGGCCGAACAATGCCGCGTTCCTCGAATACCTCGACGCCTTCGCCGACGTGGCCAAGGAGTCCGTGGACGAGAACGGCAAGCAGATCCCGATCATCTTCCGGCCGTGGCACGAAAACAACGGTGGCTGGTTCTGGTGGGGTGCAGGCCACACCACCAGCGCCGAGTACCAGGAGATTTTCCGTTACACGGTCGAATACCTGCGGGACACTAAGGACGTCCACAACTTCCTGTACGCCTACTCCCCCAACGGCACCTTCGGCGGCACTCCTGAGACCTACCTCAAGACCTACCCGGGCGATGACTTCGTGGACGTACTCGGGTACGACCTCTACGACGGCACCAACGGCAGCCAGCAATGGCTCGACTCCCTCGTCGCTGACACCGCGATGATCTCCCGTATGGCGGACGAAAAGGGCAAAATATCGGCGCTGACCGAGTTCGGCATGAGCGGGGCACTGAAGCCCAACGGGCAGAACCCAGACCTTGAGTGGTACACGAGCATTTTGAATGCGCTGCGTAGCAACCCCGACTCCGCGCGGATCGCTTACGCCCAGACCTGGGCAAACTTCGGGCTTGAGCAGTTCTTCGTGCCGTACCCCGCCTTCGGGTCCACGCCCGAGCACGAACTCATGCCGGACTTCCGCGCGTTCTACGCAGATCCCGCCAGCTACTTCGCGACCGACCTGAAGAATGTCTTCGACCGCCGCACCAGGCCGGCCACGCAAGAACCTGCCGTACACATCGTCACCCCGACTGATCGCCAGCGCGTCACCGGCACGACGACGACCATCCGGGTCAGCGCCACCGGTATGAAGAATGCGACCGCTACGTACACGGTCGACGCCGGATCGGCCCAGCCACTCACGCTCGATGCCCAGGGTTACTTCACCGGCATCTACACGATCCCCAACGGCAACACCGAATCGCGGACCGCTACGGTGAAGGTCACCGTCACGGAGGGCAACGGGAAGGGTTCGAAGGCGACCTATACAGATGAGGCACTCCTGCTCCTCGGTCCCGCTCCGGTGGTCGTACCGGGCGTCGTAGACACCTTCGAGGGCTACTCGGGCGATGATGTGACCCTCGACGAGGTGTACACGAGTGCAGGCGTGAATTCGATCGCCCACTCCGTCGAGAACAAGGCCTCCGGTAGCTACGGCCTGTCCTACAGCTACGACTTCGCGTCGCAGAACTACACCGGCATCGGGCGGACAGTGGACCAGGACTGGTCCGGCTTCACGTCACTGGGCGCCTGGCTGCGCCCGGATGGAACGGGAACGGGTGCGACGCTGCAGGTCGTGGCCGACGGCATCTACTTCGAGTACAACGTGCCCCTGACCGGCACCGCACCGATTCAGGTCTCGGCGCCCTTCTCGGAGTTCAAGCCGGCATCCTGGGACACCGCCCACGCGGGCGCCGTGCTCGACGCGGCGAAGCTCGCCAACGTCACGCAGTTCAGCCTGTACCTGGGCCAGGGCAACGCGGGCGTCACGACGGGCACCATCTACGTCGACGACATCATCGCGAAGTAGGCCTGGACCAACTAACACCAACGACGACGGCCACCGCCGTCGTCGTTGGTGTCGCCATTTTCAGCATTGCTCACGACAGGTATTAGGAAGCCGTGAACCCCGTTTGAGTATGTCAACGTGATTTAGGACCACTAGGACGGCCCGATTCAGGACCACCGTATGGAAAAACACTACTGTCTGCCAGCGAACTGCAAATTGAGGCGATGTCTGTGGCGTCCTTAAGGGCTTAGATACCGGTTTTCGTACCCTTTGGTCGACCGTCAGTGGGTATGGTCGGCGTGCCTAGTAAACAGTCGTCGCTACGGTGTCTTGGAATTGGCCCATGGAGTCATAATCCTAAAAATCGACTTGTAGGGTGTCCTGAGGAGCCTCTCATCGAGCGTGCATGCCACGGATTACCTCTGCTGCAGCCTGCACGAGGGTGAGAGGAGGTGAGTCTAAGACAGGTTGGTGGACGAGCACGGTGCGCATACCGATTGCTTGGGCACCCTCGATGTCGGCTGTGGGGTTGTCGCCAATCATCCAGCTATCGGGTGCTGCACCGATCATGCTAAGAGCTGTATGGAACATGACAGGGTTTGGCTTCTCGACTCCGAGTGAAGCGCTTGTGATTGTTTGTTC